>LJHX01000042.1 GCA_001295935.1 alpha proteobacterium AAP81b
TGGCCGATGACGCGCGAGCCGAAGCCCGCCCGCGCCGGCGCCTCGACCGGCGGGCCGTCGCGCTCGATCCACTCGATCGCCAGCCCGTCGGCCGACGCCTGCCAGCCGATGCCGACCCGGCCCTGGGTGTCGCGCAGCGCGCCATATTTGCCGGCATTGGTGGCAAGCTCGTGCATCGCCATGCCGATCATCTGCCCCGCCGCCGAGGTCAGCCGCACCGGCGGCCCGCTCAGCACGATCCGCGCGCCGATCATGTCGCCGAAATGCGCCAGTTGCGAGCGGATCAGCGCGCCGAGATCGACGCCGCGCCAGTCGCTGTCGACGAGCAGGTCATGCGCCGCCGCCAGTGCCAGGATGCGCTGGTCGAAGCGCGCGACGAAATCTTCCGGGCTGATCGCCAGCGTCTGGCGCGCCACGGCGTGCACCACCGCGAGCATGTTCTTCGAGCGGTGGTTGACCTCGCGCATCAGCAGCCGCACCTGCGCCTCGCGCGCCAGCTGGTCGGTGACATCGGTATTGGTGCCGAACCACGACGTGACGTCGCCATTGGCGTCGCGCACCGGCTGGGCGCGCGACAGGAACCAGCGGTATTCGCCATCGTGGCGGCGCAGCGGGAAGGTATCCTCCCAGGGCTCGCCGCTGGCGTGCGAGCGGCGCACGCTGGTGACGACGCGGTCGACGTGATCGGGGTGGTGCACCGCCTGCCAGCCCCAGCCGCGCACTTCGTCGAGCGTCGTGCCGGTGAAATCATGCCAGCGCTGGTTGTACCAGGTGATCTCCCATTGGTGGTCGGCGATCCAGGCGAGCTGGTCGATATTGTCGGCAAGCCCGCGAAAGCGCTGCTCGCTGGCCTGCAACGCCGCTTCGGCGGCCTTGCGCGCGCTGATGTCCTGGATTGTCGCCACCAGCGAGGTGACCGCGCCCGCGGTATCGCGGACGCTGCCGACCGTCACCTCGGCATGGACGGTGCCGCCATCGCCGCGCCGGAAACGCTTTTCCAGCCACGCCGAGTCGATCTCGCCGGCCGTCAGTCGCGCCAGCACGTCTTCATCGGTGGCAATGTCGTTGGGGTGGGTGATGTCGCGGAACGAGGTGCCGCGCAGGTCGGCGACAGGCCGCGCCAGGATCGCGGCAAGCGCCTTGTTGACGTGGCGCCAGCGGCCATCGGGCGAGAGCTGGGCGAAGCCGACCGCGGCACTTTCGAAGCTTGCCCGCATCAGTGCCTCGCGCTCGGCGAGCGCGGCGGCGGCGCGGCGCTTCTCGGTGACTTCCTCGCAGACGATGCCGATGCCGGTCACCCCGCCGTCGGCGTCGCGGACAGGATAGAATTGTTCGTTCCAATGGCGGGTGACGCCGGGCTGGGCCGGGGTTTGCCCCGAAACGGCGACATCGCGACGCGCCATGCCGGTGGCGATGACGTCGCGCAGCATCGGCTCGGCGCTTGCCTGCAAGTCGGGAAGGAGTTCCCAGACCTGCTTGCCGAGATGCTCGGCAATCGCGAAGCCGTTCATTTCGGCGAGCGCCGCATTGATGCGCTGGAAGCGCAGGTCGCGATCGAGCAGGCCAAGGCCAAGCGGCGCCTCGCGGTAGAGTGCTTCGAGTTCGGCAACCCGCGCCGCGGCGCGTGCCTCGCTGTCGCGCAACGCCAGCTCGGCGCGCTTGCGCGGGCCGATATCGAGGAAGTGGACGGCAAGGCCATCCTCATGCGGATAGCAGCGGACGTCAAACCAGCTGCCGAGGGGCTCGTACCAGTCCTCGACATTCTGCGGCTCGCCGATTTCGCGCGCCCGGCGGAAGGCCGCGCCGAAGGCTGTATCGGCGGTGCTGGGGAAAGTTTCCCAGAAATCGCGGCCGCGGACATCGTCGATACCGGCGATCAGCGGCGCGACGAGATCGCCACCGCGGCGATTGAGAAAGGTGATCCGCCATTCGGCGTCGAGGGCGATGAAACCATCGGCGATGCTCTCGACGATGGCGCGCGCCCAGCGTTCGCCGGCCAGCCCCGGCGGCAGCGCGACGACGGGGGGCGACTTCATCGGTGCGCGCACCGAATCGCGGCGACGGCGGGGCCGTTTTCGCGGCGATCGGGCACGGATAGAGACATTCGAAACGGGTCAACGCGCGAGCGGTCGTTTCGATGCCATCGCGGTCGAGGATTTTTCGCCTGCGTTTCGACGATCTCGCGCCCGATGCGCAACGGCAACAGTCCCGCGCGGGGGACATGGCGCCGCACGATCGCGGCAGGGCGGCACAGCGTCACTTTTTGCGTTAAGCAGCCTGGATGGCCGATGTTTCGCCCCTGCTGGTCACCGGCCTCGCCAAGGCGGTGCCGGGGCGTTCGCTGTTTGCGCGCCTCGATCTGGCACTGGCGCCGGGCGAGGTCGTCGCCATCATGGGCGAATCGGGGGTCGGCAAATCGACCCTGCTCAACCTCATCGCCGGGCTCGATACCGCCGACGCCGGGTCGATCGTCATTGCCGGCGAGGATCTGGCGCGGCTCGACGACGATGCGCGGACGCGGCTGCGGCGGCGGGCGATCGGCTTCGTCTTCCAGGCCTTTCACATTCTGCCGCATCTCGATCTTGCCCATAATGTCGCGTTGCCGCTGGCGCTGCTCGGCGCCGATGGCTTGGGCGAGGCCGAGGCGATGCTGGCGCGCGTCGGGCTGGGTGGGCGCGGCAAGGCGCTGCCGGCGGTGCTTTCGGGGGGCGAGTTGCAGCGCGTCGCCATCGCCCGCGCGCTGGTGCATCGCCCGGCGCTGATCCTCGCCGACGAGCCGACCGGCAACCTCGACCCCGAAACCGCCGACCGCATCCTGGCGCTGCTGATCGGCGCCGCGCACGACAGCGGGGCGGCGGCGATCATCGTCACCCACAGCGACCGCGCCGCCGCGGCGTGCGACCGCGTGCTGCGGCTGGGGGCGGGCGGGCTCCAACCGCATGGCTGAGGTGGCCGTTGCCGGGGCAGGCGAAGCCGTCCTCCGCCCGGCGCGCTGGCTGATCGTCGGCGAATGGCGGGCGCAGCCCGTGCGGGTCGCGGTGGCGGTGCTGGCGATCGCCGTCGGCGTGGCGCTCGGCTTTGCCGTCCACCTCGTCAACACCGCGGCGCTGGCGAGTTTCGGCAATGCGGTGCGCACGGTCAGCGGCCGCGCCGACCTGCAGATCGCCGCGCGCAGCCCGGCGGGCTTCGGCGAGGCGCTTTATCCCCGGGTGGCGCGCGTCGCCGGGGTTGCGGCGGTCAGCCCGGTCGTCGAGCTGGCGGCGACCGTTGGCCAGGTGCGCCGGCCGGGGCAGGGCGGCGGCGCCGCCACCGGCCGACTGACGCTCGTCGGCATCGACCCGCTGCGCGCGCTCGGCGTGACGCCCGGGCTGGTCGGCGTGCCGGCGGCGGGCGGCCCCGGTCGGGCGGCGGGGTTCGACCTCGAAAGCGCCTTTCTGTCGCCCGCCGCGCTGCGCGCCACCGGCGCGCGGGTTGGCGGCAACATCGTCGTCGCTGCCGGCGGCCGGTCACGGCGGCTGCGCGTCGCCGGCCGCCTTGCCGGTGCGGGGGAGCGCGCCGTCGCCGTTACCGATATCGCCACGGCGCAATGGCGCTTCGGCCGGTTGGGGCGGCTGACCCGCCTCGACGTCCGCCTCGCCGATGGCGCCGACAGGGACGCCGTTGCCGCGCGGTTGGCAGCGCTGCTGCCCGCCGACGCCGCGCTCGCCAGCGCCGCTGCCGAAGCCGAGCGGAGCGATGCGCTGTCGCGCGCCTATCGCCTCAATCTCGGCATGTTGGCGATGGTGGCGCTGCTGACCGGCGGCTTTCTGGTGTTTTCGGCGCAGTCGCTTGCGGTGGCGCGGCGGCGGCCGCAGTTCGCGCTGCTGCGCGTGCTCGGGCTGCGCCAGGCGGCGCTCAGCCGGCTGGTGCTCGGCGAGGGGCTGGTGCTCGGGGTGCTGGGGGCGGCGCTCGGCCTGGCGCTCGGCCATGGCGTCGCGACCGGGGTGGTGCGCCTTGTCGGCGGCGATCTCGGCGGCGGCTATTTCGGCGGGGCGCGGCCGGTGCTCGAATTTCCGCCGCTTGCCGCCACGGTTTTTGCCGGCGTCGGCATCGGCGTCGCGCTGCTCGCCAGCCTGCTGCCGGCGCGCGAGGCGGCGCGCGCCCGGCCGGCAGTGGCGCTGAAGGCCGGCGCCGAGGGCGAACCGATGGCGCCGCCGCGGCTGCTCCCCGGGCTGGCACTGCTCGCCGCCGGGGGCGTCGCGGCGCTGG
>LJHX01000043.1 GCA_001295935.1 alpha proteobacterium AAP81b
CGCATCCCGCGCCGGGCGCGACGCCGCTGCTCCACCTGCTGCCGGGGGCCGGGCGCGGCGCGCCGCCGCCGCCGCGCGCCATCCGGCTGATCGTTGCCCATCAGTTGCTCGATCGCCAGCCGCTGCTGGCAGGGCAGTTGCGCCGCCAGGGCACGCGGCTGGTGGCCTTCGTCCATGATGCCATCCCTGTCGACTATCCCGAATATGCCCGGCCGGGCGGCGATCTTCGCCATCGCCGCCGCCTCGCCACCGTCGCCGAGCTTGCCGACGGGATCATCGTCAATTCGGCGGCGACCGCCGAATCGCTGGCGCGCTATCTCGGGCCCCGGCCGCCGCCGCTGCTGGTGGCGCCGCTCGGCCTGACGCCGCGTCCGCCGCTGCATCCGCCGGCGGCGATCCGGCCCTATGTGCTGTGCCTCGGCACCATCGAGCCGCGCAAGAACCACCGGCTGCTGCTCGATGTCTGGCGGCGCTTCGCCGACACGCTGCCGCCGCGCGACATCCCCCGCCTCGTCATCGCCGGGCGCCGCGGCTGGGAAAATCGCGAGATCTTCGATCGCCTCGATCGCTGTTCGGTCGTCGCGGCGCATGTCGAGGAAGTCGGCCGCGTCGCCGATGCCGAACTGCCGGCGCTGATCGCCGGGGCGCGCGTCGTCGTCATGCCGAGCTTCGCCGAGGGCTTCGGGCTGCCGGTCGCCGAGGCGCTGGCGCTGGGCGTGCCGGTTATCGCGTCGGACCTGGCGGCGCACCGCGAGGTCGGCGGCGGCGTTCCCGATTACCTCGATCCCCTCGACGGGCCGGGCTGGCAGGCGGCGATCCTCGATCACGTCAGGCCGAACAGCGCGCGCCGTGCCGCCCAGCTCGATCGCCTCGGCAGCTGGCGGGCGCCCGATTGGCCGACGCACTTCGCCGCCGCCTTCGCCTTTCTGGACAGGCTGTGAGCGCGGCGGCCGGCGTATCAGTGACGTTGCGCGGCGCGCGTGTCCAGACGCGCGTCATCGGCGCGTTGATGATGCGCGAGCTCCACACCCGCTATGGGCGCGACAATATCGGCTATCTGTGGATCTTCGCCGAGCCGATGCTGCTCGCCGTCGCTGTCGCCACCCTGCACGCCGGCCAGCATATCCGCTCGCTCGGCGGGCTGCGGCCGGTGCCCTTCGTGCTGGTCGGCTATGGCCTGTTCATCGCCTTCCGCTCGATCCTCAGCCGCGCCGAAAGCCTGATCGAAGCCAACCGGCCGCTACTCCATCACCGCCGCGTGACGCTGTTCGACATGCTGGTGGCGCGCGCGCTGCTCGAGGCGGCGGGCACGCTGCTGGCGCTGGCGCTGCTGCTCGCCGCCGCCATCGCGCTCGATCTCGCCGATCCGCCGGCGCGCCCCGGCGTGCTGCTGGCCGCGGCGTCGTTGATGCTGTGGTTCAGCTTCGCGCTGTCGATGCTCGTCGCCGCGGCGGCGCAGCGCAGCCAGCTTTTTGCCCGGCTGCTGCATCCGGCGCTCTATCTCAGCCTGCCGCTGTCCGGGGCGTTCTTCGTGCTCGCCTGGCTGCCGGGGCCGATCCGCGACCTGCTGGCGCCGGTGCCGCTGGTGCAGATCTTCGAGCTTGCCCGTCACGGCATGTTCGCCGCCGCCAGCGATGTTATGGTCGACCTGCCGGCGATCCTCGCCTGGTGCCTCGGCTTGACCTTGGCGGGCATGCTGTCACTGAGAGCCGTTCGTCGTCACATCGAGCTGAGCTGATGGATCAACTGCCTTTCGCGCCGCGTGACAGCGCCGACGACGATGCCCCTGACGTTGGCGCCGGCGGCACTGCTGCCTGGGCGCCGGTGCCGCCACCACCGGCGCCGCCGCGCTGGCGGCCGCACTGGTCGTTCACGGCGTTCGTCGCGGTGCCGGCGCTGCTCGCGGCGCTGTACTTCCTCGTCATCGCCGCCAACCAGTATGAATCGGAAGCGGTGTTCGTCGTCCGCGGTGTCCAGCCGCCGCGCGCCACGTCGAGCCTCGTCGATCTGATCGGCGCGCCGGGGCTGACGCCGGGCGCCGCCGAAACCCGCGGCGTCGGCGAATATCTGCTCAGTCATGACGCTGTTCGCGCGCTGGGTGGCCGCGGCATCGATCTCGTCGCGATGTTCCGCCGGCCCGAGGCCGATGTCGTGTCGCGGCTGTGGTTCGAACGGCCGCGCGCCGAAACGCTGCTGCGCTATTACCGCGGCCAGGTGGCGCTCGCCTATGATCCTGATGCCGGGATGACGCGGATGACGGTGCGCGCCTTCCGACCCGAGGATGCCGAGGCGCTGGCGGCGGCGCTCCTCACGCTCGGCGAAGCGCGCGTCAACCAGTTCAACGACCGTGCCCTTGCTGCCGTCGGAACTGCCGCGTCGCGCGAGGTCGTTGCCGCCGAGGCCGAGCTTGCCGATATCCAGCGCCAGCTGACGCGCTTCCGCACCCGCCGCGGCGACATCGATCCCGGGCGCAACGCTGCCGGCACCCAGGGGCTGGTCGGCGAGATCGAAGCGCGGCTGGCGGCGGCGCGCGCCGATGCCGCGGCCATGGCGCGGGTGCTGTCGCCATCGAGCCCGCAGCTGATCGCCATGCGCGGGCGCATCGCCGGCCTCGAAGGCCAGCGCGCCGCCGCCGCCGCACGGCTGACCGGACAGGGCAGCGCGCTGGCGCCGCGGCTTGCCGATTATGAAGAGCTGCAGCTGCGCCAGCAGTTCGCCGCCAAACGCTATGAAGCGGCGCGGGCGACACGCGAGGCGGCACGCGCCGAGGCCTTGCGCGAACAGCTGTTCGTCGTGCCGGTGGTGACCCCCAATCGCCCCGAAAAGTCGCTCTATCCGCGGCGCTGGCTGACGGTGCTGGCGATCTGGGCGGGGCTGGTCGTCGCCTGGGGGATCGGCTGGCTACTCGTCGCGGGTTTCCGCGAGCACGCCGATTGACGGGGTCATCCCAAACATTGTGTTCGATAACGCATGGAAAGAAAGTGGGCCTCCGGCGGCCAGGGGCTGAGGCCCTGGACCCACTCTCGTTGGTGCCGACCTTATGCCGCGAACACATGTATCTTAAGGAAGGTGGGTCCAGGGGCTCAGCCCCTGGCCGCCGGAGGCAATCCTTCTTGGCAAAGCATGACGCGCCGGATTCAGGCCGGCAACAGCGCCGCGGCGTTGGCGGCGAGCGCGCTGTCGAGGTCGTCGTGCAGGGTCAGCCGGCCGCCGAGCAGCGACGCGCCGCGGGTGCAATATTCGCGCAGGGTCGCATCGTCATGGCTGACCATCACCAGCGTGCCGGCGGCGCGGCGGGCGAGCAGCGCGTCGTGGCAGCGCTGGCGAAAGCGGCGATCACCGACGGCGACGATTTCATCGACGAGATAGCAGTCGAAATCGACCGCCAGGCTGACGGCGAAGGCCAGGCGCGCCAGCATTCCCGACGAATAGGTCCGCACCGGCATGCGCAGATAGGCGCCGAGCTCGGCGAAATCCTCGACAAAGGCCAGGGTGTCGGTGATGTCGCGGCCATAGATGCGCGCGATGAAGCGGGCATTGTCGGCCCCCGTCAGCGACGATTGGAAGGCGCTGGCGTGCCCCAGTGGCCAGGATACCGACATGGAGCGGGTGATGCGCCCCGCCGACGGCGCCTCGACGCCGGCGATGAGCCGCAGAAGGGTCGATTTGCCGGCGCCATTGCCGCCGACGATGGCGAGCGCGTCGCCGGGCCCGAGCGTCAGGCTGACATCATCGAAGACGCGGCGTCGGCCGTCGCGGGTGCGATAGGCTTTGCCGACCTTGTCGAGGGTTATCATCGCTTTGGTCTCGGCACGTCCCGCGCCTATCCGCGCGCCGGCGCGTCGGCAAGCGCCTTGCGATGACGCGGGTGCTGATCGACGCGCGCTGGCAGGGGGCGGACGCGCGCCACGGCAGCGGCGTCGCCGTCCATGGCGACACGCTGGCGGCGGCGCTGGCGCTGGCGGGTTACGCGCCCGAGCGGCTGGTGGCGCGGCGTGGCCGGCGCTGGCTGGCGGCGCGGCTGCTGCCGGC
>LJHX01000044.1 GCA_001295935.1 alpha proteobacterium AAP81b
GTGCTTGGGGCTATGCTGGTGGCGGGCGCGGCGCGCGGGCTGGGGCGGCTGGCGGCCGAGGTCGCGGTCGTGCTGACCGAGCGCGGCCTCGGCGGGCGCTCGCCCGATCTCGACGAGCGGCTGCGGCAGTGGCGGCGGGATCATGGGCCGCGCGCCGGCGCGGCGCGGCAGCTGGCAGCGCGCTGGGCGCGGCTGGCGGGGGCAGGGGCCGAGGAGGCGCTTCCCGCCGACGCCGCGGCGCAGGTGCTGGCGCTGGCCTTTCCCGATCGCGTCGCAAAGCGGCGGGGTGGCGGCTGGCTGATGGCCAATGGCCGCGCGGTGAGTGTCGATGCGGGAGAGGCGCTGGCGACCAGCCCCTGGGTGGTCGTCGGCGATGCGGCGGGGGCGGCGGGGGCGACGCGGCTGCTGCTGGGCGCGGCGCTGGAGGAGGCGAGCCTTGCCGGGCTCGGGCTGGCGATTGCCGCGACGCCGGTCTTCGCCTTCGATCCGGCGAGTGGCGCTGTCGTCGCCGAGAGCGTGCGGCGGCTTGGCGCGATTACCCTGGCGCGCGCGCCGGACCCGCGCCCCGATCCTCTGGCGGTAACCATGGCGCTGCTCGCCGGCGTGCGCGAGCATAGCCTGGCGCTGCTGCACTGGGGCGAGGCGAGCGCGGGCTTGCGCGCGCGGGTGGCGTTCGTGCGCGGCGCCGGCTTCGGTGATTTCGCCGATCTGTCGGACGCGGCGCTGCTCACGGGTCTCGACGATTGGTTGGCGCCGCTGCTCGTCGGCAAACGCCGCCTCGACGCGGTCGGCGATGCGGCGCTCGCCGAGGCGCTCGGCACGCTGGTCGGCTGGGCCGACATGCGCCGCCTCGATACGCTGGCGCCGCGCCAGTTCGAAACCCCGGCCGGCAGCCACCATGCCATCGACTATGCCGCGGAAGGGGGCCCTGCAGTCGATGTCCGCGTCCAGGCGCTGTTCGGGCTGGCGGCGCATCCGATGCTGGCCGAAGGCCGCGTGCCGCTGACCCTGCGGCTGACCTCGCCCGCCGGCCGCCCGATCCAGGTGACGAAGGACCTGCCGCGCTTCTGGGCGGGCAGCTGGGCAGATGTCCGCAAGGATCTGCGTGGGCGCTACCCGAAGCACCCCTGGCCCGAGGACCCGGCGGCGGCGCCGCCGACGCTTCGTGCCAAGCCGCGGGGGCAGGCGGGGTAAGCATCGCCCAAGCCGCTTGCCGCCCCATCGCCAGGCTGCCGCGCCGGCTCTTTACACTTGCTTACGGTTGCGTAATTTCGTGGTGCGATTCGGGCGGGGGCGAATATGCGGCGGTCGAGCTTCATGGTCAGCGTCGCGGTGGCCGCCTTGGCGGCAGCGCAGGCGGAAGCCGCCGCCGTCTTTGGCTATACCGGCAGCATCGCGCAATGGACGGCGCCGACGACCGCGCGCTACCGCATCACGGCGATCGGCGGGCGCGGCGGCGACAACATCGGCGGCGGCAGCGGTGGACGCGGCGGAATCGCCGCGGCAACCTTTCAGATTTTCGGCGGCACCACGCTCAACCTCGTCGTCGCCGGCGATGGCGCCGGCTTCCTCGGCATCTACGGCGGCGGCGGCGGCGGTGGGGGTTCCTGGGTCTATGGCAATGGCGCGGCGCTGCCGCATCTGGTCGCCGGGGGTGGCGGCGGCAGCTATGTCTCGGTCAATGGCAATGATGCCGGCTCGGTCGCGGGCGCCGGGCAGGGCGGTGCCAGCTTCAATTATCAGGCCGATGGCGGCGCCGGCTGGTTCAGCGACGGCCAGGCGAGCTATTATGGTACCGGCGGCAAGTCGCGCCCGTCCTTCGCCGGCGGTAGCCGCTTGCCGCGCCCCTATGGCGGCGGCGGCTGTTTCTCCTACGGCGGCTTCGGCGGCGGCGGTGCCGGCTGCTATGGCGGCGGTGGCGGGGGCGGCTTTTCGGGCGGCTTCGGTGGCTTCAGTGATCGTGGGGGTGGCGGCACTTCCTATGTCGCCTCCTGGGCACAGGGCGCCAGCATCGGCGTGACCGGCGACGCCGCTTCGATCACCATCGCCGCCGTGCCCGAGCCCGAAAGCTGGGCATTGCTGGTCGCCGGCTTTGCCGCGATGGGCAGCGTGCTGCGTGCGCGGCGGGTGACGCTGGCGCGCGGCTGAGGCCGGGGCGGCGCCGCTGGCGTCCGCCCGGGCGCAAATCAGGGGAAGTCGTTGCCGCAATTCCACTTCATCGCCGGTCTGCCGCGCGCCGGCTCCACGCTGCTTGCCGCGTTGCTCAGCCAGAACCCCCGGCTGTCGGCGCGGATGACCAGCCCCGTCGGCAGCATGGTCAGCGCCATGCTGAAATCGATGAGCGCCGAAAATGAGGGCGCGGTGTTCATCGACGATGCGGCGCGCGAGCGGGTGCTGCGCGGGATCGTCGAAAACTATTATGCAGCGGCGCCGCAGCCGCTGGTCTTCGATACCAACCGGCTGTGGACGACGCGCCTGGCGCTGATCGCGCGACTGTTTCCGGCGGCGCGGGTCATCGTCTGCGTGCGCAACCCGGCCTGGGTGATCGACAGTATCGAAAGCCTGGTGCGGCAGAACCCGCTGCTGCCGTCGGGCATTTTCGGCCATGATCCCGGCGGCACCGTCTATTCACGCGTCGAAGGGCTGGTCGCCGCCGCCGGGATGGTCGGCTTTGCCATGAACGGCATCCGCGAGGCGGTGTTCTCCGCCGAACGCCAGCGGCTGTTGCTGCTGCGCTATGAATCCCTGGTCGCCGACCCGCGGCGGGCGCTCGCCGCCATTTACGACGCGATCGGCGAGGCGCCGTTCGACCATGATCTCGAAGCCATCCCGCAGGACGAGCAGGCGCTTGCCTTCGATGCCCGCCTCGGCACCCCCGGCCTGCACCGCGTCGCTCCGCGGCTGGCGGCGCGGTCGCGGCCGACGCTGCTGCCGCCCGACCTGTTCCAGACCCACAGCAAGACCGGCTTCTGGGACAATATCGGCGGCCTGCCCAAGGACGTGAAAATCGTCTAGGCGTTTCCGCGCCGGCTCATGAACGCCAGCCGTTCGAACAGCATGACGTCCTGTTCGTTCTTGAGCAGCGCGCCGTGCAGCGGCGGGATCAGGGTCTTGGTGTCGCGGTTGCGCAGCACGTCGAGCGGCAGGTCCTCGTGCATCAGCAGCTTGAGCCAGTCGAGCAGTTCCGACGTCGAGGGCTTTTTCTTCATCCCCGGCACTTCGCGGATGTCGAAGAAGATGTTCATCGCCTCGGCGACGAGCGCGCGCTGGATGTCGGGGAAGTGGACGCGGACGATCGCTTCCATCGTCTCGCGGTCGGGGAATTTGATATAGTGGAAGAAGCAGCGGCGCAGAAAGGCGTCGGGCAGTTCCTTCTCGTTGTTCGACGTGATGATGACGATCGGGCGCTGGGCGGCCTTCACCCGCTCGCCGGTCTCGTAGACGTCGAACTCCATGCGATCGAGCTCGGTCAGCAGGTCGTTGGGAAACTCGATATCGGCCTTGTCGATCTCGTCGATCAGCAGCACCGGCAGGCGCTCGGAGGTAAAGGCCTCCCACATCTTGCCCTTGCGGATATAGTTGGAGATGTCCTGGACGCGCGGATCGCCGAGCTGGCTGTCGCGCAGCCGGCTGACGGCGTCATATTCATAGAGCCCCTGCTGCGCCTTGGTCGTCGACTTGACGTTCCATTCGATCAGCGGCGCGTCGAAGGCCGCGGCGATCTGCGCCGCCAGCACGGTCTTGCCGGTGCCGGGCTCGCCCTTCACCAGCAGCGGCCGCCGCAGCGTGACCGAGGCATTGACGGCGACTTTCAGATCGTCGGTCGCGACATAGCCACCGGTGCCTTCGAAACGCATGGGGAAATCCTCGAGAATGTTGCAGCGCAATGGGTAGAGGCGCGCGCTCGTGTCGGCAACACAGCGATTGTCAGAGGCGCGCGTCGCTGGCATGGCCGCCGGCGTCAGGGGGAAGCCGATGAACAGGGTGTCGATCGCGGCGCTTGCCGTCCTCATTGCCGCGCCGGCGCTGGCCAAGCCGCCCTCGGCGCTGCTGCGCTGCGACGGCTATGGCCGCCGCGTCGGCGTCGGCGAAAGCCTTGCCCGGCTGCCGCTGGTCATCGGCACGCTTGGACTGTTCGGTGCCCCCGAGCCCGACAATCCGCTGGCGCGCGAAGGCGGCGAGAAGGGCGTGCAGGCCTGCACGGAGGCGCTGAGCGACGCGCGGGTTACCGGCAATGCCATTCGCCGCGCCGAGGTGCGGCTGATGCGCGGCATCCGCAATCTCGAGGTCGGCAGTCCCGATGCCGCCTTTGCCGACGGCGAGGCGGCGCTGGCGACGGCGCTGCCAGCCGAGGTGAAACCCTGGTTCGACATGACATTGCGGCCATCGGCGCTGCTGCTGCAGGCGCATGCCCGGGTGGCGCAGGGGCGTGATGCCGACGCCGAGACGCTGGCGCTCGCCGCCGCCGCGGCGCGGCCCTGGGGCTGGTGGGTGCCGGGCGAAGCGGCGCGGCTGCTGGCGCTCACCCCGACGATTTCGCCGGGCGAGGCCGAACTCCTCGAACGCCTCTACCGCCTGTCGGCGAGCACCCTGCGCGCCCAGGCGCGCGAGCGCGCCGGCGACTGGGCCGGGGCGGCGGCCGACTTCGGCGCGCTGGTCGGCGCCGCCGACAAGCCCGATGTCGTCGTCCAGGCGCGGCTGGCCGCCGACCAGGCGCTTGCCGGCAACACCGCCGGCGCCGAAGCGACCCTGGCGCGGGTCCAGCAGCAGGTCGACGAACTCGCCGCCACCGCCGGCGGCACCGATCGCAAGGCGCAGGACGCCGCCAGCCAGGTGGCGCGCGCCGACGAACTGACGCAGCTGGCGCGCGCCCAGCTGGCGCTCGTCGCCGGCCAGCCGGACGATGCCAAGGCGATCCTGCTCGGCCGCAGCCGCTGGCTGGCCCCAGCGCCGATCGCCGCCGCGGTGATCGCCAATGTCCAGGCCAAAGTCGTCCCCGGCAGCCTGGCCTTCGACCCCGCCAAGCTGCGCGGCGATGCGGCGACGGTGGCGCGCACCGCGCTGGTCGGCAAGGAGGCGACCGGGCTGAAGGCGGTCGGCTGGCCGCGCTGGGAAGACCCCGATGTTGCCGCCGGCTATGGCAAGGACCTGGCGACGCGCCCGGCGGTGGTCAAGGTCGAACGGGTGCGCGATGGCGGGGCGACCGAGGTCAGCATCTTTCGCAACGCCGCCGTCGATACCCAGGCCGAGGCGCTGTTGCTGCTGGCGGCGCGCATCGCCACCGAGCAGGGGGCGACGCGCTTTGCCGTCATCGCCCGCGGCTTGAGTTTCGGCGCCGGCCGCCAGGGGATGACCGGCAATCTCGGCCGGCTGACCATCGTGACCCCGCGCGACAAGCTATGGGCAGGGCAGGAGGACCGTGCCATCGAGGTGGCGGCGGTCGAAGCCGCGCTGGCGCCACGCTTTCCGGCGCCGGCAAACCCCCGCGGCGCGCCTCAACGATAGGCGAAGACGGTTTCGCTCTTCATGCCGCCGGGGACGCCGAGCAGCGAGCCCTGGCTGCTGGCGCTTTCGGAGATCAGCCGCGGCGGGCCATCGGCGGCCGGCGCGAACTCGCTGACCTGCTCGAAATGCTTGACGGTGATGAGGAAGTTCAGCTTGAAATTCTCGTGGCTGCGCAACGTCAGCCGCGCCACATAGGGCTGGCCGCCGGCGCTGTCGATCACCGCCTCGCCCGACAGATAGCGCGAAATATCCTTGTCATCGGTGCGCACCGCCTGGTCGGGCAGGCGCGGGATGATCAGCACCAGCCGGCCCTCGGCATCGGTACGGCGCTCGGTAGCGGCAGCGACGAGCGCAGCGAGGCGATAGTAGCCCGGCACCGGCACGGCGCGCGTCGCCGGCTCGACCTCGCGGCGTTTTTCGGGGGTCGGCGGCTTGCCGTTGAAGGTGACGAGGTGCCAGCGCTTGCCATCCCAGCGTTCGACAAGAACGGTGCGGGTGTTCATCGGCCCGCCCTTCTTGACCATGGTCGTCGTGCGATCGAAGGCAAGGTTGGCGGGGCCCGCCGCATTGGCCGAGGCGATGATGCGGTCGAGGACGACATCCCCCGCCGGCGCCGAGATGGCCGCGGTGAGCAGAAAGGCGAGTGGCAGCAAAAGGCGCAAGGCAGGACCCGATCCGAAACAGAACTCCCCCCGGAGTCTGATGGTTGCGATACCGATTTTGCCGGCAAAGTGCCAGCGCGCATTGGCCGCGCCGACCCTATCACCGCCACTGTGGCCGGTTCGCCATGTCACGGCTGGCGTCGCCGTCGCTTGACGCGCCGTGCCCGGTTCACCGCAGCGGCGTGATCACCGTCTCGCTATGGACGCTTCCCGTCGAGCCGAACTGCGCGCCGCTATAGTCCTGGGTCTGGCGCACCAGCCAGGGACGCCCGTCCGGGCCGGTCTTGTATTCGTTGACGATTTCGAAGCGGTCGATCCGGGCGACGAGCATCATCGAAAACGCCTTGGGGGCCCGGATATGCAGCCGGGTGACCATGGGGGCGCCACCGCTGGTATCGACACTGGCATCGGCTTCGAACTTCGCCGATCGGTCGCCGGCGATGTTGATCGACCCCTTGGGCATCGGCGCGATGTGCAGCTGCACCGTGCCATTGGCCTCCGCCGTCCGGCGCGCGCCGCCGGCGAGGAAGTCGGCGAGGCGGTGATAGCCCGTCACCGGCCCTGCTTCGTGCGACTTGCGCATGGCCTCGGCCGCCTTGGCGCCCGGCGGCTTGCCGTTCAGCGAGACGAAACTCCACTGCCGGCCGTTCCAGCGTTCGACGGTGACGGTGGTTTCGATCTTGCCGGCGCTGTCCCTGGCGACGGTGCGAGTGGTCTCCTCGAAGGCAAGGCTTGCCGGCGGCACGGCGCGGGCGCTGGTGATGATCCTTGCGACCAGCGGATCGGGCGCCGGGGCGGCGGCAGTCGCGAGGAGCAGGGCGGGGAGGAGTGCGAGGAGGGGAGCGAAACGATTCATGCGGCGCCGATAGCCGCCCGCGATGTGTCTTGCAAGAGCAATACACATCGCGAGGGATGATGACTTCGGTGCCGCCTCAGACGTCGAGGAAGCTGCGCATCTTGCGGCTGCGCGACGGGTGCTTGAGCTTGCGCAGGGCTTTCGCCTCGATCTGGCGAATGCGCTCGCGGGTGACGCTGAACTGCTGGCCGACTTCCTCGAGCGTGTGATCGGTGTTCATGCCGATGCCGAAGCGCATGCGCAGCACGCGCTCCTCGCGCGGCGTCAGCGACGCCAGCACGCGGGTGACGGTTTCCTTGAGGTTGGCGTGGATCGCGGCATCGACCGGGATGACGGCATTCTTGTCCTCGATGAAGTCGCCCAGATGCGAATCTTCCTCGTCGCCGATCGGCGTTTCGAGGCTGATCGGCTCCTTGGCGATCTTCATCACCTTGCGGACCTTTTCGAGCGGCATCGACAGCCGCTCGGCAAGTTCCTCAGGGGTCGGCTCGCGGCCGATCTCGTGGAGGATCTGGCGGCTGGTGCGCACCAGCTTGTTGATCGTCTCGATCATGTGCACGGGGATGCGGATCGTCCGTGCCTGGTCGGCGATCGAGCGCGTGATCGCCTGGCGGATCCACCAGGTCGCGTAGGTCGAGAACTTATAGCCGCGGCGATACTCGAACTTGTCGACCGCCTTCATCAGGCCGATATTGCCTTCCTGAATGAGATCAAGGAATTGCAGCCCGCGATTGGTGTATTTCTTGGCGATCGAGATGACCAGGCGCAAATTGGCCTCGACCATTTCCTTCTTGGCGATGCGCGCCTCGCGCTCGCCCTTCTGCACCATGTTGGTAATGCGGCGGAATTCGTTCAGCTCGACGCCGGTCGCCTCGGCGATGCCGGCGATTTCGCGCCGCATGTCGTCGACCGCGACCGCCTCGACCGCCGCGAAGGCCGCCCAGCGCTTGTCGAGCCCGGCGACGCGTGTCAGCCAGGCCTCGTCGAGTTCATGGCCGGCATATTCGTCGAGGAAGGTCTTGCGGTTGATCTTGTGCTTGTCGGCAAGCCGCATGATCTGGCCGCCGAGCGCCAGCAGCCGGCGGTTCTGCGTGTAGAGCTGGTCGACCAGCACCTCGATCTTGTTGTTGTGGAAGTGGATCGACTGGACGCCGCGCGTGAGTTCCTCGCGCAGCTTCTGATATTTCTTCTCGTCGCTCGCCGGGAAGGCGTTGCCGGCGGCAAGCGCCGTCAGCCGGGCTTCCTGGAGCTTGAGGAAGCGCTTGTAGAGCGCCGTCAGCTCGGCGAAGGTTTCGAGTGCCGCGGGCTTCAGCTGCTCTTCCATCGCGGCGAGGCTGAGGGTCTGGTCCTCTTCCTCTTCCTCGGTCGGCCGCGGCGTCCGGCGTTCGGTCAGGTCGTCTTCCTCGTCGGGCGCGGCCGGCGCCTCGCGAGCACTTTCGTCCTCATCTTCCTTGACGAAAACGGTCGGCAAGCCATTGTCGTCCTTGGCTTCGGCTTCGCCCTCGACGGGGTCCTTGGCGAGCATGGCTTCGAGATCGAGGATCTCGCGAAGTTGCATGCGGCCTTCGTTCAGGGCTTCCGACCAGTCGATGATGGCGGTGAAGGTCATCGGGCTTTCGCACAGCCCGGCGATCATCGTGTTGCGCCCGGCCTCGATGCGCTTGGCGATGGCGATCTCGCCTTCGCGGCTGAGCAGCTCGACGGCGCCCATTTCGCGCAGATACATGCGGACGGGATCGTCGGTGCGGTCGAGCGGCGCCTTGGGGGCGGCGACGACGGCGGCGACGCCCATCTCGTTATCGGCGGGTTCGGGCTCGTCCTCTTCCTCGTCGGCGGCGCGCGCCTCGGCGGGGTCCTCGGCGGGCTCTTCATTCTCGATGAGGTTGATGCCCATCTCGCTGAGCGAGGCCATGACGTCCTCGATCTGGTCGCCCGAAACCTGGTCGGGCGGCAGCGCCTCGTTCAATTCGTCGACGGTGATGTAGCCGCGCTTCTTGGCGCGGGCGATCAGCTTCTTGATCGACGCTTCGTTGAGATCGAGCAGCGGCGCATCGGCGCCATCCACCTTGGCTTCGCCGTCGCCTGCGCCGTTCGCCTTTGCCATTCCCGTCCCTTTTGCCGTTGCGGCACAATCGAAGCGCCGCGCCTTAATCGGCACGCAGCGATTCGGCCAGTTGCATCATTTGCTGGTCGATCGCCATGCGTTCCGCCACCAGCGCCTGCTGGCGTTCGAAATCGGCGTCGGCCAGGCTCGCGCGGAAGCGAACGCTGATGTCGCGAAGCTCGGAATCGATGCGGGCGCGCGCGGCCATGGTTTCGACCAGCACTCCAAAATCGCGCGCCGCGGTTTCGACCGGCGCCTGTCCCGGGGCCAGGGGACGCGTGAACGAGAATGCCAGGCGGCTCGCCTTTAAGACATCGTCGGTAACGTCACCCAGACCTCGTTTGTGTAACTGATGTGTCAAGCCGGCGCTTTCAAGGTCCGGTGCCACGGCAAGTGCCGAAAGAATCGCCATGAGCAGGGTCTCATGGCGCCCCGGCGGCAGGCTGAGCCCGGCGAGGCGCTCGCCATGGCGGTCGGCGAGCCAGGGGTTGGCGAGCAAGCCGGCGAGCAGCGCCAGCACCTCGGCGTCGCCCTTGCGGGCTTTCAATGCCGCCGAGGCGCCGGCGAGCGGCGGCACCCATTTGCCCTTCGCGGCGACACGGCGGACGAAGCGATCGGGGCGGCGCAGATAGGCATCGTCGAAGCGCTGGGCGATCTCGGCGGCATAGAGGCTGCGGACGCTGCCATCGGCGATGCTGTCGCTGTGCGCCTTCAGCCGGGCGCGGATGGCGGCGCGGCGCTCGGGGGTGGCGGCATCGACGCCCTGGGTTTCGGCGCGCCAGAGATGCTCGATCAGCGGTACGGCGGCAGCGAGCACCGCTTCGAAGGCCGGCGCGCCGCCGCGACGGACGAGGTCGTCGGGGTCCTCGCCGGCCGGCAGCGTGGCGATACGCAGCGATTTGCCCGGGCTAAGCAGGGGCAGCGCGCGCAGGCAGGCCCGCAGCGCGGCACGTTGCCCGGCGGCATCACCATCGAAGCACAGGATCGGCTCGTCGGCGCGTGCCCAGGCGAGCTGCAGCTGGGCTTCGGTCATCGCCGTGCCGAGCGGCGCGACGAGTTCCGCCAGCCCTACGCCAGCGACGCCGATGACGTCCATATAGCCCTCGACGACGACGATCCGCCCGGCCTTGCGCGCTGCCGGCGACGCCTTGTCGAGATTGTAGAGGAGCCGCCCCTTGTCGAAGAGCGGGCCGTCGGCGGAATTGAGGTATTTCGGCTGGACGTCTCCGAGCGCCCGCCCGCCGAAGCCGACGACCCGCCCGCGGACGTCGCGGATCGGAAACATCAGCCGGCCGCGGAAACGGTCATAGGTCTCGCCCTCGTCGGAGCGGCCGAGCAGCCCGGCATCGACGAGGGTTTCGGCCGGCACATCCTTGAAGGCGGCCTTGAGCGCGCTGCGTGCATCGGGGGCGAAGCCCAGGCCGAAATCGCCCGCCAGCGCCGGGGTGACGCCGCGGCGATCGAGATAGGCGCGCGCTGCCGCCCCGCCGGCGTTGCCAAGCTGGGTGGTGAACCATTGCGCCGCGCGGCCGAGAATGTCGTGCAGGCTCTCCGCCTGCTCGGCGACTTCGCGGGCGCGCGGCGACAGCGCCGGCACTTCCATGCCGACCTGCGCCGCGAGTTGCTTGACGGCGTCGATGAAGGGCAGGCCTTCCTGGTCGGTGAGGAAGCTGATGACGTCGCCATGGGCGCCGCAGCCGAAGCAATGGTAGAAGCCCTTGTCGTCGTTTACGTAGAAGCTCGGCGTCTTTTCGTTGTGGAAGGGGCAGCAGCCCTTCCACTCGCGCCCGGCGCGGACCAGCTTGACCCGCCGCGCGACGACCGGCGACAGCGGCGCGCGGGCGCGGAGTTCGTCGAGGAACGCGGGGGAGATCACGGGGCGGTGCGGGCCGCGAGGCGGGCGGCGCGCTCGCTTGGCGGCATGGCCGCGACGCCGATCGCAGCCCAGTCGCCCGCGATGAGTGCTTCCTTCTTCGCACGCGACCAATTCTTCAGCCGGCGCTCGAAGGCGAAAGCGTCCTCGCGGCATTGGAAGCGTGCCGACCAGACGAGAGCCACAGGTCGGCGAGTGGCGGTGTAGCCGCCCAAGCTTCCGGCCTGGTGTTGGCCAAGCCGGGCATCGATATCGTCGGTGTGCCCGGCGTAATAGGAGCCATCAGCACAGCGCAGCAGATAGGCGAAGAAGTCTGGCATAGCGGCCTAGCCCCGGCTTCTATTTGGCGGGCACGGGGGCTTCGGCATCGCGAGTGCCTCGACTTCGCTCGGCATGAGCGGGGCTGGGGGCTTCTGGAAAACGGTGTGTGCCGGCAAAACCAAAAGATGGGACGCATTCAGCGCCAGCGTCCCCCTGACTTCGCTCATGCCGAGCGAAGTCGAGGCACGCCCGGGGACCATCCTACGCCGTTCATGCCGAGCGAAGTCGAGGCATGCCCGTGAACTGACCCGGGTATTGTCGGTGCAGAGTGAGCCAAGCTGCAACCCCAACCTCATCCCCCCAGCGCCACCTTCACCATCGCGCTCGCGCCGCTCATGTCGATCTGGCCGGCGAAGCGCTCCTTCACCGCCGCCATCACCCGCCCCATGTCCTTGACCGTCGTCGCCCCCAGTTCGGCGACCACCTCGCGGATCTTCGCCTGCGCCTCGCCCGCCGACAATTGCTGCGGCAGGAAGCTTTCGATCACCGCCAGCTCGGCGCGTTCGGCGTCGGCGAGTTCGGGGCGGTTGCCCGCCACATACATCTCGATCGATTCGCGGCGCTGCTTGGCCATCTTGCCCAGCACCTCGATCACCGTCACATCGTCGTCGGCCGGCGCCGTGCCGGTGCGCAGCTCGATGTCGCGGTTCTTGATCGACGATTGGATGAGGCGCAGGGCAGCGGTGCGCGGCGCGTCGCCGGCCTTCATCGAGGCGATGGTGGCGGTCTTGATTTCGTCACGGAGCATGGAAAAACGGTCCTTCGGATTAGCCGGCGATCCTAGCCCTTGTGCCGGGCAAAGAATAGATTGACGGGGGGGCGGGCGAACCCTATCGCCCCCGCCGTTTGACCGTCGCTCAAGACGGCTCCGCCACAAGGAACCCTTCATGGCCCAAGCGCCCGCGCCCGCTCAATCCAAAGGCGCGGCCGCCGTTCAGCCGGCGCAGCCCAAGAGCGCGACAGGGTGCCTGGTGCTCGCCGATGGCTCGGTGATCTGGGGCCATGGCTTCGGCGCCGAGGGCGTCGCCGTCGGCGAGGTCTGCTTCAACACCGCGATGACCGGCTATCAGGAGGTGATCTCCGATCCGAGCTATGCCGGGCAGATCATCGCCTTCACCTTTCCGCATATCGGCAATGTCGGCGCCAATGCCGAGGATATCGAATCGCCCAACCCGCATGCGCTCGGCTGCGTCGTCCGCGAGGCGGTGACGCCGGCGGCGAACTTCCGCGCCGATCGCCGCTTCGACGACTGGATGCGTGCCTGGGGGCGGATCGGGCTGTCGGGGGTCGACACGCGTGCACTCACGAAACGCATCCGCACCGCCGGCGCCCCCAATGGCGTGATTGCTCACAACAAGGCGGGGGTTTTCGACATCAAGAAGCTGCTGGCCGAGGCCAAGGCCTGGCCGGGGCTCGAGGGCATGGACCTCGCCTCGGTCATCTCGGCGACGCAGAGCTATGGCTGGGACGATGGGCTGTGGCGGCTCGACGGCGGCTATGCCGTCCACAGCGGCAACCCGCAGGGCCCGCACGTCGTCGCCATCGACTATGGCATGAAGCGCAACATCCTGCGCAATCTGGTGGCGGCGGGCGCGCGGGTGACGGTGGTGCCGGCGACGGCGAGCTTCGACGAGATCATGGCGCTGGCGCCCGACGGCATCTTCCTGTCGAACGGCCCCGGCGACCCGGCGGCGACCGGAATCCATGCCGTGCCGACGATCCAGAAGCTGCTGGGCGCCGGCACGCCGCTGTTCGGCATCTGCCTCGGCCACCAGCTGCTGGGGCTGGCGGTGGGGGCAAAGACCGTCAAGATGCGCCAGGGCCACCGCGGCGCCAACCACCCGGTGCAGCGGCTGAGCGATGGGCGCGTCGAGATCACCTCGATGAACCATGGTTTTGCGGTGGAGACGGCGACGTTGCCGGCCAATGCGCGGGCGACGCACATTTCGCTGTTCGATGGCTCGCTGGCGGGGCTGGAGTTGATCGATACGCCGGCGTTTTCGGTGCAGTATCACCCCGAGGCGAGCCCGGGGCCGCAGGATAGTCGCTATCTGTTCGAGAAGTTCGTCGGGTCGCTGGGGGCTGCGTGATCATGGGTAGCTGGATGGGAATTGCAGCTGCTGTTGCAACCGTTAGCGCCGCATCATGCGCTGCTGCTCCTGTTGACGATTGTGTGGCCGGCAAGCTCGAGGCCGGCCGACAAATCGTCTCTCAGATGGAATCCGCTAATCTCGACCCTAAGCGACCAAGACTCGTTACCCAATTGTTCCTGGGCGACGACAAACGCCTCGTTGCCTTGAAGCAAAGGCTGGATCAGGTCGGTTGGCCGGCGGCGGCAGACGGACCCGGGCGACTGTTGGCATCGGCGACGACGCCAACCGACCGGAACTGGGTCGCGATGAACACGGCAGCGATGTGTGCCGCCGCGGATGCGTTTGATGTCGAATGGGATGGCTGGGACGTCGATGTCGCCGCAGATCACGTTCAGCAAAAGCCGCAGTAGCATGGCGCCACCGCGAATTTCCGGGGTCGACCCCGTCCGCCTCGCCGAGGAAATGGCCGCCGACGAGGAAGTCCTCGCCGAACTCGCCGCCAATGGCGATATCGCCGCCCTGGCGCGGCCGATCGACGTGCATTTCAAGGGGCCGCGCGCCGCCATCGAAGCCCTCGCCGACGCCGCCGAGGGCCTCGGCTTCGACTTCATCGACTTCGGCGAGTTCGAGGATGGCGATTGGGCCGCCGACCTTCAAGTCGAGAGCGCCGTCACCCGCGAGGCACTGCGCGGGCTGATCACCCGCGCGCTCGAAATCGAGATCAGCCACGGCGTCGAATTCGACGGCTGGGGCTGCGAGGCGGAGACGGGGGCGTGAGTCTCAGGCCACCCAAGGATCGATCAACTCCAGGCCGGTGGCCTTGAAGTCGACAATGTTCCGCGTCGCGACACGTGTTGATCGGGCGATGGCGATTGCAGCAATTTGTGAGTCGACGAAGGGCATTGGCTTGCCTTCGGACTTGAGCTTGGCGACCAGCCAGCCATGCGCCTCTGCCGCGGGCCGGTCAAAAGCCACGATACGGTCCTCGTATCGGGTCAGTAACGCGAACACCGCATCGTGCAGCTCCGTCCGCCGACGCCCGAAGGCGAGGACCTCATATCCGTACACCAGCTCCGCGATAGCGAACGCTGGGATGAGGATTTCGGCATCATGCGCGTCGAGCCAGTCGACCACGCGTCGCTCGCCATCGTCACGCAGCGGCTGGCTCAGGACGTTGGTATCAATCAGGATCACCGAACGGGTCCCGCATGGGTTCGATCCAGCGTTCGGGAAACGCAATCTCGAAGCCTGGACGGCTGATGCGATACAGGTAACTGCCAAACGGCTCATCAGGGCGAGGCGCCATTCCAGGCGGGTAGGCCGACGGGTCGTCGCGCCGCTTCTCCCGGGCAATCAATTCGCGGATTTCACCTTCCACCGACCGACCGGTAGCGCCGGCCCGGCGCCGCAGCCAATCCTTGGTATCGTCATCGATGCGCCGGATGGTGACGCTTGCCATTTCACCCTCCTTCGTTGATTGCACTGCAATCAACGTAAGGGTTCTCGTCAGGACCAGCAATGCCCAAACGCACCGACATCACCTCCATCCTGATCATCGGCGCCGGCCCGATCATCATCGGCCAGGCGTGCGAGTTCGATTATTCGGGCACCCAGGCGGTCAAGGCGCTGAAGGCCGAGGGCTATCGCATCATCCTGGTCAATTCGAACCCGGCGACGATCATGACCGATCCCGATCTCGCCGATGCGACCTATGTCGAGCCGATCACCCCCGGGATCGTCGCCAAGATCATCGCCAAGGAGCGCCCCGACGCCGTGCTGCCGACGATGGGCGGCCAGACGGCGCTCAACACCGCGTTGGCGCTGCACCGCGACGGCACGCTCGAAAAATACGGCGTCCAGCTGATCGGCGCCGACGCCGAGGCGATCGACAAGGCCGAGGACCGGCTGAAATTCCGCGACGCCATGTCGAAGATCGGCCTCGAATCGCCGCGCAGCCAGATCGCCCACAGCCTCGCCGAGGCGATGGTGGCGCTCGATCATGTCGGGCTGCCGACGATCATCCGGCCGAGCTTCACCATGGGCGGCACCGGCGGCGGCATCGCCTATAACAAGGAGGAATTCGCCCGCATCGTGACGGGCGGCCTCGACGCCAGCCCGACGACCGAAGTCCTCATCGAGGAATCGGTGCTCGGCTGGAAGGAATATGAAATGGAAGTCGTGCGCGACCGCGCCGACAATGCCATCATCATTTGCTCGATCGAGAACATCGACCCGATGGGGGTGCATACCGGCGATTCGATCACCGTCGCCCCGGCCTTGACGCTCAGCGACAAGGAATATCAGTTGATGCGCAACGCCAGCATCGCCTGCCTGCGCGAGATCGGCGTCGAAACCGGCGGCTCCAACGTCCAGTTCGCGGTCAACCCCAAGGACGGCCGCCTGGTTGTCATCGAGATGAACCCGCGCGTGTCGCGGTCGTCGGCGCTGGCCTCCAAGGCCACCGGCTTCCCGATCGCCAAGGTCGCGGCGCTGCTCGCTGTCGGCTATACCCTCGACGAGATCATGAACGACATCACCGGCGCGACGCCAGCGTCGTTCGAACCGACGATCGATTATGTCGTCACCAAGATCCCGCGCTTCGCCTTCGAAAAGTTCAAGGGCGCCGAGCCGCTGCTGTCGACGGCGATGAAGTCGGTCGGCGAGGTCATGGCGATCGGCCGCAACTTCCAGGAGAGCGTCCAGAAGGCGCTGCGCGGTCTGGAGACCGGGCTGACCGGCTTCGACGAAATCGAGAGCCTGATCGGCGCGACCCATGACGAGATCGAAGCCGAGCTGAGCCGCCCGACCCCCGATCGTCTGCGCGTCGCGGCGCAGGCCTTGCGCGCCGGCATCAGCGTCGAGCGCATCCATGAGATCGCCAAGTTCGAGCCTTGGTTCCTCCGCCAGATCGAGGAACTGGTGCAGATCGAGGCGCGCGTCCGTGTCGAAGGCCTGCCGACCGGCCCCAACAGCTTCCGGCGCCTCAAGGCCAAGGGCTTCTCCGATGCCCGCCTGGCGACCCTGACGGGCCACAGCGAGGCCGACGTCGCCGCCGCGCGCCGCGCTCTCAACGTCCGGCCGGTGTTCAAGCGCATCGACACCTGCGCCGGCGAATTCCTCGCCAAGACGCCCTACATGTACTCGACCTATGAGGCGCCGAGCTTCGGCACCCCCGATTGCGAAAGCGACCCGACCGCCGCGACCAAGGTCGTCATCCTCGGCGGCGGCCCCAACCGCATCGGCCAGGGCATCGAGTTCGACTATTGCTGCTGCCACGCCTGTTTCGCGCTGGGGGACGCCGACTTCGAAACCATCATGATCAACTGCAACCCCGAGACGGTCTCGACCGACTACGACACCTCGGATCGCCTGTATTTCGAGCCGCTGACCGCCGAGGACGTTCTCGAAGTGCTCCACAAGGAAATGACCGCGGGCACCTTGGCCGGAGTCGTCGTGCAATTGGGCGGCCAGACGCCACTCAAGCTGGCGCGCGCGCTCGAGGCCGCCGGCATCCCGATCCTCGGCACCAGCCCCGACAGCATCGACTTGGCGGAAGACCGCGAGCGCTTCGCCGCGCTGATCACCGAGCTTGGCCTGCGCCAGCCCGAGAACGGCATCGCCCGCAGCCGCGACGAGGCGATCGCGGTCGCCACCCGCATCGGCTATCCCGTCCTCATGCGGCCGAGCTATGTCCTTGGCGGCCGGGCGATGGAGATCGTCGAAACCCAGGCGCAGCTCGAAACCTATATCCGCGAGGCGGTCATCGTTTCGGGCGACTCTCCCGTGCTGATCGATCGTTATCTGCGTGACGCCATCGAAGTTGATGTCGACGCCGTTGCCGATGGCACCGATGTGTTCGTCGCCGGCGTCCTCCAGCATATCGAGGAAGCCGGCGTCCATTCGGGCGATTCGGCGTGCTCGCTGCCGCCCTACAGCCTGGGGCCCGACATCGTCGCCGAGATCGAGCGCCAGACGGCGGTGCTGGCGCGCGCGCTCAATGTCCGCGGCCTCATGAACATCCAGTTCGCCGTCAAGAACGGCATGATCTACCTGATCGAGGTCAACCCGCGCGCCAGCCGCACCGTGCCCTTCACCGCCAAGGCGACCGGCATCGCCATCGCCAAGATCGCCGCGCGCGTCATGGCGGGCGAGAAGCTCGCCGACTTCGATCTGCGCCCGCGCGCCACCGGCACGCACATTGCCGTCAAGGAAGCCGTCTTCCCCTTCGCGCGCTTCCCGGGAGTCGATCCTGTCCTCGGCCCCGAGATGAAATCGACGGGCGAAGTCATGGGGCTCGACGGCGATTTCGCCACCGCCTTTGCGAAAGCGTTGCTTGGTTCCGGCGCGGTGCTGCCCGAAACCGGCAATGTCTTCATCTCGGTCAAGGACAGCGACAAGCCCCAGCTGATTCCCGCGGCGCGCGACCTTCTCGCCATGGGATTCACTCTCGTCGCCACCGAAGGCACCGCCAAGGTGCTCGCCGCCGCCGGCATTGCCGTCACCCAGGTCAACAAGGTCGCCGAGGGCCGGCCGCACATCGTCGATCGCATCAAGGACGGCGAAATTGCGCTGATTTTCAACACCACCGAAGGCGTCCAGTCGTTGAAGGACTCGGCTTCGATCCGCGGCTCGGCGCTCTATGGCCGCATTCCCTATTTCACCACAGCGGCGGCGTCGGTCGCTTCGGTCGCGGCGATCGCGGCGCTGCGGCGACGGCCGCTTGAAGTCCGCCCGCTGCAGTCCTATCATCGCCACCCCGCGGCTTGAGAGGGGGCCGCGCGCCCGCTGGTGGAACCCCGCCGGCGGCGCAATTCTTTTGCCTGTCGCTCCCTGGAGCGCGGGCAGAGGCGGACCATCGAAAAGGTTGAGTGAAAGCGAATGGCGACGATCGAAAAGCTGCCGATGCTGGCGGAAGGTCATGCGGTGCTGGTGGCGACCCTCCAGCGCCTGAAGGAAGTCGAGCGTCCCGAGGTCGTCGAGCAGATCGAGGAAGCCCGCGCCCATGGCGACCTTTCGGAAAACGCCGAATATCACGCCGCCAAGGAACGCCAGGGCCAGATCGAAGCCCAGGTCATCGAGATCGAGGACCAGCTGGCGCGCGCCATGGTCATCGATCCGCGCAGCCTGTCGGGCGACAAGGTGGTGTTCGGCGCCACCGTTCACTTGCTCGACGAGGACGACAAGCCGGTGACCTATCAGATCGTCGGCCAGATGGAGGCCGACGCGCGCCGCGGCCGCATCTCGTACAGCTCGCCGCTCGGCCGCGCGCTGATCGGCCGCCGCGTCGGCGAGGATGTCGAGGTCTCGACGCCATCGGGTGACCGTTATTACACCATCAAGCAGGTCGAATTCCTCTGATGTCGGGGTTGGCGGCGGCCGGCGCCGGCGCCATATCCCGGTCGTGAAGCCATTCAAGCCCCCCCAGGCGCATGTCACCAACTGGCTGATCGGCGCCTGTGTCGCCGTCGAGGGCGCGGCCTGGCTCGGCGGCGCCGGGTTCGGCGATCGCCTGGCCTTGAATTTCGGGCTGATCCCGGCGCGGCTGACCGCGGCGCTCGCCGGCCATAGCGACCCCGCCGGCGCGGCGCTGACCCTGGTCAGCCATATGTTCCTCCACGCCGGGCTGTTCCACCTCGGCCTCAACCTGCTGTTTCTCGGCTGGGTGGGGCGCTATGTCGAATGGGTGGCGGGGTGGCGGTCGCTGTTGCTGCTGTTTCTTGCCGGCGGTATTGTCGGCGGGCTGGCGCAATGGCTCGTCGCTCCCGCCGCGACCGCGCCCATCGTCGGCGCCAGCGGCGCCATCGCCGCGGTGTTCGGTGCCTATGTCGTGATCTTCGCCCAGCATCGCGCCCGCGCCCGTCGCGTCCTCGGGCTGTCGCTGTCGGGCGATACCCTGTCATCTCTGTGGCTTGCCGCGACCTGGATTGGCCTGCAGTTGCTCACCGGCCTGGTGTTCAACACGGCTGGCGGCGGCGGCATCGCGATCTGGACGCATATCGGCGGCTTCCTCACCGGGCTGCTCGTCGCCAATGTCTGGAGGCACCCGCGACTGTAAGCGGAGGGTGGGTTGCGCGCGCTTGTCTGTCATAGCCTTGCCGAGGATCGTTCGGGGCTGGTCTTTG
>LJHX01000045.1 GCA_001295935.1 alpha proteobacterium AAP81b
CGCACGCGCCGCCGCGGCGACCGCCGGGTCGGCGGGGTGGCCGGCCGCCTCGCTCGCCGCGGCGGCCGGTTCCTCGGGCTGCAGAAGCCGGGGCGGGGCAAATGACTCCATGCCCCGCCGGCCCCGCCTGCCCTGCTTAGCCCGCCTTGGCCGGGATCTTCGCGACCAGGCGCATCGACGTCGTCAGTTCCTCGAACTGCAGCCACGGCCGCAGATGGGCGACGGCGCTGAACGACCCGGGCGAACCCGGCACTTCCTTGACCTCGATCTTGGCCTCGCGGAGCGGGTATTTGGCGCGGCTTTCCTGGCCGGCGCCCTCGCTGGCATTGACGTAGTTCTTGATCCAGCGGTTGAGCCAGGTCTCGCAATCGCTGGCTTCCATGAAGCTGCCGATCTTGTCGCGCGCCATCACCTTGAGATAATGGGCGAAACGGCTCGTCGCCATGATATAGGGCAGACGCGCCGAGATCGCCGCATTGGCGGTGGCCTCGGGGCGATCGTACTTCTTCGGCTTCTGCATGGTCTGGGCGCCGAAGAAGACCGAATAATCGGTGTTCTTGTAGTGGCAGAGCGGCAGGAAGCCGAGGTCCGACAGTTCCTTTTCGCGACGATCGGTGATGCCGATTTCGGTCGGGCATTTCGCATCGAGATCGCCATCGTCGGAATGGAAGACGTGGGTCGGCAGGTTGGTGACCTTGCCGCCGCCCTCGGCACCGCGGATCGCTGTCGTCCAGCCATATTCGGCGTGGGCCGCGGTCATCCGCGCGACGAGCGCATAGGAGGCGTTCATCCAGCAATAATCGTCATGCGCCAGCGGCTTGGCGTTGCCGGCGGCATCGCGCGGGGCTTCCTCGAAGTCGAAGCCCTCGACCTTCTTGGTGTCGCGGCCATAGGGCACGCGCGCCAGCACGCGCGGCATCGTCAGGGTGACGAAACGCGAATCCTCGGACGAGCGGAAGCCGTTCCACTTGAGATAGTCGGCGGTTTCGAACAACTGCTTCATGTCCATCGGGTTGAGCAGCTCGGTGTAGCTGTCCATGCCGAAGACCTGCGCCGAGGCGGCCGAGACGAAGGGGCAGAAGCCGGCGGCGGCGACGCTGGAGATGTTGGTCAGCAGCTCGGTGTCGTCGGACGTCTTGCCGAAATAATAATCGCCGAGCAGCACGCTGAACGGCTGGCCACCGGCCATGCCGAACTGCTCTTCATAGATCTTCTTGTAGGTCTGGCTCTGGTCGAAGTCGACCGCCTTGGCGAGATCGTTGGCGAGCTCCTTCTTGGTGACGTTGAGCATCTGGACCTTGAGGCCCTCGCCGATCTCGCTGTTCTTGACGAGATAGTTGAGGCCGCGCCAGCTGCCTTCCATCGTCTTGAACTTTTCGGCGTGCATGATCACCGAAAGCTGCTCGGAAATCTGCTCGTCGATCTTGGCGATCGCCTCGCGCAGCGTGACGGTCAGATTCTTGTTGAACTGGACGGTGCCGCCCATCGCTTCGTTGGCGAGGGTGCGCATCAATTCCTCGACGCGGCTCGGCTCGGTCTGCTTGGTAACGCTGATCGCCTGATCGAGCAGGCTGACCGTTTCGGTAACGGTCGCCGCCCCGCCAGCGGCCTGGGCTTCGGTATCGGCCATTGTCACTTGCTCCTGGAATTATCGGCGGAACCCGAGGTCATTCGGGCTTGGCGTCGGTCTTGTCGTCGCCGAGCTGCTCGCGCAGATTGGCGATCTTGGCACTGTCCTGCAGGATCTGCTCAAGCAGGCCTTCGAGCTGTTCCGAGCCATCGGCCTTGGCCATCAGGTCGCGCAGGCGATTGCGGGTTTCCATCAACCGGCGCAGCGGCTCGACCTGCTCGACGATCTTTTCCGGTTCGAAGTCGTCCATCGAGCGGAACTTCAGGTTGACCTCGAATTCCTTGCCGTTCTTTTCGAGCGTGTTTTCGACCTTCATCTTCACGCCGGGTTCGATCTTGGCCATAACCTGATCGAACTTGTCCTTCTTCAGGTCGATGAACTTGCGATCCTTGAGGCCCTTCTTGGCGATCGCCGAATCGCCCGAAAAATCGCCCATCACGCCGACGACGAAGGGCAGTTCGCGAACTTCCTGCGCGCCTTCGGTTTCAACGTCATAGGTGATGTGAACCCGCGGCTTGCGCACCCGCTTCAGCTTGTCATGTACCGAATCAGCCATGTCCGCTCTCCCATAGGCGCATGGGGGTGCGCCCCTTCCCCAAAAGACCCGGGCCCACGCCCACGAAACAACGACCTGCCCGCGTCAGGCCTTGGCCGGCGGCTTGATCCCCGATCGCCAGTAGAACAATTCTCGCGTCCCGCTATCGGGAATCACCTCTTCCAGGAACGCATCCAGACTCATTCGCGCCCGGCGGTCAACCTCGCGAAGGGCATGGCCGAGCGGCGACACGGGTTCAAGGCGTTCAAAATAGTCCGCCGCGGCGGCAATTGCCCGCAGCGCATCCTCGCGGCGATCGATCCGCCCGATGCTGAAGGGCGCTCCCGCCGCCGCCACGCCCGCCGCCGGCACCCCGGCCGCAACCGCGGCGTCGCCCTCGACCTCGGCTTCGAACACCGGGGCATCGTCGGGCAGTTCCTTGAGGAACGCCTTCAGCCAGTCGCCCATGTTCTTGAGCTCGTCGCTGACCCGCGACGCCGCCGGCGCCTTGGGGCGCGTGCGGCCGAAAATCTCGGCGACGGCGCCGCGCCACGCCGCCTCGCTCGCCGCCAGCTGGGCAACCGCGGGCTTGAGCGCCTTGGCGCCGAGCCGCCGCGCCGTGGCGGCCTGGGCCTCCAGCGCCGCCTCGGCCTCGCGGTTGAGCTGGCCGCGCTTTTCGGGCGTGCCCGCCGTCTGTGCGTCGGCGAACAGCCCGTCGGCGATGACGCGATCGATGAATTGCAGGCTGTCGCCGCTGGCGTTGCTGGCGAGAACCAGGCGGCGCAGCGGCAGGATCAGCGTGCCGTCCTTGTCGCCGCTGCCGCCCGACAGCCCCGACATCGGCTGGAAGCGCGCCTCGACGCCGTCCTCCTCGTCCTCGGCGGGCCACAGCCCGGCGTCCCAGAAGGCCTTGACCATGTCGGCCAGCACCTGCGTAGCGCGCGCCAGGCCGGGCAGGCCATCGAGGCGGACGGCGGCTTCGAGCAGCATCGCCATGATCTCGAGATCCTTGGCCTCGTCGGTCAGATAGGCGATCGCGGCTTCGGCGAGCGTCTCCCAATCCCAGGACTCGCCATCGGCGGGCGGGTCGCCGCCCATGGCGACGCGGGTTTCGATGCGGTAGATCGCCTTGCGCTGGAAGCGCAGCTCGCGAAAGGCGTCGCCAGCGGCGCCTTCGTCGACACGGCCATCGACGCCGACGCTGGCATCGGCGACGCCTTCGACCGCGGCGGCGATCTCACCACCGCCGATCGGCGCCAGCAAGGCAGCGGCAATATCGTCGTCGATGATCACGCCCCGCTCCCCCCGATCTCGCGTCCCATCCAAATTCCTAGAAGCAATTCATCGCTTTCGCACGTGGATTCTGCGCCATTGCGGTGGTGATGCTGCGCGCTGGCAACATCGCCGCGGCCTTGCTACAAATGTGCGCATGGGAATGCCCGCCGCCCGCGTTACCGACATGCACGTCTGTCCGATGGTGACCGGCGTCGTTCCGCATGTCGGCGGGCCGATCCTGCCGCCCTGCATGGTCACCGTCATCACCGGCAAGCTGCCCCAGGCGCGCGTCACCGACATGGCGACCTGCGTCGGCCCGCCCGATGTCATCGTCAAGGGCTCGGCGACGGTGCTCGTCGGCAGCCTGCCGGCGGCGCGCATCGGCGACATGACCGCCCATGGCGGCAATATCGTCATGGGCTTCCCCACGGTGCTCATCGGCGGCTAGCGCCCCTGCCCGCGCGTCCAGACGCGATCGCTCGGCAGAATCTCGGTGATGGCGACGTCGCTCGCGCCCTTGAGCGTGGCATAGAGCGGCCCGAAATCGGTCTCGAGCGTGCGCGCCAGCAGATCGTCGAAACTGTCGATGACGAAATAGGCCTGCTGGTAATCGTCGATGCGATAGGGCGTCCGCATCACCCGCGCGAGATCGAAGCCGAGGCGGTTGGGCACCGGGCTTTCCAAGGCGTAGATCGATTCGCCACGGCTCGAAACGATCCCGGCGCCATAGAGACGCAGCTCGTCCCCTGAGCGGATCAGCCCGAACTCGACGGTGTACCAATAGAGCCGCGACAGATGGTGGATGACGCCGAGCCCCGCGGCGCGCCGGCCGCCCTCGCCATAGGCCTGCATGTAATCGGCGAACACCGGCTGGGCGAGCAACGGCACATGGCCGAAGACATCGTGGAAGACATCGGGTTCCTGGAGATAGTCGAGCTGATCCGGTCGGCGGATGAAATTGCCGGCGACGAAGCGGCGATTGGCGAGGTGATCGAAGAAGACATCGTCGGGCACCAGCCCCGGCACCGCCACCACCTGCCAGCCGGTCAGCCGCATCAGCCGATCGCTGAGGTCGCGGAAATCGGGAATGCCGGGGCGGTCCATGCCGAGCAGCGCCAGGCCATCGAGGAATTCGGGCGTCACCCGGCCGGGCAGCATCGCCGTCTGGCGGGCGTAGAGCCGGTCCCAGACGGCGTGTTCGGCCGGCGTATAGCGCTGCCAGTCCTGGGGGATCGTCCAGTCGGCGGCGGCAGCGGCGGGCCGTTCCAGCACTTCGGTCATGACCGCCTCCCTAGGCTGCAAATGGTAACGGATGGTAGCAGTTTTGCGCCGAAGTACAGCGAAGGTCAGTCGAATTCCCTCTATGAATGTCCTACGCGCGTCCGCCGGCGACGGCCCCCCGGCGGACGCGCAACATAGCCCGATCCGGGCGTGTAGGACAGTCTGCCGAGGCAGCCCTCCTCCCCCTGAAAGGGGGAGGAAAGCGTTTCACCCGGCGGCAATTGCGGCTAGCGCAGCCTGCGTGACTCCCGAACAACTCGACGCCGCCGACGAGCTGGCCTTCGCCCGCGATCTCTTCGCGCTGCCCGAGGGCGTCATCTATCTCGACGGCAACAGCCTCGGCCCCCTGCCCCATGCCACCACGGCGCGCCTCAGCGCCGTGATCGCGGAGGAATGGGGCGGCGACCTCATTACCAGCTGGAACAGGCACGACTGGATCGGCGCGCCGGCGCGCGTGGGCGCCAAGATCGCGCCGCTGATCGGCGCCGCCGCCGACGAGGTGATCGTCGCCGATTCGGTGTCGGTCAATCTGTTCAAGTTGCTTGCCGGCGCGCTCGCGATGCGCCCCGGCCGGCGGCGGATCGTCGTCGCGGCGGGCGATTTCCCGACCGACCTCTATATGGCGCAGGGCATCGCCAGCCTGGGCCTCGCCGAGGTGATCGCCGCCGACGATCCGGTGGCGGCGCTCGACGACCGCACGGCGGTGCTGCTGCTCAGCCAGGTCAACTACAAGACCGCCGCACTCGCCGACATGGCGACGGTCACCGCCGCGGCGCACCGCGCCGGGGCGCTGGTGCTGTGGGACCTCAGCCATAGCGTCGGCGCGCTGCCGGTCGATCTCGGCGGCGCCGGCGCCGATCTGGCGGTCGGCTGCGGCTATAAATATCTGAACGGCGGCCCCGGCGCGCCGGCCTTCGCCTTTGTGGCGCGGCGCCACCAGGCCGATTTCCGCCAACCGCTGTCGGGCTGGATGGGCCATGCCGCGCCCTTCGCCTTCGCCGGCGACTATGAGCCGGCGCCGGGCATCGGTCGCCTCGCCTGCGGCACCCCGCCGATCCTCAGCCTGATGGCGCTCGAAGTCGGCGTCGAGCTGATCGCCGGGCTGGGTGTCGACCGCCTCGCCGCCAAGTCGCGGGCGCTGACCGAGCTGTTCATCACCGCCGTCGCCGACATCCCCGGCCTGACGCTGGCCAGCCCCATGGGTCCCCGCGGCAGCCACCTCGCCTTCCGTCACCCCAATGCCTATGCCATCTGCCAGGCGCTGATCGCCCGCGGCGTCATCGGCGACTTCCGCGACCCCGACATCCTGCGCTTCGGCTTCGCGCCGGCCTATCTGCGCTTCGCCGATGTGGCGGCGGCGGCGGCGATATTGGCGGAGATTGTTGCGACGGGGGCGTGGGATCGGCCGGAGTTTCATGCGAGGCAGGCGGTGACCTGATGCAGCTAATCGAGCACTAGGCCTGGCAGGTCAACATGATAAGCCTCTAGACATTTGTTGTTTTGTAGCGGTATTGATCTGTAAAGATCGCTACGATTGTTTGAGCGACAGCCTCTGGGGGACATATGGCTGAGATAACTTACACGACAGTGCCAGGGAAGATTCCAGCGCTCTTGGCCAAAATTAGACAGGTTGGCGTACCCTCAAAAGTTACACAGGCTTGGTTGAAGACTATCGGCTTCACTTCAAGCAATGACGGGTCTTTGGTAGGGGTTTTAAAACTTGCGGGATTAATTGACGGTAACGGTGTTCCAACTGACCGTTGGGGCCAATTTCGCGGGGCAAAAAGCAAGGCAGTGTTGGGGGACGGCATCCGGCAAGGGTATGCTGAGCTTTACGCCGTATACCCAGACGCACACAACAGGCCCAACTCAGATCTAGAACATGTATTCAGTTCGAGTTCCAAAGCCGGAAAACAAGCGATATCTAAAGCGGTATCAACATTTAAAAACTTGGCCACGGAGGCAGAATTCAACGGTACTGACTTTATCGAACCAAGCGTTGACGCAGGCATTTTACACGTACCCGTTGCCGATGGCAAATCGGCTTCCACGGCAGCCGCGAAGTCATCGGCGCCGTCTCTTCATATTGATATCCAAGTTCATATTTCCTCTGAGGCTTCCGCTGAGCAGATCGATCAGGTATTTGCGAGCATGGCTAAGCACCTCTATGCACGAGACTGACCCCGATTTTTTCACGAGGAACGCTGCACGTACAGCACAGGCGATCCAGCATGAAATTCTTGGAGTTTTCGGACCGCCGGAAGAGGGAATAAAGGCAAGTAAATTAACAATTATTGTTCCAATTGTCCTATCTCGAAAAACGAGAGGATACCTCGAAAAAGTAGCCAATCAAGCGAATGGCGCGTACGCCAATGGTTGGTATGATGCATGTGCAGTGATGCTAAGACGTCTTCTGGAGACGTTAATCATCGAGGCCTTCGAGAAGCATGGGCGGCAGCATGAAATCGTAAACGCAAGTGGCGACTTTCTCTACCTGAAAGACCTGATCTCAGCTACGATGGTCTGTAACGCATGGAGTTTATCTCGAAATAGTAAAAAGGCCTTGCCTCGTTTAAAGGATATCGGCGACAAATCCGCTCACAGCCGAAGATTTAATGCAGTCAGGTCAGACTTAGATGATCTAAAAAGCGACCTACGCGTTGTCGTCGAGGAATTACTCTCAATTGCCGGTCTCCGGTAAGATGCCTAATCTCGGGCTTATGAGTTAGACTAGCAGTCCTACTCAACATCGGTGTCTGCTCAGTATCTCAATAGTGCCAACCATCATCTGCGCGGCGTTCCAAATAGGTTGTGGAGGCGAGTCTCTCGCGGTTGACGGGGAAATTCGTTCGAAGCATCGCGGAATCCGGCCCGATAGGCAACCGCGCCGCTCTCTGCGCTTGCCTGGTAGCCTCCTACCCCGCAATCCGCAGAAACCGCGCCGCATTATCATGCAGGATCAGCTGCTTCTGGCGCGGCGTCAGATACTTCGCGCTACGGATGCGGGCGATGGCGATGGGGATGGCGTCGGGCCAGACCATGTTGTCCGAGCCGAACATGATCCGGCTTTCCAGCCCGGCGTCGATCAGGCGGCGGAGGTGATGCTCGAATTCCTTTTCGGAATAGGCCCAGTCGAGGATGCCGATATCGACATAGAGCTGCGGGTGGGCGAACAGCATGGCGATCATCGCGTCGGCGAGCGGCCAGCCGGCGTGCATGGCATAGACGCGCAACCGCGGGTGGCGGACGAGGACGCTTTCGAGGCGCAGCGGGTCGCCGGCGGCGGCGCGATAGCCGGGCGTCGCGAAATAGGCGGTGCCGGGCGGGCCGGGGCCGAGGTGGATGCCGACGGGGATGTCGAGCTCTTCGGCCAAGGCGAAATAGGGTTCGAGCGGGGGGTCGTCGGGGGCGATGCCGGCATATTGGGTGGTGATTTCGCTCAAGGCCGCGAGCCGGCCGTCGCGGTGCAGCTGGCGCAAGGTCGCGATGTCGGGCCAGTCGCCGTCGCCGCCGAAGCCGACCGCCGGCAGGATGCGGCCCTCGCCATGGCGGCCGTAATCGTCGACCGTTTCGGCGCTGCCGCCGGCGAGCGCCAGGACGTTCTCCCGGGCAAGCATGGCGATGCCGCGGTCGCGCAGCTCGGCGGCGTCGGTGGGGGCGGTCAGGATGTGGCGGCACGTCGGGCTGGTGGTGAACCAGCTTAGGTATGTCTCGATCGGCTGGCCGGGGTCGCGCGGCACCCATTCCGCATAGGGGGCGCAGATCTTGCCGCCGGGGGCCCTTCGGCGTCGGGGCGGTCGGCGTGGAAGTGCATGTCGATCACCGCATAGCGCGGTGGCGGTGGCGGTGGCGGTGGCGGTGGCGGGGCCGCCGCCAGCAGCGCGGCGAGGGCCAGGGCGATCATGCGGCGACGTCGATGCGATAGACGCGCGCCGCGGTGCGGCGGAACAGCGCATCCTGCTCTTCCTCGCCATAGCGCGCGGCGATCCGCTTCATGGCGTTCCAATAGGTGCTGTAGGCGAGGCTCTGACGATCGACCGGGAAGTTGCTTTCGAACATGGCGCGGTCGGGGCCGAACAGGTCGATCGCGGCGCGGTACCAGTCGCCCTGGGCGGCGACGAGCTCGGCCGAGGTCGGCGGGCGGTCGGCGGTTTCGAAGCCCCAGGCGCCCACCGGCATGGCGAGCCCGCCCAGTTTGACGACGACATTGGGGCATTCCGCGAGCTTCGCCATGTCGCGCTGCCAGTCGGCGAAGACCGCCTTGCGGTTGGTATAGGGCCATAGCCCGAGCGGGCCGGCGAAGTGGTCGGCGATGACCACCGTGTCGGGAAAGGCCGCCGCCAGATTGATGAGATCGGGGATCTGGGGGTGGTAGAGCCAGGCGTCGAAGCTCAGCTCGCGCTTCGCCAGCCGCATGAAGCCGCGGCGGAACATATTGTCGCGATAGAGGCCGGGTGGCGGGCGGTGGTGGCTGATCCCGACCGCCGGCGAGGCATCCCAGGCGGCGGCGTGGCGGATGCCGCGAAAACGCCCCTCCCCCGCCGCTTCATGGGCGTCGAGGATTTCGTCGACATGGGAAGCGCGGCGCAGATCGGCGCTGCCGACGATCGCCGCGATCGGTGGCCCGCCGCTGGCATCGGAGTCGCGCGCCACCCCCAGCACATAGTCGGTCTCGCCGACGCAGCGCAGATGTTCGGGGCCGTCGGCGCGATAGCCCGCCAGGCATTCGATGAAGACGGTGGCGATGATGTTGTGGCCGCTTGCCGTGTCGCGGCGCAGTTCGGGCAGGCCATAGGGATATTGCCCCGCCGTCCAGAGATGGTGGTGCGGGTCGATGATCGGCCGGTCGGGGTCGATCGCCGGCTCGGCGACCTGGGCGAGCCAGTCGTCGCGGCCGAGCATGTCGGCGACGCTGCCCGCGGCGCTCATCCGAAGCTGCCGCTGAAGCGCCGGTTGAGCTTGCGCATCCCGCCGATCCAGCGATCGTAATCCGCCGTCTTGTTGCGCATATAGTCGAGCACCTGGGGGTGCGGCAGGATCAGGAAGGTCTCGGCCGCCAGCCCCGCGACGACGACTTCGGCGAGCTCCTCGGGTTCCATCATGCCGTCGATGCTGGCGACGCCATCGGGGTTGCCGGCGGTCATCGCCGTCCGCACCGCCTGGGGGCAGAGCACCGAGACCTTGATGCCCTGATCGCCATGGGTCAGCGCCAGCCATTCGGCGAGGCCAACGGCGGCGTGCTTGGTGACGGCATAGGGCGCCGAGCCGACCTGGCTGAGCAGGCCGGCGGCCGACGCGGTGTTGAGGAGGTAGCCACCGCCCCGCGCCACCATGCGCGGGACGAGGTGCCGTGCCGCCCAGACATGGGCCATGACATTGATTTCCCAGATGCGCTGCCAGCCCGCGTCGGGCACTTCGGCGCCGCCGGGGATGCCGATGCCGGCATTGGAGCAGAACAGGTCGATGGGGCCGTGGCGGGTCTCGACCGCCTCGACCAGCGCGGCGACCTCGTCTTCCTGCGAGACATCGAGGCGATAGGCGGTGCCGTCCACCATCAAGGCGGTTTCGGCGGCGCCGTCGCCATCGATGTCGGCGACGATGATGTCGGCAGCGCCCGCCGCGGCGAAGCGAACGGCAAGCGCGCGGCCGATGCCGCCGGCGGCGCCGGTGATGACAATGCGTTTGCCGGCCAGATCCATGGGTTTCTCCGCTATGGCGATGGAGACGAGATGCCTCCGGCGCATTTTCCTATCGCAGCATCGGCTGCGGTCCAGACGCAACGGCGGCAAAAGCGGCGCCGAGGTCAACCCTCGCTTGAATGAGGAGACGGCGCTTGAGGCAACGGCCCCGAAACATTAAGGCGCCCTCGGGGAGAAGCGATGACGGTCAAGGCGGCGCCAAGCCTGGACGTGCCGGCGCGCTGGTGGCGCGAACCGGCGCTCTCGGGCGGCGAGGAAGTCTGTGTCTTTGTGACGGTCGCCCCCGGCGCCCGCATCGCCCCGCACAATCTGTTTCACGCCCGCGCCTGGGCGGCGGCGGGCTTTCGCACCATCGTCGTGCTGATCGGCGACGATATCACCGCCGAACCCGACCCGGACGAGATCGATTTCGCCGCGGGCGTCCTGCTGCGCGCCAATCTCGGCTATGATTTCGGCGCCTGGGCGGCGGTGCTGGCGCTCTGCCCGGCCCTTGCCGACGCCGGGCTGCTGGCGCTCGCCAATGACAGCGTCATCGGGCCGATGCGGAGTTTTCCGGCCTTCCTCGGCCGGGCGCGGGCGGCGCCGTCCGACTATATCGGCGTCACCCTCAGCCATGAACTATGCTCGCACTTTCAAAGCTATATGCAGTTCTTCCGGCCCGGCGCGCTGCGCCATGCGGCGTTCCAGCGCTTCTGGCACGGCGTCGAGACCGGCGATCGTCAGTTTGTCATTGCCAATTACGAACTGGCGCTGCTCACCCGGATGCTCGACGCCGGGCTGACCGCGCAGCCGCTGTTCGGCCTGCCGCCCCACATATTGTGCAACCCGACGATCCATCTGTGGCGCGACCTCATCGCCGCGGGCTTTCCCTTCATCAAGATGCAGTTGCTGCGCGACAATCCGACCGGGCTCGACCTGACCGGCTGGCGCGACCTGCTGGCAGCGGGCGGCTATGACCCGGCGCTCGCCGAGGCGCATCTGCGCTCGCTGCGCCACGCCGCGGCGCTGCGCTTCGGCTGAACCGCGGCATCCCGACTATTTCCGCAGGCGCGCGATTGCCGCAAAGCGCCGAAGGTGGCGTCAAACCGCAAGGAGTTCCCCATGGCCTATGACAGCGTTCCCTCGTCCCTCTACGGGCTCGATCCGACCGATGAATTGAACGACCTGCGCATGTCGGACGCGGCGATGCCGCTGCTGAAGGCGGTCAAGGCCTTTCTCGCCGAAATCGTCGCGCCGATGGCCGAAAAGTTCGACAAATTGGGCGAAGGCCGCGCCGATCGCTGGTCCTATGTCCCCGGCCAATTGGAAATGCTCGAGGAAGCCAAGGACGAAGCCAAGCGCCGCGGCCTGTGGAACTTCTTCCTGCCCGATGCCCATACCGGCCAGGGCCTGAAGAACCTCGACTATGCCTATATCGCCGCCGAGCTCGGCAAGGTGCCGCACGCGTCGGAATGCCTCAACTGCTCGGCGCCCGACACCGGCAACATGGAGGTGCTCGAGCGCGTCGGCACGCCGGAACAGAAGGAGCGCTGGCTGAAGCCGCTCTTGAACGGCGAAATCCGCTCGGCCTTTGCGATGACCGAACCTGACCGCGCCTCGTCAGATGCCAAGAATGTCGCGATGTCGGCGGTGCTCGACGGTGACGAGTACGTCCTCAACGGCGAGAAGCATTATATCTCGGGCGCCGGCGATCCGCGCTGCAAGATCATGATCGTCATGTGCCAGACCAGCCCCGATGCCGCGCCCAACCGGCGCCAGTCGCAGATCCTGGTGCCGATGGACACGCCGGGCGTGCGCATTATCGGGCCGATGAACGTTTTCGGCGAGGATGACGCGCCGCACGGCCATATGCATATCGCCTTCGACAATGTCCGCGTGCCGGCGAGCAACATGCTGCTCGGCGAAGGCCGCGGCTTCGAGATCAGCCAGGTCCGCCTCGGCCCCGGCCGCATCCACCATTGCATGCGCTCGATCGGCCAGGCCGAACGCGCCCTCGACCTGATGATCCGCCGCGGCCGCGCCCGCACTGCCTTCGGCAAGGAACTCGTCTGGCTCGGCGCCAATGTCGAGCATATCAGCCGCGCCCGCATCGAAATCGAGGCGATGCGGCTGATGGTGCTGAAGGCCGCCAAGGCGATGGACGTGCTCGGCAACCGCGAAGCGCGCATCTGGGTGCATATGGTGAAAGCCATGGTGCCCGAAAAGGTCTGCGATATCATCGACAAGGCGATCCAGATGCACGGCGCCTATGGCGTTTCGCAGCACACGCCGCTCGCCCGCATGTACACCGGCCAGCGCACCCTGCGGCTCGCCGATGGTCCTGACGAAGTCCACCACCTCGTCGTCGGCCGCCACGAGATCATGGCCTATGAGAATTTCCCGGCGAGCAACGCCAGGGCCGAAGACTCGGCCGAGGCGGCAGTGTTCCGCAGCTGAAACAGGCGACAAGCGCAGCATCGGGCATTAGTGTTGCCCGATGCTGCAGCGCAGTCTCCTCAGCAACCGCGCCGACCGCGTCAGCGGCCTCGGACGCGCGACGCTCGGCGGTCTCGCATTGCTGGCGACGCTCGGCGATCCGCCGATGCCCGCGGCGAGCGCGCAGCTGGTCGGCACCATCCTCGCCGGCTACACGCTGTTCGCCCTCGCCTTCGCGGCATGGATGTGGTGGCGGCCGCTCGCGGCGCCGGCGGTCGGTGCCTGGCCGCACGCCATCGATCTCGGCGTTATCGCCGCGCTGATCTATCTCACCACCGGCGCCGCCAGCCCGTTCTTTTCCTTCTATATCTTCGCCATCCTGGCAGCGACGCTGAAATGGAACTGGCGCGGCGCGCTCTGGACGACGGGCGCGGTGGCGCTGATGTTCGTGCCCAGCGCCTTTCTCGGCAACGCGCCGGGGTTCAGCGCCGGCGGCAACGACCTGCTGCGCTTCACCATGCGCATCATCCAGGTGCTCGTCGCCGGCGGGCTGCTTGTCGTCCTGGGCAGCCAGCGCGAGGCGGCGTGGAACGAGCTGATCCGGCTGTCGCAGCCGATCGGCCGCGGCAGTGGCTCGATCCCGACCTGTGTCGAACAATGCCTCGCGCATGTCCGAAGCTTTTTCGACGTGCCGCGCGCGCTGATGTTCTGGGAATATCATGACGAGCCGGGGTGGCGCGGCGTTGTCGCCACCGCCGCCGGCACCGCGCCGCTGGCGCTCGCCGACCGCGCCACTCCGCCGATGACCGGGCTGCTGCCCGGCGATGTCGTGACGTTGAGCCGGGGGCGCGCGACGCTGATCGGCGGCGATGGCCGGGCGCGCCGCACCGATGTCGGCCTCGCCAGCCTCACGGGCGAGGATTTCGCCGAAGCCGTCGCCACCAGCATCGACACCGAAGCCATCACCGCCATCCTGATCATCCCCAAGCACCCGCGCGAGGCCGACGCGCCGTTGCTGCGCGCGCTCAGTGTCCAGATCGCCGCGGCGCTCGACAATGAAGTTGCCGCCGCCGCCTGGCAGTCGGCGGTGGCGAGCGAGGAACGCCTCGCCATGGCGCGCAACCTCCATGACGGCGTGTTGCAATTCCTCACCGGCCTCGCGCTGCAACTGCAATTGATCCGCCGCAACGCCGGCGACGTGCCTGCGCAGGCAACACGGATTGCCGCGCTGGAAGAAGCGCTGCGTGCCGAGCGCGCCGAGCTGCGCGCCTTCGTCGACGGCGCCACCCACCCCGCGCCCGGCGACCTCGCCATCGCCGGACTGTGCCGGCTGCTTGCCAATCAATGGGACATCCGGATTTCCTGCGAAGGCTGTGCCGAGCCACCGGCGCGGCTGGCGCTCGAGGTGCGGCAGATCCTGCGCGAGGCGGTCGCCAATGCCGTCCGCCATGGCGGCGCCCGGCAGGTGCGGATCGCCGCGACGATGGACGAAGGGGGCTTTCAATTGACGATCGACGACGATGGCCATGGCCTTGCCGAGCACGGCCATTTCGCCGACGCGGCGGATGGCGAGGTCGGTCCGCGCTCGATCGCGGCGCGCATCCGCCGGCTTGGCGGTGGCTTCGCGATCGACTCGACGCCGCGCGGCGTCCGCCTTGACATCCGCCTCCCGGCGCCGGCGCGGCTGACGGCATGATCCGGCTGCTGATCGCCGACGATCATCCGATCGTCCTCGAAGGCCTTGCCAGCCTGCTCGAGGCCTCGGATTTGGCCGTGGTGGCGCGCTGCCGCAATGGCGACGACGCGCTGGCCGCCATCACCACCACCGACCTCGACATCGCCATTCTCGATATCCAGATGCCGGGCCCCAGCGGCCTCGACATCCTGCGCCGCCTGCGCGACGCCAGGGCTGCCCGCCCCAAGGTAGTGATCCTGACGGCGAGCTTCGATCCCGGCCAGATCGCCGCGGCGATCCAATTGGAAGCCGATGGCCTGGTGCTCAAGGATGTCGTCGCCGACCGCATCGTCAAATGCCTCGATGCGGTTGCCGCGGGCGGCCAGTGGATCGACAATGACGCGCTGAAACAGGGGCTTGGCGAACTGGCGCGGCGCGAGGATGCGGCCTTGTCACGACGGCCGCTGTCCGGGCGCGAGACCGAGGTTGCCCGGCTGGCGGCACGCGGCCTGCGCAACAAGGACATCGCCGAACTGCTGGCGCTGGCGCCGAGCACGGTCAAGATGCACATGTCGAGCATCTTCGAGAAGCTCGATGTCGAAAGCCGCGCGCAGCTGGCAGCAATCGCCAAGGATCTGGGGCTCGACTGAGCCGTACCGCGGCGGTTGCGAAAAGAAGCGGCGCATATCGCGGAGGATATGCGCCGCCAAGGCGCCGATTGGACAGGGGTCCGTCGGCGTAAACGGGCGCACTATGTGCACGATTTGTTAAGCAAGATCGGGGCCAATTTACGCCGGGATTACATATCAAGCGGATAGCAGTGGGTCGCCTTGCCGCCCGCCTTGCCGATGTCGGTGGCGGCGACACCGGCCAGCGCCGACCCCCCGCCAAAAGTATGGGTTCTGGACAGGGTAGCGCCGGCGCCGCTACTGGCGCTGCCGCGCCGGCACCGGTGGCGCAGCGGGGAGAGTGCCATGGCCGAAGCCTTTGTCTGTGATGCCGTGCGCACGCCGATCGGCCGCTATGGCGGCGCGCTCGCCGGGCTGCGCGCCGACGATCTCGCGGCACTGCCGATCGCGGCGCTGATGGCGCGGGGTGGCGGCGTCGACTGGGGCGCTGTCGATGATGTTATCTATGGCTGCGCCAACCAGGCGGGGGAAGACAATCGCAACGTCGCGCGCATGGCGGCGCTGCTCGCCGGGCTGCCCGAGGGCGTCGGCGGCGCGACGCTCAACCGGCTGTGCGGCTCAGGCGCCGACGCGGTGGCGACCGCGGCGCGGGCGATCCGCGCCGGCGACGCCGAACTCATCATCGCCGGCGGCGTCGAGAGCATGAGCCGCGCGCCCTTCGTCATGCCCAAGGCGGCGAGTGCCTGGGACCGTCGCGCCGAGATTTTCGACACGACGATCGGCTGGCGCTTCGTCAACCCGGCGATGCAGGCGGCCTTCGGCACCGATTCGATGCCCGAGACCGCCGAGAATGTCGCGCGCGAGCATGGCATTTCGCGGGCCGACCAGGACGCTTTCGCGCTGCGCAGCCAGGAGCGTGCGGCGGCGGCGCAGGCCAATGGCCGGCTGGCGCTGGAGATCGTCGCCGTCGACGTCCCCGCCGGTCGCGCGACGGTGCGGGTCGATGCCGACGAGCATCCGCGGGCGACGACGCTCGAAGCGTTGGGCAAGCTGAAACCGATCGTCCGCGCCGACGGCAGCGTGACGGCGGGCAACGCCAGCGGCGTCAACGACGGCGCCGCGGCGCTGGTCATCGCCTCGGAGACCGCCGCCGCCCGCCATGGCCTCAGCCCACGCGCCCGCATCCTCGGCGGCGCCGTCGCCGGCGTCGCGCCGCGGGTGATGGGCATCGGCCCGGTGCCGGCGACGCGCAAGCTGCTGGCGCGGCTGGGGCTCGGCATCGGCGATTTCGACGTCATCGAGTTGAACGAGGCCTTCGCCGCGCAGGGCCTCGCGGTGCTGCGCGGGCTGGGGCTCGCCGACGACGATGCCCGGGTCAACCCCAATGGCGGCGCCATCGCGCTCGGCCATCCGCTCGGCATGTCGGGGGCGCGGCTGGCGCTGACCGCGACCGAGGAGCTGATACAGCGCGGCGGCCGGCGGGCGCTGGCGACGATGTGCATCGGCGTCGGCCAGGGGATTGCGCTGGCGTTGGAGCGGGTGTGACCCGGTCGCCCTTTCCGCAGTCTCATTCCGCCCCGAACACCAGCCGGATCGCGTGGGCGTACACCTCACCCGGCGCGAGCCCGAGCGAGCCGAAGTCGGGGCGGTTGGCGGTATCGGGGAACATCTGCGGTTCGAGCGCGATGCCGGCGCCACGCGCATAGGCGCGGCCCGACTTGCCGGTGCTGCTGCCGTCAAGGAAATTGCCCGAATAGACCTGCAGGCCGGGCTGGTTCGACCATAGCTCCAGCGTCCGCCCCGAGGCGGGATCGGCGAGGCGCGCGACGCGGCGGGTGGCGGCCGCCGGCTGGCGGGCGAAGACGAGATTGTGGTCGATGCCGCCCGCCAGCCGCAGTTGCGGGTCAGCGCCATGGATACGGTCGCCGAGGCGGGCGCCGGTGCGGAAATCGAAGGGGGTGCCGGCGACGCTGGCGATCGCGCCGGTGGGGATCAGCGCGGCGTCGACGGGGGTGTAGGCGTCGGCGGGGCAGGTCAGCACATGGTCATCGATGTTGCCGCTGCCTTCGCCGGCGAGGTTCCAATAGGCGTGGGTGGTCAGATTGACGAGCGTCGGGCGATCGGTGGTGGCGCGATAATCGATCGTCAGCATGCCACCGTCGGCCACCGCGAAATCGGCGGTAACGGTCAGCTCGCCGGGATAGAACTGGTCGCCGTGCGGGCTGACGAGGCGCAGTCGAACGGCGGTCGTCGACGCGGTGACGACCTCCCACACTCGGCGGTCGAAGCCCTCGCTGCCGCCATGCAGGCTGTTGGCGCCGTTGTTGCACGGCACCCGATAGTCCTGCCCGTCGAGGCGGAAGCGGCCGCCGGCGATGCGGTTGGCGACGCGGCCGATGCTGGCGCCGACATAGCCGCTGGCGCCAAGATAGCCGGCGAGGTCGGCGAACCCCAGCGCCACATCGGCGACAAGCCCGCGCGCATCGGGCACGCGCACGCTCTGCAGGGTCGCCCCCAGGGTCAGCACCGCCACCTCGATGCCGGCGGCGTGCAGTACCAGCCGCTCGACGCGCCGGCTATCGGGCAGGCTTCCGAAATCCTTGCTGGCCATCGCAATCATCCTTCCGCCATTGCAACGCGGCGCGCGCGCGTCAGGATGGCGCGATGATCCAGCTTCTCACCGCCCTCGCCGCCACCATCGCCGCCACGGCCGCCGCCCCTGCCCCGCAGACCGAGGCCGACGGCTATACGCGCTACGAGCTGCTGGGGCCCGACAGCCACAAGTTCCGCATCCTCTACGACATCACCGCGACAACCGCGGGCGCCACACGCTACTTCAACCCGATCCGCCCCGGCAGCATCGCCAGCGACGAGAGCGTCACCGACGCCGCCACCGGCGCGCCGCTGGCCTTTCGCGAAGTCGACGGCAGCGAGGCCATTGGCGTGCGCGGCGCCAAGCCGGGCAACCGCTTCATCGCCGTCACCCTGGCCCGCCCGGTGCCGGCCGGCGGCGGCGGCCGCATCCGCATCGACAAGACCTATACCGACCCCGCCAGCTATCGCCAGCAGGGCGACACCATCGTCTTCGAGCGCAGCCTCGGCATCGCCCGCAACGCGGTGGTGTTGCCGCCGGGCTATGAACTGACGGCGTGCAACGTGCCGAGCCAGGTGCTCCAGCAGACCGATGGCCGGATCGCCGTGTCGTTCTGGAACGCCTCGGGAGCGCCGGCGCCGCTGCATCTCGAAGCCCGGCCGGCGGCGCTGGCGGTATCGAAGCGCGCCGGCACGATATCGGAACGCGCCGCCCAGACGCGCAACATCGTCTATTATCTTGAAGTGCCCGAAACCCACAGCTTCCGGCTGACGCACGACTATACCGAAACCCGGCCGGGCCGCGGCGTCTATGTCAACATCGTCCGCGCCGGCAGCATTGTGAGCGATCCGTCGGCGCGCGACCTCGATACCGGCGCCGCCATACCGCATGAGTTGCTGAAGGGCGCCGCCATCAAGGCGCTCGAACCCGACGCCGAGGGGATCACCGACGCAACCACGGCGGTGGTATTCCGCTTCACCCCCGTCGCCGCCGGCGCCAGCCGCCGCCTCCGCATCACCGAAACCTACACCGACCCGGCGCGCTATGGCGTCGAATCGGGCGAACTCGTCTGGCACCGCAGCTTCGGCCGCCCGGCCAATGCCGTGGTGCTGCCGGCGGGCTGGGGGCTGACCCATGCGTCGGTGCCGGCGACCGTCAGCCGCACCGACGATGGCCGCCTCCGCCTCGATTTCATCAATCCGCGGGGCGACGAGATCGACGTGCTGATCACCGCCAGCCGCCGCGCCCCCTGAGCCGGCGCGCGCCCGCGACCAGTCGCCGCTTGCCAAAGCCCGCCGCGGCGGCTTTGATCGCAGCGATGTCGGCGCCGCGCCGATCACGAGGGAATCGCCATGAAGCGCCATATCGCCATCGCCGCCGCCACCGTTGCCGCTGCCGCCGGGCTGCTCGTCGCCTCCCAGGCCGGCGCCGCGCTTCAGCCTGGTGCCAAGGCCCCCGCCTTCGACGCGCCGGGTTATCTCGCCGGCAACCCCGTCAAGCTGTCGCTGGCGGCGGCGCTCGCCAAGGGGCCGGTGGTCGTCTATTTCTTCCCGGCGGCGCACACTTCGGGCTGCAATCTCGAAGCGCATCTGTTTTCGGAAGCCATCGACGCCTTCAAGGCCGAGAAGACGACGGTGATCGGCATCACCTCGGGCAACCTCGATCAGCTTGCCGACTTTTCCAAGGAAACCGAACATTGCGGCGGCAAATTCGCCGTCGCCGCCGATCCGGGCGCCAAGATCGCGCGGTCCTACAACGCCGTCATGACGATGAAGCCCGACTGGTCGGACCGCACCTCCTATGTCATCGGCCGCGACGGCACGGTGATCCACGCCTATTCGAACATGAGCCCCAAGGATCATGTCGCCGAAACGCTGGCAGCGGTGAAGGCCTACAACAAGAAGTAGCGCGTCGCGGCAAGGTCGCGCCCTCGCCTTTGGCGCGCTTGCCTCGCGGCGATGATCGATCCGTTCGTCGCGGCCTGGTCGGCGCGACGGTGGCTCAACAGGCAATCATCTCGACTTCGATCCCGACGCCGAAATGCAGCTCGGGAACCGGGACGATCGCGCGCGCCGGCCGGTGATCGCCAAAGGCCCGCGCGAACGCGGCATTGGCGTCGGGCCAGTTGCCGATCCCGACGACGTAGAGCGTCGCCTTGACAACCTGCGCCGGGGTCTTGCCGGCGGCGCGGACGATGGCGAGCGCATTGGCGATGGCAAGGTCGGCCTGGTCGGCAAAGCCTGCCATCTGGTGCACGGTGCCGTCGGGGGCGATCGGCAATTGCCCCGAAACGAACAGCCAGTCGCCGGCGAGCACGCCTTGCGCATAGTGCCCGCCGGGGCGCGGCGCCTGGTCGGTGACGATCGCCACAAGCGGTGTTGTCATCTTCCCCTGCCCCCTTCGGAAATGTCCGGTCGCCGCGATTTGGCCGCGACCGGCACTTCCCGCTTTATGCCGAGAAGGTGCAACCGCCGGCAAGCGCGGGGCGCGGCCTGGCGGCAACGTCGGGTGTGGCATTTTCGTCTCGTTCATCCAGAATGGCTCGGGGGAATGGGGGCGTGAAATGACCAGCAGCATTGTTGCGACCGATGGCGATCGGCCCCCGCCGATCCGATGGATTGCCGCCTTTGCCATCGGCTTGGCGCTGCTGGGGGCCGCCGCCGGCGCGCGGGCGGCGCCGGCGCTGGAAGATGCCTATGCCATGCTCGAATGGCGCAGCGTCGGCCCGCTTCGCGGTGGCCGCTCGATCGCGGCGGCGGGCCATGCCGACCGACCCTTCGAATATTATTTCGGCGCCGTCGGCGGCGGGCTGTGGAAGACCGAGGATGGCGGCACCAGCTGGCGCCCCGTCACCGATGGCCAGATCGGCAGTTCGTCGGTCGGCGCCGTCGCAGTGGCGCCGAGCAACCCCGATATCGTCTATCTCGGCATGGGCGAGGCACAGCTGCGGTCGAACGTCATGCAGGGCGATGGCGTCTATCGCTCCATCGACGCCGGCAGGACCTGGACGCATCTGGGGCTCGCGGCGACCCGGACGATCGCGGCGATCCGCGTCCGCCCCCGCAACCCCGACATCGTCTATGCCGCCGCGCTCGGCGATCCCTTTGCCGACAATGACGATCGCGGCGTCTTCCGCTCGCGCGACGGCGGCAAAAGCTGGACGAAGATCCTGTTCCGCTCGGCCAAGGCCGGCGCGATCGATCTCGCCCTCGCCCCGAACGATCCCGACACGCTCTACGCAACGCTGTGGCAGGTCTATCGCAAGCCCTGGCAGCTGTGGAGCGGCGGGCCGGGCTCCGGGATGTTCAAATCGACCGATGGCGGCGACAGCTGGACCGAAATCACCCGCAATCCCGGCCTGCCCAAGGGCGTGCTCGGCAAGATGACCATCACGGTCGCGCCGGCGGATTCGAAGCGGCTCTACGCCAATATCGAAGCCGCGGAAGGCGGCCTGTATCGCTCCGACGATGCCGGCCAGAGCTGGGTGCGGATCAACGGCGATCGCAAGCTGTGGCAGCGGTCCTTCTATTTCCTGCGCGTGCGCCCCGATCCCGTCGACCGCGACACGCTGTACGTCCTCAGCTTCAAGCTCGAAAAATCCACCGATGGCGGCAAGAGCTTCGCCGAGGTCCGCACCCGGCATTCCGACGTCCATGACCTGTGGATCGACCCCGGCAACCCCCGGCGGATGATCGTCGCCGATGATGGCGGCGCCGGCGTGTCGGTCAACGGCGGCAAGAGCTGGACGGAGCAGGACCTGCCCACCGCTCAGATCTACCGCCTGGCGACCACCGCCGGCTTCCCCTTCAAGCTGTGCGGCGCGCAGCAGGACAATTCCACCGTCTGCGTGCCCAGCCGCGAGGCAAGCCCCTTCGGCGGCGCCTCGCATGTCGACGCCTTTGCCGATTTCGAAGTCATCGCCGGCAGCGAGAGTGGCTATGTCGCGCCGCATCCGACCGACCCCAATGTCTATTTCGTCGGCGAAACCAATGGCCTGGTGCGCGTCGACACGGCCCGCGCGGCGATGCGCGACGTCCAGCCCTATCCTTATGAAGTGATGGGCCAGCCGGCAGCGACGATGAAGGAACGCTGGAACTGGACCTTCCCGATGGTCTTCGCGCCGCAAGCGCCGCACTCGCTCTACATCGGCTCGCAGCATCTGTGGCGCAGCAGCGACGAGGGCCAGAGCTGGCAGAAGATCAGCCCCGACCTCACCGCCGCCGATCCGGCGACGCTGGGCGAGACCGGCGGGCCGATCCTGCCCGACCAGGATGGGCCCGAGGTCTATGGCACGATCTACACCATCGCGCCGTCGCCGCTCGACCCTCGGCTGATCTGGACCGGTTCGGACGACGGGCGGGTTCACATCACCCGCGACGGCGGCAAATCCTGGCAGGCGCTGACGCTGCCCGGCCTGCCGATGCCGGCACGGATCAGCTTCATTCACGCTTCCGCCCATGATGCGGCAACGGCCTGGCTTGCCGCCAAACGCCACGACCTCGGCGACCGTCGGCCCTATCTGTTCCGCACCCGCGATTTTGGCGCCACCTGGACGCGCATCGATAGCGGCCTGCCGGCGGAAGCCTTCACCCATGCCATCGTCGAGGACAGCCAGCGCCCGGGGCTGTTGTTCGTCGGCACCGAGCATGGCGTCCAGCTTTCGTTCGACAACGGCCAGTCCTGGCATTCGCTGTCGCGCAACCTGCCCGACACGCATGTTTCGGGCCTCAAGGTCGTCGGCAACGAGCTCGCGATTTCGACGCACGGAAGGTCGTTCTACGTGCTCGAGGGGCTCGAGACGCTGCGGCATCTCGCCAGCGCCGGCCCGCCGCAAGGGGCGGTGCTCTATCCGCTGGCCGGCGCGGTGCGGGGCGCCATCCCGGCCCGAATCGACTTCCATCTCGACGCCCCGGCTGCCGCGGCGCGGATCACCGTGACCGACAAGGACGGCGCGATCGTGCGCCGACTGGCCGCGCCGAAGCGGCTGGAAGCCGGCGCCCACCGCCTGACCTGGGACCTGCGCCACGATGGCGCCACCGTCTTCCCGAACATGATCCTCGAGGCGCCAAACCCGGCCACCGGGCCGCCGGTGCTGCCCGGCACCTATACGGTGGCGCTCGACCTCGGCGACCGCCGGCTGACGCAACCGCTTGTCGTCACGCGCGACCCGCGGCTGGCGGCGGTGGCGCCGGGTGACCTCGAGGCGCAGCACGCGCTGGCGATCAAACTGCGCGACGCCGTCTCGGAGGCGAACCAGGCGGTGATCGATATCCGCTCGCTGCGCGAAAGGCTGAATGGCCGAAAACTCGATGGCGCGGCGGCGAAAACCCGTGCGCGGATCCTGCAAGCAATCGGGGACGTCGAAGCGACGCTCTATCAGGTCCGCAACGCCAGCCCCAAGGACAAGATCGCCTATCCGATCCAGCTGAATGACCGTCTTGCGCATCTGATGGCGTTGGTCAGCATCGGCGACGCCGCCCCCAACGCTGGCCAGCAACAGGTCTACACCGAATTGCGCGCGGCTCTCGATGCGGCAATCCGGAAGTTCAGCAATGTGGTGACCCAGGATTTGCCGGGGCTGAATCAGCAAATGCGAGCGGCGGGTCAGGATCCCGTGACACTTGGCGCTATGGGGTAACGTTTCAGCGAAATTGCCCTGGCTGATCCCGCGGGGTGAAACTGGGTGGCGCGCCCGGCAGGACTCGAACCTGCGACCCCGAGCTTAGAAGGCACGTGCTCTATCCGGCTGAGCTACGGGCGCCCGACCCAATCGTCGCCGGCAGGCGCCGGCAGCGAAAGCGTCATCTGAAATTGTCGGCGTAGGCCTGCAGCTTGAGCGTGCGCGCGCCGAGCGCGACGACTTCGACCGTCAGGCCATTGGCCGCGGCATAGGCCAGCGCCGCGTCGCGCGTCGGAAAGGCCAGCTGCACCTGGGTGTCGGTCTCGGCCGAGCCCCACCAGCCGGTCAGCGGATCGGGGCGCTGCGCGGCGCCGCGTTCGACTTCGAGCAGCCATTGCCCGGTGCGCGCCCGGCCGGACTGCATCGACGATTTCGGGCGCTGGTAGAGCCGGGCCTGCATGGCGACGCTCATGCCGCGCCGGGCGGCGCGGCGCAAGCCGGCTTGGGCGGCGCGCCTCGCCTTCGCGCATCCCGAAGCACCCAACGCCGCTCGTCCCGAGCGAAGTCGAGGGACCGACCGGACTGCGGCGCGTGCCTCGACTTCGCTCGGCAGGAGCGGGGCGGCTTCCGGCGCGACGGAAGACGGTCTAGCTTCGCGCCATGATCCTCGTTGTCGGCACCATCCGCATTGCCCCCGGCACGCTCGCGCTGGTGCTGCCGGCGATGCGCGCCATGGCCGAGGCGAGTCGCGGCGAGGGCGGCTGCCTCGCCTATCACTATGCCGCGGACGTTCTCGAGCCCGGCCTGATCCATGTTGTCGAGCGCTGGACCGACCGCGAGGCGCTCGCGGCGCATTTCGCCACGCCGCATCTCGCCGCCTGGCGCGCGCAATGGCCGGCGCTCGGTATAACTGATCGAAGACTCTGCCTGATCGAAGGCGCGCCCGAGGAAATCTGAGCACCGCCACCAGGAAAGTGGGTCAAGGGGCTCAGCCCCTTGCCGCCGGAGGCAATTTTTTCTTCCAGTTCATAAGCGATCGAAGCGCACGAGATAGACTTCCGCGTTCGCGGGGTGACGGTGCGCTAGTAGGCCCGCGCGATGGCGAATTCGACCGTCTCGGTCAGCGCCTCGCGGGCCGGGCCCTTGGGGAAGCCGGCGAGCGCATCGATCGCGCGCGCGCCGTAATGGCGGGCGCGCGCCACGGTGTCGGCGATGGCGTGGCTCTGCGATAGCAGGCGCTGGGCGGTGGCGAGGTCGTCGGCGCCGACGGCGCGGCCGCTCATCGCGCGTTGCCAGAAATCGCGGTCGGCGTCGCCGCCGCGGGCATAGGCGAGGATCACCGGCAGGGTGATCTTGCCGTCGCGGAAGTCGTCGCCGGCATCCTTGCCCATGGTTTCGGCGTCCGAAACATAGTCGATGGCATCGTCGATCAACTGAAAGGCGATGCCGAGGTTGCGGCCATAGGCTTCGAGCGCTGCCTCGCACGCTGTGTCGCGCTCGGCGACGACCGCGGCGATCTGGCAGGCGGCGGCGAAGAGCGCCGCGGTCTTGGCGGTGATGATTTCGAGGTAGCGGTCCTCGCTCGTTTCGACGTTGCGCTGCGCCGTCAGCTGGGCGACCTCACCTTCGGCGATGATCGCCGCGGCGCCGCTGAGGATTTTCAGCACCTTCAAGGAGCCGTCCTCGACCATCAGCTCGAACGACCGGCTGAACAGGAAATCGCCGACGAGGACGCTCGCCGGATTGCCCCAGAGGCGGTTGGCGGTGGCCTTGCCGCGGCGCAGGCCCGAGGCATCGACGACATCGTCATGCAGCAGCGTGGCGGTGTGGATGAACTCGACCGCGGCGGCGAGCTTGTAATGGCGCGCGCCGCCATATTCGAGCAGCGCCGCGCAGCCGAGCGTCAGCATCGGCCGCAGCCGCTTGCCGCCGCCGGCGATCAAATGCCCGGCAAGTTCGGGGATCAGCGACACCGGCGACTGCATGCGATCGATGATGACGTGGTTCACAGCGGTCAGCCCCGATTGCGTCAACGCCACCAACGCCGTCATCGACGGTTGCGGGCGCGGACGCAGGGGAAACACGGTAGCGGTCACAGCGCCTGTCCTTAATCGCCTTGCGCGTTGGTGCAAGTGTGGCGCTTGCGCGCTGGCGTGAAGTTGGCAAGGCTGAGCAGAATTGGTGGGGAGAGACATGTGAGCGACGAAACGCCGGCGGGCGACGCGACCCTGGCGCGCTATCGCGACTCGATCGACAATATCGACGCGGCGCTGGTGTTCATGCTCGCCGAACGCTTCAAGATCACCCAGGCAGTGGGGCGCCACAAGGCGATAGCGGGCCTGCCACCCGCCGATCCGGGGCGCGAGGCGGTGCAGGTGGCGCGGCTGCGGGCGTTGGCGACAAGTGCCAAGCTCGATCCCGAGTTCAGCGAGAAATTCCTGCGCTTCATCATCGACGAGGTGATCCGGCATCACCAGGTCGCGGCGCAGAGGTGATGGGACTTAGCTCCAAGGCCGCTCGTGCCGAGCGAAGTCGAGGCAGGCCCCGACCCTGAGGTGCCTCGACTTCGCTCGGCATGAGCGAGACTTGTGGCTCCTGGCTGAGACCCGCGCCTACCCCTCCGCCGCCGGCAAGGTCAGCCGCGCCAGCAGCCCGCCCAGATCCTCGCTCTCCTCGAGCGCCACCCGCCCGCCATAGATTTCGGCGACATCGCGGACGATCGCCAGCCCCAGCCCCGTCCCCGGCTTGTCGGTATCGAGGCGCTCGCCACGCGCGAACAGCCGGGCGCGGCCTGCCGCGGGAATGCCGGGGCCATCGTCCTCGACGAGGATCTCGACCACACCGAGGCCGCCGCCGACCGTCACGAACACCCGGCCGCCACCATATTTGGCGGCATTGTCGACAAGATTGCCGACCATCTCCTCCAGATCCTGGCGCTCGCCGCGAAACACCTTGCCGCGGTCGCCGGCGAGATCGACCGTCACCTGCGGCTCGCGGTGGATGCGCTCGACGGTGCGCGCCACGGCTTCCGCCGCCGGCCACACCGGCGCGCGCGCCGCCACCGCCCCTCGCCGGCCGGCGGCGCGGGCGCGCGCGAGGTGGTGATCGACATGGCGCTGCATCACCCGCACCTGGGCGCGCACCGTTTCGGCGAGGGCCCCATGATCCTGCGCCGTCTCGCCGATCAGCACGCTCATCGGCGTCTTCAGCGCGTGCGCGAGGTTGCCCGCCTGCAGCCGCGCCGCCTCGGCCTGGGCCTCGTTATGATCGAGCAGCTCGTTGATTTCGGTGACCAGCGGCGCGACTTCGACGGGAACATCCATCGGCACCCGCCGCGCCCCGCCCGAACGGATCGCCGCGATGCCGCGGCTGACCCGCGCCAGCGGCCACAGCCCGATGAACGACTGCAAGGCGGTGAGCAGCAGCAGCGACCCCGCCAGCGCCGCCAGCGACCAGAACAGGATGGTCCGCACCTGGGCGATCTGGGCGCGCAGATCCTGCGACGATTGCGCCACCTGGAAATAGAAGCTCTCGGTCGATCCCGGCAGGGTAACGGTGCGGCCGACGACGCGCAGCGGCTCGTCGGAAAAGCGCGCCGAGGCATAGCGACAGGGCTGGCGACAACCGCCGCCGGGGGCCTCGTCGAGCTTGCGGTCCCACAGCGAGCGCGAGCGGAAGGGCGAATGCCCCTGCGCCGAAACCTGCCAGTAGAGCCCCGAATAGGGCTCGAAGAAGCGCTGGTCGCCGAGCGGCCGCAGGAAGCGCACCTCGCCGAATTCGTCGATGTCGGCGGCGCTGATCATCGCCGTCAGCGCGACATCGAGCTGGCCGTCGAAATTGCGGGTGATGGTATCGACGAGGACGCGATCGAGGGCATAGCCGCCGAGCCCGAGCACCGGAATGATCCAGGCGGCGGCAAGCGCCACCATGCGCAGCCGCAGCGATCGCGTGACCCAGCCGCCGCGGCGCCGCGGCGAAGCGACCGAAACCGCGACGCCGGGCTCAGATGTCGTTGAGGCTGTAGCCAAGGCCACGCGTCGTGCTGATCAGCTCAGGCCCCAATTTCTTGCGGATGCGGGTGATGAAGACCTCGATGGTATTCGAATCGCGGTCGAAATCCTGGTCGTAGATATGCTCGATCAGCTCGGTGCGGCTGACCACCTTGCCCTTGTGGTGCATGAGGTAGCTGAGCAGCTTGAACTCCTGCGCGGTCAGCTTGACCGGCTCGCCGTTCAGGGTCACCCGCCCCGAGCGCGCGTCGAGGCGGACGCCGCCGGCGGTCAGCTCCGACGTCGCCTGGCCGGCGGCGCGGCGGATCAGCGCGCGCAGCCGGGCGATCAGCTCCTCGGTCTGGAAGGGTTTGGCGAGATAATCGTCGGCGCCGGCGTCGAGCCCCGCCACCTTGTCCGACCAGCTGTCGCGCGCCGTCAGCACCAGCACCGGCATGGTATGGCCTTCCTTGCGCCAGCGATCGAGCACCGTCAGCCCGTCGATCTCGGGCAGGCCAAGGTCGAGCACCACGGCATCGTAACTTTCGGTCGACCCGAGATAATGGCCGTCCTCGCCGTCGCTCGCGGCGTCGATGGCATAGCCGGCGCCTTCCAGCGCCACCTTCAGCTGGCGCTGGAGATTGGGTTCGTCCTCGACAATCAAAACCCGCATCGCTGGTCCTCAATAATTCTTGCGGCGTGGCGCGGTTGGCGACGCCGGGATGACCATCAACGTAGCGGGATCGACATCAACATTGAAGACACTGCCGTCCTGGCGGATGAAGCGCATGCGCAGCACATCCTCGTCGTCATCCTGAACGCCGATGAACTTGGCGCCGAGACGCGCCTCCATCTGCCTGACAACAATAGGAAAACTTGGCCGCGGCGGCGGTCCCTCGCGCTGGAAGGCGATGATCGTGGTACTCGACGACATGGTGACGACAAGCACCGGCGCGGCATCGCGCGCGGCGCCGGCGGCCTCTCCTGCCACCGGCGCGCCGGGCGCCACCGCCGCCGCCACCGCGTCGGCCGTCATCGCCGGCAGCACCGCCGGGAAAAACGCGGCGAGCACCGCGAACAGCGCTCGCCGCAGATCAGGAGAACGGAGAACCAACATCGGTGCCCTGCCAATGCGCAATTGCCACTGAATGTGCCATGAATGTCACGCCGCTTCCGGCTTAGCGAGGCCGGGGCGGCGGCGGCAAGGCCGGCGTCGCATGGCGCGCGCTGCTGCCGACGATTGCGCGCGCGGCGCTTTGCGGCCAAGGACTCAGCTGTGCCCGATCCCATCCTGACCCTTGAAAATGCCGGCCTTCGCCAGGGCGCCGACTGGCTGTTCCGCGGCCTCGATCTCACCATCGACGCCCGCGACCGGCTGGCGCTGATCGGCCGCAACGGCGTCGGCAAGACGACGCTGCTGAAACTCATCGCCGGCGAGATCGAGCTCGACGAAGGCCGCCGTGCCGTGTCGCCGACGCTGCACATCGCCCGGCTCGAACAGGATCCGCCGGTGCTGGGGTTCGCCACCCTCGGCGACTGGGTCCGCGCCGGCGAGGATTCGCCCGAGGATTACGAACTCGAAGCCATCGCCGACCGCCTCGGCGCCGATCTGGAGCGCGAGGCGGCGACCGCCTCGGGGGGCGAGCGCCGCAGGGCCGCGCTGGTCCGCGCGCTCGCCGGCAAGCCGGGGCTGCTGCTGCTCGACGAGCCGACCAACCATCTCGACATCGGCGCCATCGAATGGCTGGAAAATTGGCTCGAACGCCACAATGGCGCCTTTCTCGCCATCAGCCACGATCGCGCCTTCCTGACCCGGCTGACCAGGAACTGCCTGTGGCTCGATCGCGGCACGATGCGCCGCGCCGAAGTCGGCTTCGGCGGCTTCGACGCCTGGTCGGACCGTATCGCCGAGGAAGAAGCCAAGACCGCCTCGCGCCTCGATGCACGGCTGCGCCAGGAGGAGCATTGGCTGCTGCGCGGCGTCACCGCGCGCCGCAAGCGCAACCAGGGGCGGCTTTCGAAGCTGATCGAGCTGCGCGAGACGCGCCGCGGCATGACCGGCGGCGAGGGCGTCGCCAAACTCGCCACGACGAGCGACGACAACAAGACGAAAGTGCTGATCGACGCCGAGCATGTGGCGATGCGCTTCGGCGACCGCGTGCTCCTGCGCGATCTCTCGCTGCGGGTTCGCAAGGGCGATCGCATCGGCATTATCGGTCCCAATGGCGCCGGCAAATCGACCCTGATCAAGCTGCTGCTCGGCCGCCTGGAGCCCGATTCGGGGACGATCCGCCGCGCGCAGTCGCTACTGCCGACGGTCATCGACCAGCACCGCGCCCGGCTGGCGCCCGAAAATGGCAGCGCGCCGACGGTCCGCGACGTCCTCGCCGATGGCGGCGAATGGCTCGAGGTCAATGGCAGCAAAAAGCATGTCGCGGGCTATCTCAAGGAGTTCCTCTTCGATCCCGGCGTCATCGACGCGCCGGTTGCGACCTTTTCGGGCGGCGAAAAGTCCCGCCTGCTGCTGGCGCGTGAGTTCGCGACGCCCTCGAACCTGATGGTGCTCGACGAGCCGACCAACGACCTCGACATGGAAACGCTCGATCTGCTGGAAGAGGTGCTCGCCGATTATGCCGGCACGGTGCTGCTGGTCAGCCACGATCGCGCCTTTCTCGACCGCGTCGTGACGATGGTCGTGGCGCTGGATGGCGATGGCAACAGCGAGACGGTCGTCGGTGGCTGGTCGGACTGGGCGGCCAAGCGCCGCGACAAGACCCCGCTTGCCGGCGCCTCGCGGTCGACCAAGACGCTGCCCGCCGAACCGCCCAAGCCCAAATCCAAGCTGACCTATATCGAAGCGCGCGAGCTCCAGCAGCTGCCCGACAAGATCAGGGCTTTCGAAAAGGCCATTGCCGGCCACGAAGCGAGCCTTGCCGATCCGGCGCTCTACAGCCGCGATCCCAAGCGTTTCGCCAGCCTGTCGGCGGCGCTGACCAAGGCCCGCGCCGAGCTTGCCGCCGCCGAGGAGCGCTGGCTGGCGCTGGCCGAGAAAGAGGCGGCGCTGGCAGGTTAAGTCGGGATCAACTATTCGTTGCCGAAATAAACAAACCTATACTTTTGGCGGTCGTCGTGTGTCGGAATTTTTTACAGTAACGACCTGAAAACACTTTTTTTCTGTTTTTATTGCAATGACTTGATCCCGCTGAGTGGAACGGCACGAATATTGCGAGGCACCGCGCGGGACTGCCCCCGACCGGAGACCGTCATGCGCCTCGCCCCCGCCGCCTTTGCCGCCGCCCTCGCCCTGGCGCCCGCCGCCCACGCCGTTGTCCTGCTCGACGAGCCCACCGCCACCGCCGAAATCGGCAGCCCCGGCAGCACGACGCGCAGCTTTACCGCCGGTGCCGGCGCCGGCGGCATCGCCTTCACGGTGAACGGCTATCGCACCCTCGATGGCGTCGGCAGCTTCACCGACACCTTCACCCTGCTCTTGAATGGCGATGCCATCTATTCGGGGTCGTTCAACCTCGGCGGCGGCGGCGTCGATACCGTCTTCCTGGCGCCCATCGGCGCCAGCCAGGTGATCAGCACCCCCGGCATCAACCTTGGCGGCACCGCGGTCATCACCGTGCCGCTGGCGCTGCTCGCCGGCAGCAACAGCCTCGAATTCCGCTATGAGGGCAGCGACCAAGGCCTCAATGACGAAGCCTGGGGGCTGAGCGCGCTCACCGTGACCGGCAACGCCCTTGTCCCCGAACCCGCCAGCTGGGCGCTGCTCGTCGCCGGCTTCGGCCTTACCGGCGCGGCGCTGCGGCGTCGCCGGCGCGCCCTCGTCTGAGCGCGCCGGTGTCGGGGGCGGAGCTCAGTTGACCGGCATCACCGCCGGCCGGCCGATTTCGGCGGCGCGAACGCCCAGGGCGCTGCGCTGCTCGGGGTCGTGCAGGCGGATGAAGCGATCGACGACGGGGGCGATGACCTCGCGCCACTTGCGGCCGTTGAAGATGCCGTAATGGCCGACGCCCGGCGCCATGAAATAGGTCTTCATGTCCTCGGGCAGGTTCGGCGTCAGTTCGAGCGCGGCGCGCGTCTGGCCGATCCCCGAGATATCGTCGCGCTCGCCTTCGATCGCCAGCAGCGCGGTGCGGGTGATCGCGGCGGGATCGACGCGCTGGCCGCGGTGGATGAACTCGCCCTTGGCGATCGCCTGGCGCTGGAAGACGACATCGATCGTCTGCAGATAGAATTCCGCCGTCATGTCGCAGACCGAGCGATATTCGTCGTAGAAGGCCTTGGTGGCATCGGCCGAATCATCGTCACCATCGACGAGGTGGCGGAACATCTGCCAATGCGACTTCATGTGGTTGGCGAGGTTCATCGACATGAAGCCGGCAAGTTGCAGGAAGCCTGGATAGACGCGGCGGCCGGCGCCGGGATAGGTCATCGGCACCCGGGCGATGACATTCTGTTCGAACCAGGCGAACGGCCGCTGGGTGGCGAGATCGTTGACCGACGTCGGCGCGCGGCGGGTGTCGACGGGGCCGCCCATCATGGTGAGCGTCAGCGGCGTCGCCGGATTGTCGTTGGCGGTCATGTACGCCACCGCGGCGAAGCACGGCACCGCCGGCTGGCAAACGGCGAGCATGTGGCTGCCCGGGCCGACGATTTCAGCGAATTCGATGACATAATCGACATAGTCGTTGAGATCGAAGCTGCCGGCGCTGAGCGGCACCAGCTTGGCGTCGGTCCAGTCGGTGACATAGACTTCATGGTCGTGCAGCAGCCGCTCGACGGTGCCGCGCAGCAGCGTGGCGTAATGGCCGGACATCGGCGTCACCACCAGGATGCGCGGGTCGTTGCGGCCGGCGACATCGCGGCGGAAGTGCTTGAGCGCGCCGAAGGGGTGCTGGCGAACGATGACTTCCTCGACCGCGACCTGACGGCCGTCGACCTCGGTCGTCGTCAGGCCGAAGGCCGGCTTGCCGCGGCTTTCGGCGGCATGGCCGAAGACCTCGAGCGCGCGGGCAATCACCGGGCTCGACGAGACATAGGACATCGGGTTGGCGGGGCTGAGCAGCCAGGCCGAGCTGGTCTTGGCGACGCTGCTCATCCCCTGGAGCCAGGCGCGCTGGAATTCATAAGCGGTGTAGAGCATAGGTTCCTCTCGGTGCCGACCTGCCGACACGCCCCCGCAGGTACTGGCCGCTTCGATACCAACGCCCGCGCAATGACTGCGTTGCAGTGCAGCATCGGGTCGGCATTTGGCAAGCGCAATAGCGATAGCTACGGCGCCCGGCGCGCGAAGGTTAGGCTGACACGCCGCGATTGTGCTGCCAACGCCGCGGCACCGCGGTCGATTGAGCGCTACTCAAAGGCCTGCTATCAGCCGCCATGGCCCAAGCCCCGATCAAAGCGCCGCTGCCCCCCAAGGAACAGCGCAAACTCTCCAATCTGCAACTGCTCTGGGGCTTTGTCCGCGCCTATCCGGGGCAGCTGACCGCTGCGCTGACGGCGCTCGTCGTCGCGGCGCTGTCGACGCTTGCCATCCCGCAGGGGCTGAAGTGGATCGTCGACAATGGCTTCGTCGCCGGCGCCGATACCCACGCCGTCCGCCCCTATTTCCTGTTCATGCTGGCGGTAATCCTGGTGATGGGCGCCGCCACCGCGGTACGTTTCTACTATGTCTCATGGATCGGCGAGCGCGTCGTCGCCGACCTGCGCCAGGCGGTGCAGCGCCATCTGCTGACCCTCGATCCGGTGTTCTTCGAGGAGAACCGCCCCGCCGAAATCGCCTCGCGGCTGACCAGCGACACCGCGATCATCGAACAGACCGTCGGCACTTCGGCGTCGATGGCGCTGCGCAATGCCGTCATGGGCGTCGGCGGCATCATCTATATGGCGGTGCAGAGCCCCAAGCTGACCGGGCTGGTGCTGCTCGTCATCCCGCTGACGGTGCTGCCGATCATCTGGCTCGGGCGGCGGGTGCGCGAGATCTCGCGGACCAGCCAGGATCGTGTCGCCGGCGTCGGCACCATGGTCGCCGAGGTGCTCGGCGCCATCCGCATCGTCCAGTCCTTCACCCAGGAGAGCCGCGAGGCGGCGCGCTTCGGCGGCGCCGTCGAGGCCGCCTTCGCCACCGCCAAGCGCCGCATCCGCGTTCGCGCCATGATGACGGCACTGGTTATCACGCTGGTTTTCGGCGCCATCACGCTGGTGCTCTGGCAGGGGGCGCTCGATGTCATCACCGGCAGCTTGTCGAGCGGCACCATCGCCGCCTTCATCTTCGCCAGCGCCATCGTCGCCGGCGCCTTCGGCACGCTCACCGAAACCTATGGCGATGTGATGCGCGCCGCCGGCGCCGCGGGGCGCATGCAGGAACTGCTCGCCGCCCGCCCCCAGATCGCCGCCCCCGCCAGCCCGACGCCGCTGCCGCTGCCGGCGGCGGGCCGGGTGAGCTTCGAAGGCGTCACCTTCCACTATCCGTCGCGTCCCGAAAGCGCCGCGCTGATCGACTTCACCCTCGATATCGCCGCCGGCGAGACGGTGGCGGTGGTCGGGCCGTCAGGCGCCGGCAAATCGACCCTGTTCCAGCTCGTCCAGCGCTTCTACGACCCGCAGGGGGGATGCATCCGCCTCGACGGCGTCGATCTGCGCGCCGCCGACCCCCAGGCGATCCGCAGCCGCATCGCGGTGGTGCCGCAGGAGACGGTGGTCTTCGCGACGAGCGCCCTTGAGAACATCCGCTACGGCCGGCCGGAGGCGAGCGAAGCCGAGGTCTGGGCCGCGGCCGAAGCCGCCCATGCTGACGCCTTTCTGCGCGACCTGCCCGAGGGGCTGAACAGCTTCCTCGGCGAGGGCGGCACGCGCCTGTCGGGCGGCCAGCGCCAGCGCCTTGCCATCGCGCGCGCCATCCTGCGCGACGCGCCGGTGCTGCTGCTCGACGAAGCGACCTCGGCGCTCGACAGCGAAAGCGAGCAGCTCGTCCAGCACGCCCTCGAAGGCCTGATGCAGGGGCGGACGACCCTCGTTATCGCGCATCGCCTCGCCACGGTGCGCAACGCCGATCGCATCATCGTCATGGACAAGGGCCGTATCGTCGCCAGCGGCAGCCATGGCCAGCTGCTCGCCGCCGACGGCCTTTATGCCAAGCTGGCGCGGTTGCAGTTCGAAACGGCGCAACCGGAAGCCGCCTGACCCGGCTTGCCGGGCTTGGCCACGCTGGCTAGCCTGCCGCCCATGCGACATGCTGGGCCCTGGTCGATAGCGCTGCTGCTGCTGGCGCCCGCGGCGAGCGCGCACGCCTTCGATCCGACCCCCGGCGGCGAGGTCGCGCATGGCGCGCGGATCGGCCGGGTGCTCGGCTGCGCCGGCTGCCACGCTGCCGACCTGACCGGCAACGACTGGAGCGAAGCGGGCTTCATTCGCATGCGCTCGGCCAATCTGACGCGCAGCGCGGCGCGCTACACGCCTGCCGAACTCGCCACCATGATCCGATCGGGGCGCCGCTCCGACGGCCGGGTGCTCTGGCAGATGCCATCGCATCTGTTCACCCGCCTCACCGCCGCCGAAATGGCGGCCCTCGTCGCCTGGATGCGCAGCCACAAGCCGGCGGGGCCGATCGCGCCCGCGCCGGTCTTGCTCGCCGGCGCCCGCAAGGAAATCGCCGCCGGCCTGTTCCGCTCGGCCGCCGCCGAAGTCGCCGTGCAGGGCCGCGCCATGCCACCCGCCGCCGGGCCGGGGCACGCGCAGGCCCGCCACATCGTCCGCGCCACCTGCGCTGAATGCCATGGCATGGATCTGCGCGGCGGCACCCCCTACCCCGGCGCGACGCCGCGCCCGGACCTGCGGCTCGTCGCCGCCTATCCGCCCGCCGACTTCGCCCGGCTGCTCAAGACCGGCATCGCCACCGGTGGCCGCGAGGTCGGGCTGATGAGCCAGGTGGCACGCAGCCGCTATTCCCACCTGACCGCCGCCGAAGTGACGGCGGTGCGCGCCTATCTGGTGGCGCTGGCGGCACAAGACATGACCACGCGCGCGCCCGCTGAAACCGGCGCCCCTTGATTTCACGTCATTCGAGGCGCATCTGCACGTCATGAGACGCGAAATGGCCAGTGCCGCTTTACGCCACGCCCCGCATGCCGATCCCGGCCTGCCCGATTTCGCCGCCGAAGGCGATCGCCGCCGCCTGACCGGCGCCGCGGCAAAGGCCTTCCGTCGCATCGTCGCGGCCTGGGGTGCCAGCAATGCCGAAAGTGCGGCGCTGCTCGGCGTCTCGGCGAGCAGCTGGGATCGCATCAAGGCCGAGCGCTGGGACGGGGTGCTCAATCAGGACCAGCTGACCCGCGCCTCGGCGCTGATCGGCGTCTGGAAGGGGTTGCAGCTGCTGTTCGCCGACGACATGGCGGTGCGCTGGCCGCAATTGCCCAACCGCGGCCCGATCTTCGCCGGCGCGACGCCGATCGCCGCGATGGTTGCCGGCGGCATCCCGCGGATGATCGAGACGCGGCAGTATATCGACGCGCTGCGTGGCGGGCTTTGAGGCGGCGCCGGGCGGCCCGAAGCTGGTTCGCGCCGCCTTCGCGCGGACGATAAGGCTCGTCGCCAGCGCCCGGCTGCGCGAGGCCGTGCTGGCGCCGCTCGCCGACGATGCCGAGGACCTCGCCTTGCTCGCCGAGATCGAAGCCGCAACCAGCGGGCGTCTCGGCGCCGAAGCTCGCGGCCGTCCTGGCCTCGGCGCCGCCGAACTCGTCCATGGCGTGCCGCACGCGCGCTTCATCAATGCCAGCTTTGCCTATGCCCGGCCGCGCGCGCCGAACCGCTTCAACGGCCCGGCGCGCGGTGCCTGGTATGCCGCGCTGGCGGTCGAAACCTGTCTCGCCGAAGTCGGCTGGCATTTGACCGCGGCGCTCGCCGACGCCGGCGATTTCCAAGCGGTCGTCGATTATGGCGAGATGATCGCCAGCATGGCGGGGGTGTTCGTCGATCTGCGCGGCCATGCCGACCACCCCAGCCTCGATCCCGATCCCGCCCTCGGCTATCCGCACGGCAACGCCCTCGCGGCGCAGGCGATCGCCGCCGGCCACAATGGCATCATCTACCCGTCGGTGCGCCATGCCGGCGGCACCTGCATCGCCGCGCTTTGGCCCAATGTCGTCCAGTCGGTCGTGCCCGGGGCGATGCATCGGCTGGTCTGGTCGGGTAGTGCCGCATTCCGCGTCGAGGCGATCGGCTGATCTGGCGTCACCGCGCCGTATAGCCGCCGTCCACCACCAGCTCGGCGCCGGTCATGAAGCTCGATTCATCGGATGCCAGGAACAGCACGGCATCGGCGATCTCGCGGGGCACGCCGAAGCGCGCCACGGGGTGCGCCATGATCAGCATCTCGCGCATTTCATTGCTGTTTTCGGACGCGTGGATGGCGTTCGAAACCATCGGCGTGTCGATGAAGCCGGGATGCACCGAATTGACGCGGATGCCGAGCGGCGCCCATTCGAGCGCCGCCGCCTTGGTCAGCATCAGCACCCCGCCCTTCGACGCGCAATAATGCGCGGCGCCGGGCAGCCCGACCTTGCCGAGGATCGACGACAGGTTGATCACGGCGCCGCCGCCCGCCGCGGCGATCGCCGGGCCGGCGTGGCGCATGCCGAGGAAGACGCCGTCGAGATTGACCGCCAGCATCGTCCGCCAATCGTCGAGGCTGCCGGTCATCAGGTCGAAACTCGAACTGCCGATGCCGGCATTGTTGACGAGCACGTCGAGCTTGCCGAAGTCGGCGACGGCGCGCGCCACCGCTGCCTCCCAATCGGCGACGCTGGTGACGTCATGGACGAGAAACGCCGCGCGCCCGCCGGCGGCGGCGATCGCCAGCGCCACCGCCTCGCCCGCCGGATCGCGGTCGCTGAGCAGCACCGCAGCGCCCTCGCGCGCCAGTACGCGCGCGGTCTCGGCGCCGAGGCCGCTCGCCGCGCCGGTGATCAGCGCCACCTTGCCTGTTACCCGTCCCGCCATCGCTGCTGTCTCCCTTGACACTGCTCAACAGGTCTTCGCATTCCCCACCCGCCCATGCCGAGCGAAGTCGAGGCACCGTCGGGCAGGTGGGTGCCTCGACTTCGCTCGGCATGAGCGGTTTTGGGATATCCCCAAGGTGGTCGACCTTAGCGCCGCCGCGGCGCCGCGCTGCCTGCCATTTCGGGGGAGGCGGTCAGGTCGGTGGGCGCAGCCCTGCCGGCGGGTTACCCTGGAAGCCGCGGCCATTGCCGAGCGAGCTTTCGAAGGCGATCACCCGCGCGAACTGCCCCCAGCGCGCGAAATTCTCGCGAAAGCCGGGGATGTAGATCTGCAGCACCTCGGCCGACCCCGGCATCGCCAGCGTGGCGCCGGTCGCCGGATCGACGTCGGTGACCGTCTTGCCGAGGCCATACCAGACGCTCAGGTCGCAGCGGGTGTAGATGCTGGCGTAGTTCGAACAGTCCGATCGCCACGCCGGATGGATGGCGAAGGCCTGGCGCGCCGCGCCGGGCATGTCGGGATCGTCATTGGCCCAGACCGCGGCGTTGAAGAAATAGTTGGTCGTCCACCAGGGCGAGCGCAGCCCTGCCTCGGCATCGTTGGCGACGAAGCTGGCGCTGGCGCGGTCGTAGCGCTGCTTGTGGGCGACGCGGTAGAGGCTGGTTTCGGCGGTGATCCGCGCGTCGCTCGGGTTGTCGATACCGGCGGTGACTTCGGCGATGACCGCGGGGGTCAGCATCAGCGCGCCATTGGCGGTCGAATGGTCGATGGTCAGCCGCACGCCTGCCTCCCCGCTTGGTTGCCGGCAGGTGACAGGAGGCGGCGCCGAAAGGCAAGCGTCAGCGCTGCCGGTACGGTTGCAAAAAAGGCGCCGGGGACGGTCCCCGGCGCCTTGCAGCCTCGTTCGATGGCCTTGGCCTAGTTGGCGTAGGCCTCGTTGCCGACGAAGCCCATCTTGGTGATGCCGGCCTGCTGGGCGGCGGCCATCACCTGGTCGACGACTTCATATTTGGCCTGAGCTTCGGGGCGCATCCGCAGTTCGGGCTGTTCGGGAAGCGCGGCCGCCTGGCGCAGATAGGATTTCAACGTCGCCATGTCGACTTCCTGCTTGTTCCAATAGATGTGGCTGAGGAAGTCGATATCGACCTGGTTGAACACTGGATCGACCTGCGGCGTGTTTTGCGGGCTCGGCGGCGGCAGGTCGAGCTTCACCGCGTGCGTCTGCACCGGGATGGTGATGATGAACATGATCAGCAGCACGAGCATGACGTCGATCAGCGGCGTCGTGTTCATGTCGGGGATCGGTTCGCCCTCGGGCTTGTTGCCCACCGAAACGGCCATGGTCTTTCACTCCTGGACCCGGGAGCCCCCGGGAACTCAATTACTGGCCGGGCGGCGCGGCGCCGCCCGGCGATTTCCGATCAGCGCGTCACCTGCCCCGGCACCGGCTCCGAGATGAAGCCGATCTTGAGGAAGCCGGCGCGCTGCATGGTGAAGATCACCCCACCGACGCAGCGATATTCGGCATCCTTGTCGCCGCGGATATGCACTTCGGGAAGCTCGATCTTGCCGCCGGCCTTCTGCTGGCGCTCGATCTCGGCCTTCAGCGCGCCGACCCCGCGGTCGAGCAGCTCCTGCTTGGTCTCGACCTTGGTCTGGCCCCAATAGGTGTCGCAATTGCCGTCGACCGACAGCAGGACATTCTCGGGCTTGGTCGTCGTCGGCAGGTTGGTCACCGTCGGCAAAGTCAGCGGCACCGTCTGGATGACGACCGGCACGGTGATGAGGAAGATGATGAGCAGAACCAGCATGACGTCGACAAGCGGCGTCGTGTTGATTTCGTTCATCGGGGCTTCGTCACCGTCCTCGCCCGGCGATCCGATGTTCATCGACATGGGTTAGAGGCCCTTTCTGGCACCCGGCGCTGGTTCAGCGCGCCGGGGCGGGAGCGGGCTTGGCGGGCGCGGCCATCGGACCGGGGGTCGCGATGCGGGCACCCGACACCAGCGCGCCATGCACGTCGGCGGCGAAGTTGTTGATCTTCTCGCTGACGTCCTTGTTGCGGCGGATCAGCCAGTTGTAGCCGAGCACGGCGGGAACGGCGACGAACAGCCCGATCGCGGTCATGATCAGCGCTTCGCCAACGGGACCGGCGACCTTGTCGATCGACGCCTGGCCGGCGAGGCCGATGTTGATAAGGGCGCGATAGATGCCGATGACGGTGCCCATCAGCCCGATGAACGGCGCGGTCGAACCCGTCGAGGCGAGGAAGGCGAGGCCGCCCTGCAGGCGCGAGTTGACGCTGTTGCTCGAACGGTTGAGCGCCATCGTCACCCATTCATGCTGGTCGATCTTGTCGGTCAAGCGGCCTTCATGGTGATCGGCGGCGCGCAGGCCGTCGTCGGCGATCTGGCGGAAGGGCGAATTCTTGTCGAGCTTGGCGGCGCCGGTCTTGATGTCGGGGGCGGTCCAGAACTTCTTCTCGAGTTCCTTGGCTTCGCCGAGGACCTTCCGCTGGTCGATGTACTTGGTGATGATGATGTACCACGACACGAACGACATGATCACCAGAATGCCGAAAATCGACTGGGCGATGATGCCGCCCTGGCTCAGCGCGGCCTGCAGGCCATAGGGGTTCTCGACAGCTACGGTTTCCATTTTGCTTCCCTCGATTGTCTCGTGTTTTCGTTGTTCAGAACGTTGGGTTCAGAGCGTTGGCCAAGCCTTGCCGCCGTCGCCGCCGGCAGGGTGATCAGCGGGGTGATCAGCGGGCATCCTCGAGCTTCCAGGTCACCTTCTTGGAAACCGTCGCGTCGACCGGCTTGCCGTCGCGGGTGCCCGGATTGTAGCGCCAGCGGCGTTGCACGACGCGGCAGGTCGCCTCGTCGAGCCGCGGGAAACCGCTCGACGCGGTGACGGCGCACTGACTGACGCGGCCATCGGGCGCCACGGTGATGGTGATGCGCACGACGCCGGTTTCCTCGGCGCGCCGCGACGCATCGGGATAATCGTCGGGGCCGATGGTGTTGCCGCGACCGCGATCGGTCGGATTGGTAGGCGGCGCCGGTGGCGGCGGCGCGGGCGGCGCGGCGGGCGGTGCCGGCGGGGTGAACACCGGCGGCGCCGTCTGCGGCACCGAACTGGTGCTGATCGTCGGCGGCGGCGGCGCGTCCGACTGCACCGAAACCTCGGGCGGCGGCACGTACGGCGGAATCTCGATGTCCTTGGGCGGCGGCGGCGGCGGCTCCTCGGGCGGCGGCGCCTCTTCCTTGATGTCGACCGCTTCAAGCGGATTGACAATGGCCTTGACGACCTTGAGCGCCAGCCCGGTAATCAATGCATATCCCAGGATGACGTGCAGCAGGGCAACCCCGCCAAGCGCCATCATCCGGTTTCTGCTCATGCCCTGATTATCAGCGTAAGCCATGAGTTACGGGACACTCCCCTCGACAAACTGCAAAAATCGGAACGAACGAAACGGCGCCCATGACGCCGAAAACGCCCTTCGGACGCCATCCGCTCCCTCTCCCGTCAAACCTTAAAGCGCATCGACGCGGGCCTCGCAACCGCTTTGTGCCGAAACGCCGCATTTCAGCAACAAAATATCCGTTTCCGGCGATTGTTGCGCCCTCGCGCGGATATCCACAGCCTTCATGACCCAATCAGCGTGTGTGATGTCAGAATCTGGCGGTTGCCGCCGCGGGCGGCGCGGCGTATCGCCAGCGCCATGTCCCTTCGCGTGCCTGTCTACGCCATCGCCGTCGCGCCGAAAATGGCACGGATGGCCATTTTGTTGGCCCCAATCGCCGCGGCTCTCGCCGCCGCCGCGCCCGCACCACCGCCACCCGTGCCACCGTTGCCCGCCCCGGCGCTCGCCTTCGCCGATGTCGCCGATCTCACGCTGGCGGCGCCCGTGATCATCCGCGCCACCATCGTCGCCACCCAGCGCATCGCCGACAAGGCAGCCCCGGGGCTCGCCCCCGGCCGGACGCGGCTGCTCGTCACCGCGCGCACCGATGCGGCGATCGTCGCGCCGGCCGCCGTCCCCGCGACGCTGACCTGGCTGTGGGACGCGCCGCGCGATGCCCGCGGCAAGCTGCCGCGCCCGCAGGGCGCCGCGGTGCTTGCCTGGCTCGACGCGCCCGCGACCGATGGCGCCACCCGGCTGGTCGCCGGCGCCGGTTTGCAGCCGGCGACGCCGGGCCTCGAAGCCCGCATCCGCGCCATCGCCACCGCGGCACGCAGCGGCGATGTGCCGCAGCCGACCGGCGTCGCCAATGGCTTCCGCGGCGAGGGCACCGTGCCCGGCGAAAGCGAAAGCCAGTTCTTCCTGACCACCCGCGACGGCGGCACCGTCGCGCTCGTCGTCACCACCCGCCCCGGCGAGCGCCGCCGGGTGGCGGTGGCGCGCGGCGACGTCATCGACGATGCCGCCACCGAGGTCCGCCCCGAAACGCTGCTGCAATATCGTCTCGCCTGTTTCTTGCCGGCGCGGCCCGACGCCGTCGCCGGCGATGCGGCACTTGCCGCCGACTGGCAGGCGGCGCTGGCGGCGATCGGGCCGTGCGGACGAACGCTGCCGCGCTGACGGCGCGCTGCGGCGCTGCCGCGCCAGCGCGGGGCCTCAGCCGAGCTCGCGCACTTCCCAGCCGGCGCAGAAGTCGCCAAGCGCCACCAGCCCGAGCGGCGCCGCCACCTTGAAGCCCTGCACGGCGTCGCAGCCGGCCAGCCGCACCGCCTCGAACTGCGCCTCGTCCTCGACGCCCTCGGCGACGACGGTGAACCCGAGCTGCTTCGACAGCCGCACGACGGTTTCGACGACGACGCGCTCGCGCGGAGAACCGGTCAACCCCAGGGTGAAGCTGCGATCGAGCTTGATGACATCGACCGGCAGCATCGCCATCCACGCCAGCGACGAATAGCCGGTGCCGAAATCGTCGAGCGCCACGCGCACGCCGGTGGCGCGCAGCGACGACAGCAGGTTCATGGCGCCGCGCATATCGTCGATCAACGCGCCTTCGGTGACTTCGAGCGTCAGCCGCCGCCGCGGCAGCCCCGAGGCATCGATCGCCGCCTCCAGCGCCTCGACGAAACCGGCATCGGCAAGATCGGCGGCGGTGACGTTGAGCGACAGTCGCAGCTGCGCCATCGTCCCCGTCCATGCCGCCGCCAGCGCCAACGCGCGGGCGCGAATATGGCGGCCGAGGCGGATGGCGAGCTCCGCCGAGGCGGCGGTTTCGAACAGCGTTTCGGCGGGCAGCAGCCCCAGTTGCGGGTGATCCCAGCGCACCAGCGCCTCGACGCCGACGATGCGGCCGCTCGCCAGCGCCAGCTGCGGCTGGAACAACAGGGTGATGGCGTCGCCGGCGATGGCATCGTGGAGATCGGCCTCGAGATCGGCGAGACGGGTCAGCGGATCGCCGGTCGGATCGGCGCGGAAGATCTCGATGGTGCCGGCGTCGCCGGTGCGCGCCGCCGCCAGCGCGGCGCTCGCCTTGCGGATCCAGCCGGCGGGAGCGCCGGGATCGCCGCCGCCGCCTTCGGCATGGCCGGCGATGCCGATCCGCACCGACAGATGGATGACATGGTCGTCGATCAGGAACGGCCGGTCGAAGGCGCCGGTCAGCAGCTGCGCCAGCCGCGTCGCGTCGAGCAGGCCGACGTCGCCCGCCAGCGCCACGGCGAACTCCGCCGCCGCCAGCCGCGCCAGCAGCCGCGACCCCGGCACGCCGCGGCCATCGACGATCTGGCCCATGCGCTGGGCGACCGCCGACAACACGCGATCGGCGACGACCCGGCCATAGGCGGCGTTGATCTGGGCGACCCGCCCGACGCCGACGATCAGCACAAAGGCCGGCGTCGCCGCCGCCAGTCGCGGCGCCAGCCAATCCTGCAGCTGGTCGGCGGTGGCGAGCCCGGTCAGCGGGTCCTGGCGGCGCAGCTCGGCTTCGGCATCGGTCGAGGCGGCGACGGCGAGGCGCTCGGCCTGGCGCGCCGCGAGGCGCAGCGCGCTGACAAAGGCCGCCTCGCCGAAGGGGCTGACCAGCACGCCGGTGGCGCCGGCATCCTGCGCCGCGGCGGCGGCATCGCCATCGCCGCGCGACAGCAGCACGAGCATCGCGCCATGGCGCGCGTCGATCGTGACCCCGAGCGATCGCGCCGCCGCCAGCCCCTGCGTCAGCGCCCCGCGCGCATCGACAACGACGACACGGATCGGCTCGGCGTCGAGCCGCTCGGCGACGCGATCGGGGCGGCGCTCGATACGTGCCACCATCCCGGCGGCGGGTACCAGCACCGCCAGTTCGTCGGCGTAGCGCGGCGAAACGATCAGCACGGGTTCGGCGATTGCAGTCATCGAGACAAACCTAGCATGGCGGGGCGGAAAGGATATTCGCAGAAATGCTGCGTTTTGATTGACAACCGCGGGCTGCCCCGAAAAAGCCGCTGACCGACCGCGCGGCGGCAATGCTGGACTTCCGCGCCGGCAACCCCCAAATTGCCGGTCTCCATGCCCGCCACCGCCCTGCAGCGCCCCGCCGCCCCGCCGCTGGTCGATCCCTTCGGCCGGGCGATCACCTATCTTCGCGTCTCGGTGACCGACCGCTGCGACTTTCGCTGCGTCTATTGCATGTCGGAAAACATGACCTTCCTGCCGCGCGCCGAGGTGCTGAGCTTCGAGGAAATCGACCGGCTGGTCACCGCCTTCGTGCGCCGCGGCACGCGCCGCATCCGGCTGACCGGCGGCGAACCGCTCGTCCGCCGCGGCATCATCGACCTTGTCCGCCGCCTCGGGCGACTGATCGGTGACGGCCTCGACGAGTTGACCTTGACCACCAACGGCTCGCAGCTGGGGCGCCACGCCGCCGATCTCGCCGCCGCCGGCGTGCGCCGCGTCAACGTCAGCCTCGACACCCTCGATCCCGAGCGTTTCGCCCGCATCACCCGCTGGGGCCGGCTGCCGCAGGTGCTGGACGGCATCACCGCGGCGACGGCGGCGGGACTCAAGGTCAAGCTCAACATGGTGGCGCTGGCCGGCGAGAATGACGGCGAGATCGACACGATGCTCGCCTTTGCCGCGGCGGGCGGTCATGATCTGACGCTGATCGAAACCATGCCGCTCGGCGAAATCGACGGCGACCGCGCCGATCATTATCTGCCGCTCAGCCGCGTCCGCGCCGATCTGGCGACGCGCTTCACGCTGGTCGACCTGCCCGACCGCACCGGCGGCCCGGCGCGCTATGTCCGCATCGCCGAAACCGGCCAGCGCCTCGGCTTCATCACCCCGCTGACGCACAATTTCTGCGAGGCGTGCAACCGCGTCCGGCTGACGGCGACCGGGCAACTCTACATGTGCCTCGGCCAGGACGATGTCGCCGACCTGCGCCGTGTCGTCCGCGCCAGCGGCGACGACGACGTGCTCGACGCCGCGCTCGACGAAGCGATCGCCCGCAAGCCCAAGGGCCATGACTTCGTCATCGATCGGCGCGGCGCCGCGCCGGCGGTCCGCCGCCACATGAGCGTCACCGGTGGCTGAACCGCGCGTTTTGTCATTGGCTGAACCGCGCCTGGCGTTGCAGGTGTCGGACACCCATGTCGCCGAGGCCGGCGCGCGCGCGCTGAAGGAACGCTATCGCTTCGTCGCGCCGGCCGAGGCCGATATTGTCATCGTGCTCGGCGGCGACGGCTTCCTGCTGCACTGCCTCCACGAAGCCATGGCGGCGGGCAATCTGCGCCCGGTCTATGGCATGAACCGCGGCACCGTCGGCTTTTTGATGAACGAATTCGCCGTCGACCGCCTGCCCGAGCGCCTCGCCGCGGCGCGCGCCTTCAAGCTCCACCCGCTGCTGATGACGGCCACCACCGTTGGCGGCGAGATCGTCACCTCGCCCGCGATCAACGAAGTCTCGCTGCTGCGGGAAACCCGCCAGACCGCCAAGATCGCCATCGCCATCGACGGCCAGGTACGGATGGAGGAACTGATCTGCGACGGCGTGCTGGTGGCGACGCCGGCGGGATCGACCGCCTATAATCTGTCGGCGCACGGGCCCATCCTGCCGCTGCAGGCCGATCTGCTGGCGCTGACGCCGATCAGCCCCTTCCGCCCGCGGCGCTGGACCGGCGCGCTGCTGCCCCAGGCAAGCGTCATCGAATTCGCCGTGCGCGAGGCCGCCAAGCGCCCGGTCTCGGCGGTCGCCGACCAGCGCGAGGTCCGCGACGTCGCCAGCGTCCGCATCGCGTCGGACAAGAGTGTGGCGCTGCAACTGCTTTTCGATCCCGGCTCGGCGCTCGACGACCGGGTGATCGTCGAACAATTCGCCAGCTGAAAAGCCCCGCCGGCGCCTCTTGCGGCGCGCCGGACACGCCGCTATAGCCCGCGCCTCGCGCTGTTCCTCGGTAGCTCAGCGGTAGAGCATTCGACTGTTAATCGAATGGTCGCAGGTTCGAATCCTGCCCGGGGAGCCACGCGCCACAAGCGCCACTACCCGCGCGCGGCCTCAGGCCATCGGCGCCGCCAGGCTGGCGCGCAGCCGCGGCGCGACGAAATCCAGAAACGCCCGCAGCTTCAGCGGCAGCACCGGTTGGCCGGCGTGGACGAGGTGCACCGGCATCGGCGGCGGCGAACAACTGTCGAGCAGCGTCACCAATTGCCCCGCGGCGATCGCCTGGGCGGCCTGGTAGGACAGCAGCCGGGCGATGCCGACGCCGGCGCAGGCGGCCTCGATCACCGCATCGGCGGTGTTGCCGCCGAAGCGCGGGCGGATCGCGATGGTGCGCGCCGCCGCGCCGGTGCCGAGCGTCCAGGACCGCACCGGCTGCAAGCCTTCGAAGGCGATGCAGTCATGGTCTTCGAGGTCCTCGGCGTGTTGCGGCGTGCCGCGCCGGGCGAGATAATCGGGGCTGGCGCAGATCAGCCAGCGCGTTTCGCCGACGCGGCGCGCCACCAGGTTGCTGTCGGGCAGCCGGCCGATGCGGACCGCGACATCGACATGATTTTCAACGAGATCGACGATCGTATCGGCGGCGATGATGCGGACGCTGACTTGCGGGTAGGCGGCGAGGAAATCGAGCACCACCGGGGTCAGCATCGCCTTGCCGAAGCGCAGCGACGCCGTCACCAGCAACTCGCCGCGCGGTGTCTGATATTCGCCGCTCGCGGCGCGCTCGGCCTCGCCCAGCGCGTCGAGCAGGCGCCGTGCGGCGGCGACGAAATCGGCGCCGGCATTGGTCAGGATCAGCTTGCGGCTGGTGCGGACCAGCAGCTGCGCACCGAGATGTGCCTCAAGCTCCGAAACCTTGCGGCTGACGGTCGGCAGCGGCGTGCCGAGCCGCCGCGACGCCGCCGACAGGCTGCCGCCATCGACGGCGGCGATCAGCGTGCGGATGGCATCGAAGCGGTCCATTACCCTTCCATATTGCGGAAGTCAGGCTTCAACAACGACCATATTCTGCGCGAAATTGGAACCTCCTATCTGGCGGTCACGGGCCGGTCGCGGCTCGCCGCACCCCCTGAAGGAGATTGCCATGAGCGTTCGTTTCCACACCGTCGCCGTCGACGGGATCGACATTTTCTACCGCGAAGCCGGCGACGCCAGCCGCCCGACGCTGCTGCTGCTGCACGGTTTCCCGACGTCGAGCCACATGTTTCGCGATCTGATCCCGCAGCTCGCCGACCGCTATCACATCATCGCCCCCGACCTGCCGGGCTTCGGCCAATCGGCGATGCCGGCGCGCGACGCCTATGCCTATACCTTCGACAACATCGCGAACACCATCGACCGCTTCACCGAAGTCCTCGGTCTCGCCAGCTTCGCCCTCTACATCTTCGACTATGGCGCGCCCATCGGCCTGCGCATCGCCGCCAGGCACCCCGAGCGCATCACGGCGATCATCACCCAGAATGGCAACGCCTATCTCGAAGGCGTTTCGGAAGCCTTCAACCCGGTCCAGGCCTATTGGGCCAACCCGACCGACGAGAACCGCGCCGCGCTGCGCGGCTTCCTGGCGCCCGAAACGACGCTGTTCCAATATACCCATGGCGCCGATGCGTCGCGCGTTTCGCCCGACGGCCGCAGCCTCGACGATTTCTATCTTGCCCGCCCCGGCAATGACGAGATCCAGCTCGACCTGCTGCTCGACTATGCCTCGAACGTCGCGGCGTACGCCGATTTCCAGGCCTATTTTCGCGCCCAGCAACCGCCGCTGCTCGCCGTCTGGGGCAAGAACGATCCGTTCTTCGTGCCCGCCGGCGCCGAAGCCTTCAAGCGCGACCTGCCCAGGGCCGATATCCGCTTCTTCGATACCGGCCATTTCGCCCTTGAAACCCACGCCGCCGAAATCGGCGCGGCGATCGCTGGCTTCCTCGCCGCCACGATCGGCTGATCGGCCTTGCCGTCCGGGTCGCGCGCCGTCGCGGCCCGGCTGCCCCCACCCCCATCCCGGAGACTTGCCATGACCACGACCTATCTCATCACCGGCGCCAGCGAAGGCATCGGCCTCGAAATCGCCCGCCAGGCCGCCGCGGAAGGCGCGGCCATTTTGATGGTCGCCCGCGACGAAGCGCGGCTGCGCGCCGCCGCCACCTCGATCGCCGGCGCGATCCGCCCGCAAATCGCCGCGGTCGACCTCGCCGACCCGGTCGCCCTTGACGCCTTTCTCGCCGACCTCGACGCGCGCGGCTATCGGCCCGACGTCGTCGTCAACAATGCCGGCCAGGGTGCCTCGGGCGCCTTTGTCGATGCCGACTGGGCCAGGCTCGACGCGATGCTGCGGCTCAACATGAACGCGCTGGCGCGGATCAGCCATTGGGCGGCGCGCGGCATGAAGGCGCGCGGCGCGGGCGCGATCGTCAATCTTTCGGCCGCCGTCGCCACCCGGCCGACGCCCTATTTCGCCGCCTATGCCGCATCCAAGGCCTTTGTCACCAACCTCAGCATCGCCATGGACAGCGAGCTGCGCGGCTTCGGCGTTTCGGTTTCGGCGATCCACCCGCCGGCGGTGCGCACCAGCTTCGGCACCGCCGGCAAGGCCGATCTCAAGTCGACGCTCGTCCACAAGCTGTTCCCGACGGTCGGGCCGGCGACGGTCGCCCGCGCGGTGATGAGCGCCGTCCGCCGCCGCCGCCGCTCGGTGATCATCGGGCCGGTCGCCGGCATCGTCATGGGCACGGCGCCAATCCTGCCGCGCGGCTTCGACCTCGCCTTCATGACGCTGCTCTTCAAGGGCAAGCGCCCGGCCACCGCCTGATCCCCCCCTTGTACCACCCCTGTTCTGAAAGGCCTTTGCCATGACGATGAACATCGATCTCGTTCGCGGCTTCTATGCCGCCGTCGCCGCCGGTGACGTTCCCGGCGTCGTCGCGCTGCTCCACCCCGACCTTGAATGGACCGAAGCCCGGGGCTTTCCCTATTACGGCGGCACCTGGACGCGGCCGCAGGATGTCGTCGAGAAGCTGCTGGTGCCGCTGCTGCGCGACTGGGACGATTTCGCCGCCGTCGCCGACGATTACCTTGTCGAAGGCGACCGCGTCGTCAGCCTCGGTGCCTATTCGGGACGCTCGAAAGCCACCGGCAAGGCGATGCACGCCGCCTTCGCCCATGTCTGGCGCATCGCCGACGGCAAGCTCAAGCGTTTCGACATGCATACCGACACGCTGCTCGTCGACCGCGCGCTGCGCGCCGACTGACCCCGAAAGGACCCTTCCCATGCGCCCTTCCGGCTTCATCGAGCGCCCCGATTACCGCGTCGACCTGCTGCGGCGGCGCAACCGCGTCACCGTGCACGCCGGTGCGGCGCTGGTCGCGACAAGCGAACGGACCCTGCTGGTCGACGAACAGGGCCATGGGCTGGTCTTCTACTTCCCGCCCGAAGCCATCGTCGCCGGCACGCTCGTCGCCGCCGCCACGCCGCGCAGCTTCTGCCCGTACAAGGGCGAAGCCGATTATTTCGCGCTTGCCGGCGGCGACGGGCAAGCCGTCGCCTGGTGCTATGCGACGCCCTATGCCGAAGTCGCGGGGATCGCCGGGTACATCGCCTTTTATCAGGATCGCGTGCGCCTGACCGTCGGCGGCTAGCGCACCACCAGCCGGGCGCGGTCGAGGACGTGGCGACCATCGGTCAGCGCGACGACATGGACGCCGGGAATCGGCGCCCATAACGCCGTCAGCCCGCTGCCGAGGCGCCTGCCATCGAGCGTCAGGTGCAACCCCGGCAGCGACCCTTGCGCGCGGATGGTGACGCGCTGGCGCGGCATCGGGATATCGGGATCGATCGCCACCACCGTACCGTCGGCAGGGCTGAGCAGGCGCGGGCGCGCCGTGGCGGGATCGGTGACGGCGATCACCGGCTGCTCGGTGCCGGCGAGGAAGAGTTCGCGGCGCGGCGGCTCGATGGCGGGGGCGAAGCGGACGGGGGCGGTGATGACGCCGGGGGGCAGCGCGAAGCCCGTATCGGTATCACGGTGGAGGCCGCGCAGGATCGCTGCCCAGGCCGGCGCCGCGCCGCTGGTGCCCGAAACGCCGACCATCGGGTCGCCCTCGAAATTGCCGACCCAGACGGCGACGGTGAAGCGGCGGGTGAAGCCGATGCACCAATTGTCGCGCAGCGCCTTCGACGTGCCGGTCTTGACCGCAGCGGCGAAGGGCAGTTCGAGGCCATTGTCCTCGCCGAACGTCGCGGTGCGCGCGGCGGGATCGCTGAGGATATCCCGAACGATCGCTGCAGCGCCAGGATCGATGACCTGTTTCAGCCCCGGCGCCGCCCCGGGAACCACCCGCAAGGCCCCCGCCCGCCCCCCCAGCGCCAGCGCGCGGAAGGCCGCAGCCTGTTCGAGCATGGTCACCTCGGCCGACCCCAGGGCGAGCGAGAAGCCATAGTAATCGCCCTCGCGGTTGATGCCGCGATAGCCGACATCATAGAGGCGATCGCGGAAGCCATCGACGCCGACGAGCAGCAGCGCCCGCACCGCCGGCACGTTCAGACTGTTGCCGAGCGCCGAGCGCACCGATACCGGCCCGCGAAAGCTGCGATCGTAATTCTGCGGGATGTAGAGGCCGGAAGCGGTATCGAGATCAACGGGTTCGTCGCGCAGCACCGAGGCGGCGGTGAGCAGGCGGCGCTCGATCGCCAGCGCGTAGAGCTGGGGCTTGAGCGTCGATCCAGCCTGGCGCGGTGCAGTGACGCCATCGACTTCGCCCGCCGTCGACTGCGGCCCCGCCGAGCCGACCCAGGCAAGTATCTCGCCGCTGGCATTGTCGACGACGACCGCGGCGCCATCGCGGGCGTTGCGGGCGCCGATGGCGGTCAGCTGGCGGGTCAGCGCGTCGATGGCAAGCCTTTGAATATCATAATCGATCGTCGTGCGGACGGCGCCGCGGGTGCCATCGGGGAGCAGCCGTGCGGCAAGTTGCGGCGCGAGGCCGGGGGTCGTCAGCGGCGGCCGGGGGCCGAGCATCGTATCGGCCGCCGCACGCACCGCGCTGCAATCGAGGTCGCGCGCGGCGCGGCAGGCGCGCGCCACGACGACCGCCGGCGCCGCCGACGGCCCGCGCGCAAGGGCGACGAGCAC
>LJHX01000046.1 GCA_001295935.1 alpha proteobacterium AAP81b
GGCCCGCGCTCCGCTAATTTACACCGCGAGTTGAGCCAAATGTTCTGACGACGGACAGGGCGGCATCGCGTTCCGCCGAGGCGCGCTGTTCTACCTGCTGCAGAACCGGGTCTATCGCGGCGAGATCGTCCACAAAGGCGCGGCCTACCCCGGCGAGCACCCAGCCATCATCCCCAAAGACCTTTGGGACCAGGTGCAGGCCAAGCTCCACGCCAAGGGTCCCAACACCAAAGGACAGCAGTACCGCCGCTCAGAGGCGATGCTGGTCTCGATCCTCTATGATGGCCATGGCCGGCGCATGACCCCCAGCCAGACCAACAAGGGGGCGAAGCGCTATCGCTACTACACCACCCAGAAGCTGGGACCAGACAGCGACGCCATCCCAGCTTGGCGGGTGCCGGCGCATGACCTTGAGCAGATCGTGGTCAACCGGCTGGTGGCGTTCCTCACCAACGCCAACAAGGTCTGTGACGCTATCGGTGCGACGGAGCCCAGTCACATCCAGAGAGCGACTGCGGAGGCAAGCCGCCTCGCGAGTCTGCTGGACAGCAGCAGCACCAGGACCGGCGCAGCCCGCATGCTGCTTGAGCGGCTCGACCTGACCGACACCGCGGTCAACCTGAAGCTTCGCACCGAGTCGATCGATCCAGCAGCCCAGCCGGCAAGCATCACCCTCACCGCCCCTATCGTCCGCATCAAGATGTACAAGGAAGCGCGCCTGGTGGTGCTGAGCCCGGCCGCCCGTCCGGCCGCCGCCCCGCAACGCGACGAGCGGCTCGTGCAGTTGCTGGCCGAAGCGTTCGCGACAAGGGACCTGTTGTTCGCCAACCCCAGGCTGACCATCAAGGACATCGCCCAGCAGCACGGCATGTGCCGCAAGCGGTTCGCACAACTCCTCCGCATCAGCTGGCTGGACCCTGACATCATCCGCGCCGCGCTCGGCGGGAAGCAGCCGGCGTCGCTGACCGCCAGGCGGCTGATCACCGCTGAGCTTCCTGCCGCCTGGCAAGCCCAGCACGCCATGCTGCTTCAGCAGCCGAGCGCCTGACCCCACCGCCAGAATCGCCGTGAGGTCTGTTCCGCCGCGCCCGAGACGCGCGGCAGAATCGGCCGCTCAATGGCCGCTGACAGAGACCTCAGCGGCCTCTTTCGGAAAGTCCATCCTCCGCAAAGCCCCGGGGAAAGGCGGAGGATTTTGGTTCCCTTGCCGATATGGTACACAACCACACCGACAAGGGAACCTAATTGGTGCACCCGACAGGATTCGAACCTGTGACCTCCGGTTTAGGAAACCGCTGCTCTATCCTGCTGAGCTACGGGTGCTTGGGGCAACGCCCATGCCACAAAGCCGCGCCGCTGGGAATTGCTCAGGCGTCGGATCGCGCCAGCGGACGGAAGGGCAGCGGCAGCAGCGGCACGCCGTCCTCGACCAGCGCCCGCGCCTCGGCGAGGGTCGCTTCGCCATGGACGGCGCGGGTCTCGCCATTGTCATGGATCGCACGCGCTTCGGCGGCGAAACGCCGGCCGACATAGTCGGAATTCGCCTCCATCTCGCGTTGCATCGCCAGCAGCCGCGCCATGCCGTCGTCGTTGCCCGCCGCCATCGGCACCGCGCCGCCGCCGCGGTTCGATTTGGCGGGCACCGCCGGCGCCATCGCCGCCTTGGTCACCTCGGCCGAATCGCACAGCGGGCAGGCGACCAGCCCCCGCGCTTGCTGCGATTCATAATCCGCCGACGAGCCGAACCAGGCTTCGAAAACATGGCCGGAGCCGCATTTCAGATCGAAGACGATCATGCGTTGCTGACCGTGAAGGGCCGGGCATGGCGCAGCGCCGGCACCCGGTCGCGGGCTTCGGCGACGGCGGCGAGGTCGATCTCGCAGATCGCGGAGCCCGGCGCCTCGCCCATGTCGAGCAGCACCTCGCCCCAGGGCGCGACAATGAGGCTATGGCCGAAGGTCTCGCGGCCATCGGCATGGTTTCCCGTCTGCGCCGCGGCGATGACGAAGCAGCCGGTCTCGATGGCCCGGGCGCGCTGCAGCACATGCCAGTGCGCCCGCCCGGTCTGGCGGGTGAACGCCGCCGGGATCGAGAGCATGGTGGCGCCGGCCTCGGCGAGCGCGCGATAGAGCGCCGGAAAGCGCAGATCATAGCAGATGCTCAGCCCGAGCGGCCCCCAGGGGGTGGCAGCGACGACGGCGGTGTCGCCCGGCGCATAGGCCGACGACTCGCGCCAGCTTTCACCGTTCGGCAGATCGACGTCGAAAAGGTGGATCTTGGCGTAGCGGGCGCGGATGGCGCCTGTCGCGTCGATCAGGAAGCCGCGGTTGACGAAGCGGCCGTCGTTACTCTGCAGCGCCAGGCTGCCGAGGTGGACCCAGACACCGGCCGCCGCCGCGGCCTCGCGCACCGCCGCCAGCACCATGTCATCGGCCTCGGCGACGATCGTTCCCGCGGCGCGGGCGCGGTCACGGTCGAGACAACCGCTCATTTCCGGCGTGAACACCATCTCGGCGCCATCCGCCGCCAAGGCGGCGATCGCCCCGGCCAGTGCCGCCGCTTCGATCTGTGGATCGATGCCGGTCGTCGGCTGGACCAGCCCGATCTTCACGGTCAGGCGGCGAGCAGCGCGTCGAGCTCGCCGGCGCGGTCGAGCGCGGCGAGTTCGTCACTGCCGCCAATGTGGCGACCGTCGATGAAGATCTGCGGCACGGTGGCGCCGCCATTGGCGCGTTCGAGCATCTCGGCGCGCTTCGGGCCGCCGGTCGAGATGTCATATTCCTCGAAGTCGGCGCCCTTCTTGCCGAGAAGCGATTTCGCCCGCGCGCAATAGGGGCAGAGAAACTTGGTGTAGATCTCGACTTTGGCCATGGCTCGTGGAAACTCCGTGGGATGGCGGTACGCACATCAACCACAACGCTCAAGGATGTCGGACGACGCGCGCAAAAGTCAAGACATGCACCTCGGCGGCGCCGGCGCGGCGCAGTACCCGCGCGCAGGCCTCGGCGGTCGCGCCCGTCGTCAGGACGTCGTCGACAAGGATGACGCGGCGGCCCGTAACGCGTGCCTTGTCGGCGACGCGAAAGACGCCGCGAACGTTGCGCGCCCGTGCCGCGCGGCCGAGGCCGCGACTCGCCGGCGTCGCCCGCGCCCGAATGAGTGCGAACAGCGCCAGCTCGGCGCCGGTCTGCCGCCGCAGCGCCGCGGCGATCAGCGCCGCCTGGTTGGCGCCGCGGCGCACCAGCCGCGTCCAGTGCAGCGGCACCGGCACCAGCAGCGGCGCCGCCGCCGCCTCGAGCATCGGCCCCGCGGCGCGCGCCATTGCCCGCGCCATCAGCCGCGCCAGATGCTGGCGGTCGCCATGCTTCAGCCCCAGGATGACATCGCGCGCCGGACCGCCATAGACAAGCGCGGCGCGGGCGCTGTCATAGCGCGGCAGCGCGGCGAGGCAGGCGCCGCACAGCGCGCCGGCGCCGAGATCATGGTCGAAGGGGTCGCCGCAGCGCGCGCACTGCGGCGCGGTGATGAAGACGAGCTGCTGCCAGCAGTCGCCACAGAAACGATCGTCGCCATCGACGATGCGGCGGCACGCCGGGCAGCGCGGCGGCAGGACGAGATCGATCAGGGCCTGAAGCGGCGCGAGCATCGCCGCGTTTCTAGCACGACGCGAGCTGCAACCGCGACGCCCGCCGCTTGCCGGGCGCCGCTGCCTGGGGCGCGACGGCGGGTGAAGGGACCGCCGATGATCACGCTGCTGCTGTTGACGGCATTGCTGGCGGCGCATGCCGCGGTGCCGCCGGGCTTTGTGGCACCGGTATCGGCGCGCGCCGAGGTGGCGAAGCGCTTGCGGCCGGCGCCGCGGCATTGAGCCTATCGACAGACCCGCGCGCGGCCCATGTCGAGATGCAGATGGTCGGCATGAGCGGCATTATGGTCGGGTGAAAGCACGACGCTGAACAATTGGCAGGCACCATCGCGGATCTCGCGCAGGAAGCGGCCGCGCGCGTCATCGCGCCGCCAATCGGCGAGCACGGCGGCGCGCCGGCCATCGCGGGTCGTCACCGCCGCGACGTCGAGGGCATTGGCACGGGCATGTTCCGAAAGCGTCGTCGATCCGGCGATCGTCCGGCAGTTCCAGCTGCCGATGTTGCCGATCGCTTCGGGCGGCGCGCCGAAATGACGCAGCGCCGCCGGCGCCACCACCCGCCGCTGCCAGATGACCAGCGCCGCCACCATCGGGCAGCTGAGCGTCAGGTCCGCGGGGTCAAGGCCGGCGCCGACCTGCGTCACCCGCAGCGCGGCGTCGGTGGCGCATTCACGCCGCGGTGGCACCCGATCGGGCGGCGGCCGCGTCATGACACCGGCGGCGGCGAGCAGGCGGCGGCAGCCGGCGGGGTCGCGCTCCAGCGCCCGCAGCTTGTCGCGGGTTGCCATGCCGATCGGCGCCGCCAGATCGAGCGGCGTCCAGGGCAGATGCTCGGGGTGGCGTCGTGCCCAGTCGCGCGCCGCCCAGCCGGTCAGGGCGAGCACCAGCAGCACGAACAGGAGCGGAAAGTAGCGCATGGGGGCCGTCGGTTAAGCCGGCGGCCCCGCCACGGTTCCTTACGGCTGGACGACGCCGTCGATGACGTGGATGACGCCGTTCGACTGGCCCACATCGGCGATGGTGACATGCGCGGTGCCGCCCTTGGCGTCGGTCAGCATGACGGTCTTGCCCATCAGCGACGCCGTAAGCGTGCCGCCCTGGACGGTGGTGAGCGTCGCGCTGCCGCCGCCGGCCTTGATCTGGCCGACGAGATCGGCGGCCGAAACGCGGCCGGGCACGACGTGATAGGTCAGGATGCCGGTCAGCGTCGCCTTGTTCTCGGGCTTGAGCAGCGTTTCGACCGTGCCGGCGGGCAGCTTGGCGAAGGCGGCGTTGGTCGGCGCGAAGACGGTGAACGGCCCGGCGCTCTTGAGCGTGTCGACGAGGCCGGCGGCCTTGACCGCGGCGACGAGCGTCGTGTGGTCCTTCGAGTTGACGGCGTTGTCGATGATGTCCTTGGTCGGGTACATCGGCGCGCCGCCGACAGTGACGGGCTTGCCGGCCATCTGGGCGGTGGCGGGAGCGAGCCCGGCGGCGGCAATGGCGAACAGCGCGCTGCGCAGCGCGAAACGGGGAAGCGACATCGAACGGATCCTCGGGGTTGAACGTCCGGAAGCGGACAACCGAGTTACGCCGGCAAAATGATGACAGTTGCAGCCATGGTGGCTGCGTCGCGCTGTCGCGGACGCAATGACCCTTGCGTCAGATCGCCGACAGCGTGCCGGTTGCGACGATCGGTCCCGTCGGCGCGCCGGTCGGCGAGCCCCCCAGCGGTTCGATCGAGATCGCCAGGGTCGATCCCGGCTTCAGCCCGGCGATGCGATCGCGCGGAATGACATGGGCATTGGCGCCGTCGATATCGATCAGCCCCAGCGAACGCGGCGGCTTGTCGCCTTCGATCACCCAGAGTTCGGGGCTCTTGCCCTTGTGCTCGGCTTCGGTGGCGGGGGTCAGCACGACGGCGCCGCGCAAGGGATCATAGGCGGCGGAGAGCAGCGGCGTGCCGTCGGCGGCGGCGAGGCGCGCCACCAGCACGCCCGGCGGCGCCGGCGCCGGCGCCAGCACGGCAGCGAAGGCGATCGCGGCGGCGGCGGTACCGGCGAGCGCCAGCCCACGCCACAGCGCCAGGCTCTCCCACAGGCTGCGGCGGACAGGAGCCGGCGCCGCGGCGGGAGCAGCGGTGGGAATGGCGCGGGGCGTCACTTCGGCGGCGATGCGGTCCCACAGTTCAGCCGGCGGTGGCACCGCCGCGGTTTCGGCGTCGAGCGGCGCCAGTGCCGCCTGCCAACCTTCGACAAGCGCGCGGAACGCCGGGTCCGACCGCAGCCGGGTTTCGACGTCGCGACGCGCGGCGCGATCGAGCGCGCCGAGCGCATAATCGAGCGCCAGCGCCGAATCGGGGGGCAGATCGTCGGGATCGAGGGGCAGCGCGCCGGTCATGCCGCCCCCTCGACGATGGTGCGCATCCGCATCAGGCCGCGCCGCACCCAGCTTTTCAGCGTGCCGACGGGCAGCGCCTCGCGTGCCGCCAATGCCTCATAGGTCAGCCCTTCGAAGTAACAGGCGCGGATGGCGGCGGCGTGGCGCGGATCGAGCGTACCGAGTGCACGCTGCACCAGCGCGGCATCGCCGGCGGCGGCGAGCAGTGCTTCGGCGTCGGGGCCGGGGTCGGCAACCAGATCGGCTTCCTCGAGCGGCGCCGACGGGCGCACGGCGCGCGCCCGCAGCCGGTCGATGGCGCGGTTGCGCGCGATCGTCGCCGCCCAGGTGATCGGGCTGGCGCGCGCGGCATCGAACTCGGCCGCCTTCCGCCAGATCGTCACGTAGATATCCTGCAAAACATCCTCGGCCTCGCCGCGTTCGATCAAGATACGCAACACGATCCCGAACAGCTTCGCCGAAGTGCGATCATAAAAGACCTGGAACGACGCGGCGTCGCCGGTGGCGGCGCGCGCCAGCAGAGAGGCCAGCTCGGCCGAAGGCGGTGGCTGCCCCATCGACGCCGCTACCCGCGCCTTACCGCCATGGTGATCGGACCTTCGGCACGGCCGGCAACAAACTGTTCCACAAAGGGATTCCCCGACCGGTCGATAGCCTCGCGGGGACCGTGCCAGATGATCGCGCCATCGTAAAGCATGGCAACGCGATCGGCGATCTTGCGGGCGCTCGCCATGTCATGGGTGATCGTTACCGCCGTAATCGCCTGTTCGGTAACCAGTTTGCGGATCAGCGAATTAATGACATCGGCCATGATCGGGTCGAGGCCGGTGGTCGGTTCGTCGAAGAACAGGATTTCGGGGGCGACGGCAATGGCACGGGCGAGGGCGACGCGCTTCTGCATGCCGCCCGACAGTTCGGCGGGGCGCAGGTCGGCGACTTCGCTGCCCAGCCCGACCCTGGCGAGCGTCTCGAGTGCCGCGGCACGGCGGCTTCGCGCGCTGCCCGGAACGGCAAAGGCGACATTGGCCCAGACGGGCAGCGAATCGAACAGCGCGCCGCCCTGGAAGAGCATGCCGAAGCGCGCGAGGTGGCGGGCCAGCGCCGCGCCGCGCAAGGCCGTGACGTCGGCGCCGTCGACTTCGATGCGCCCGGCGTCGGGGCGGAGCAGGCCGAGGATGCACTTCAAGGTCACCGATTTGCCGGTGCCCGAGCCGCCGATGATGACGAGCGACTCGCCGGCGGCGACATCGAAGGAGACGTCGCGCAGCACCGGCTTGGCGCCGAAGCTCTTGGCCACCCCGCTAAGGCGCAGCTTCGGCGTCATGACGCGAAGACGATGACGGTGATGACGAGATTGGCGAGCAGGATGAGGATGAACGCCGAGACGACGGCGTTGGTTGTCGCCCGCCCGACGCCGGCGGCGCCGCCCGATGAATGATAGCCATGGTAGCAGCCCATCAGCGCGATGATGAAGCCGAAGACCGCCGCCTTGACCAGCGACGAGACGACATCGTCGACATGGAGGTAGCGCGCCGTCGTCGCCAGATACGCCGCCGAATTGAAGCCGAGGCGGAAGGTCGCCAGCAGCCAGCCACCCATGACGCCGAGCGCGTTCGAGACGAGCACGAGGAAGGGCAGGGTCAGCACCGCGGCGACCAGCCGTGGCGCCACCAGCCAGCGGAAGGGGTCGGTGCGCAAGGTCGCCAGCGCGTCGATCTGTTCGGTGACGCGCATCGTGCCGAGTTCGGCAGCCATCGCCGAGGCGACGCGGCCGGCGACCATCAGCCCGCCGAGCACCGGCCCCAGTTCGCGGACGACGCCGATGACGGTGACGGCGGGCACCGTCGAGGCGGCGTTGAAGCGGCTGCCGCCGATGAAGATCTGCTGCGCCAGTGCCGAGCCGGTGAAGATCGCCGTCAGCCCGACGACGGGCAGCGAGAACCAGCCGATGACGAGCATCTGTTCGAGGATCCGCGCCGGATACCAGGGCGGCGTCGCCAGCCGGACGAGCGCGGTCGCGGCGAAGCGCACCAGCCGGCCGATGCTCGCGAAGACAGAGATGACGGCGCCGCCGATGGCGACCAGCGCGTGCACCAGGGGGATGAGGACGGCCATCACCGGCTAACGCGCGAGTAACGACTGCCGAGCCCGGTGAGCAACTCATATTCGGACCGCCCCGAAGCCGCGGCGGTGGCGGCGAGGTCGAAGTCGATGGCGAGCGTGTCGCCCTCGGCGAGGGGCGGCGCGTCGGTGACGTCGAAGGCGGTCAGGTCCATCGACACCCGCCCGGCGACCGGGCAGCGGACGCCGCCGACAATCGCAGCGCCGGTGTTCGACAGCGATCTCGCATAGCCATCGGCATAGCCGAGCGCGACCACGGCGAGGCGGCTCGGCCGCGCCGCGGTCCAGGTGGCGCCATAGCCGACGCTGGCGCCGGCGGGGATGTCGCGCAGCTGGAGGATGCGCGCGGCGATGCCGGCGACGGCGGCGAGCCGGCCGCCATCGGGGGCGCGGCCGCCGCCATAGAGGCCGATGCCGGGGCGGACGAGGTCGAAGTGGTAGTCGGCGCCGAGGCCGATGCCGGCCGAGTTGGCGAGCGCGTAGCGCCGTGCCGGAATGCGCGCCGCAAGGTCGGCGAAGGCGGCGCGCTGGCGGGCGTTGTGCAGCGAGGCGGCGTCTTCCGAACAGGTGAGGTGGCTGTGCAGCGTATCGATGGCGAGGCCGTCGAGCAGCCCCGACACTGCCGCTTCGGGGCTGAGCCCGAGGCGGTTGAGCCCGGTATCGACCATGACGTCGCATGGCCGCCCGGTCGGCGCCCAGGCCGCCACCTGCGCCGCGGTGACGAGCACCGGCACCGCCGGCAGCGCCAGCGCCGCCGCCATGTCGGCGGGGCCGACGCCGTGCAGCACCGCGACGCGAACGCCCTCGGGCAGCGGCAGCAGCGCCGCGACCTCGGCCCAATGCGCGACGAAAACCTCGCGCAGGCCGAGCGGCACCAGCGTGTCGAGCGTTGCCCGCGCCCCCAGCCCATAGCCATCGGCCTTGATCGCGGCGCCACAGGCGGCGGGTCCGGCGGCGGCGGCAAAGCGCTGCCAATTGGCGGCGAGCGCGGCGCGGTCGATCGTCAGCCAAGCGTGGGGCGGAATGTCCATCGGCGCCGCCGGCTTAGGGGGAACATGGCGGGCGGGCAATATTCATGGCCCCGCAAGCCGGCGCGCGCTAGACACGCGTCATGAAGACGCTCCGCCATCTTGTCCTTGCTGCCCTTGCCGGCGCGGTGCTCGCCGCGCCGCTCGCCGCCCAGCAGCAGCGCCCCGATACCGAGTTCTGCGCCAAGATGCGTGCCAAGGACCCCGGCGGCGTGTGCTCGCCCAAGGGGGAATATGTCACCGCCGACACCGTCTATCTGCCCGACGGCCGCATCATCAAGCGCAGCACCGGCGGGCAGTAGGGCCCCGCCGGCGGGCTAGATCACGCCAGCAGCTCGATGTCCCAATAGAGATAGTCGCGCCAGGTATCGTGGAGATAGTGTGGCGGGAAGGCGCGGCCATTCTCCTGCAGATGGTGCGTCGAGGGTTGGAACGGCCGCTGGCGCAGGCCCATATGGGCCTCGGCGGGCGTCCGGCCGCCCTTTTTGAGGTTGCACGGCGCGCAGGCGGTGGTGACATTCTCCCAGGTCGTCCGGCCGCCATAGGCACGCGGCACGACATGGTCGAAAGTCAGGTCATGGCCGCACCCGCAATATTGGCATTGGAAGCGATCGCGCAGGAACAGGTTGAAGCGCGTGAACGCCGGATGGCTCGCCGGCTTGACGTATTGGCGCAGCGCGATGACGCTCGGCAGCCGCATTTCGAAGCGCGGGGACCGGATGACGCGATCATATTCGGCGATGATGTCGACGCGTTCGAGGAAGGCGGCCTTGATCGCCGTCTGCCACGGCCACAGCGACAGCGGATAATAGCTCAGCGGCGTGTAATCGGCGTTGAGCACCAGCGCCGGACAGGCGTCGGGCGGTGACAGGACGTCGGGATGATACATGCTTTCGCCGCTCCTCCCCAAGGGAAGCTGGCGCCACGGGCCCTGTCGCACAGTGCTCTCGCACTCAAGGCCGCGGGGCGGCCATTTCCGTGGTTTGGCGCGCTATACAACAGTTCGTGTGTCAGACAAATGACAATACCGCATCTGGTTGTGGATAGTTTCCACTGTCTTGCGTCATGACCTATGCGACACGTTTTGCGCCGTCGCCGACCGGGCGGCTCCACCTCGGCCATGCGCTGTCGGCACTGACGGCGCGGACCCGCGCCGATGCTGCCGGCGGGACGCTGCGCCTGCGCATCGAGGATATCGACCGCACGCGCTGCCGACCGGAATTCGAAGCGGCGATTTTCGAGGACCTCGCCTGGCTCGGCATCGCCATCGACGGCGCGGTGATGCGCCAGTCCGATCGCGGCGCCGCCTATGACGCAGCGCTCGACCGGCTCCGCGTGCTCGGCGTCGTCTATCCCTGCACCTGCACGCGCGCCGATATCGCTGCTGCTGCCGGCGCACCGCATGGCCCCGCTGGCGCGCTTTACCCCGGCACCTGTCGCGGCCGGCGCGGCACTGACCGCGCTGACGCCGCCTGGCGGCTCGACACCGCCGCCGCGGCGGCGCTGACCGGCCCGCTGGTCCTGATCGACACCGCCCATGGCACGATGCCCGTCGACCCCGGCCGCCTCGGCGATCTCGTCGTCGCCCGCGCCGATATCGGCACCGCCTATCCCCTCGCCGTCGTCGTCGACGATGCGGCGCAGGGGATTACCGAAGTCGTCCGCGGCGACGACCTGCGTGACGCCGCGCATCCGCAGCGCCTGCTCCAGGCGCTGCTCGGCCTGCCCGAGCCGCGCTACCACCACCACCCGCTGATCCATGGCCTCGACGGCAAGCGCCTCGCCAAGCGCGACCGCGCGGCGACGCTGGCGGCATTGCGAGACGAAGGCGTCGCCCCCGCGACCATCGTGGAGTCGCTGCGGAAGGGCGACTGGCTCGGCCTGCTTCGCTGAGCCAGCCCGCGCCACATTCACGCAGCCCACTGGCGTTCGCCAGCCCCCACCCCCATGTTGCGCGCCTAACGACAGGATATGCCCGTGCAGGCCACCCTCATCATCTTCATGGTCCTCGCCGCCTTGGCGACTTTGGGCGTGCTGGCGCGCGGCATCATCATCATGGCGCGCGGCAAGGACCTCACGGGACAGCAATCCAACAAAATGATGACCTATCGCGTGGGCTTCCAAGCGCTGGCGATTCTGTTCATCATCATCCTGTTCGTCATCAACCGGCCCTGAGCCGGAGCGACGCCGCGTCAGGAAGCCGATGGTCAAGCTCAACCGCATCTACACGCGTACCGGCGATGACGGCAGCTCGGGGCTGGTCGACGGCTCGCGGCGATCGAAAGCCAACCCGCGTTTCGCGGTGATGGGCAGCGTCGACGAGGCCAATGCGGCGATCGGCCTGGCGCGGCTGAGCGCCTCGCCGACGACCGACGCGTTGCTGTCGCGCATCCAGAACGACCTTTTCGACCTCGGCGCCGATCTCGCCACCCCCGGCGAGATCGACGGCGCGCTGCGTATCGTGCCGGCGCAGGTCGAATGGCTCGAGGCGCAGATCGACGCCGCCACAGCGGCGCTGGCGCCGCTGACCAGCTTCATCCTGCCCGCCGGCACGCCGGCGGCGACGGCGCTGCACCTCGCCCGCACCATCACCCGCCGCGCCGAGCGCGACGCCGTCGCCGCGGTCGAGGCCGGCGAGGCACTGGGCCAGCCGGCGCTGCACTATCTGAACCGACTGTCGGATTGTCTGTTTGTATTGGCGCGGATCGAAAACCCCGCCGGCGACGTGCTCTGGGTGCCCGGCGCGAACCGCTGAAGGAGTAGCTGCATGGGCGAGGTTCTGACCGCCGAAGCCGACCTCGCCAGCCGCTACCGCGCGGTGCGGAGGCTGAGCGTCGCACTCGTCGCGCCTCTGTCCGACGCCGATGCCTCGGCGCAATCGATGCCCGACGCCTCGCCGGCGAAATGGCATCTGGCGCACACCAGCTGGTTCTTCGAAACCTTCCTGCTCGTCGGCCAGCCCGGCTATCGCGTTTTCGACGATCGCTTCGGCTTTCTGTTCAACAGCTATTATGAGGCCGCCGGCCCCCGCCACGCCCGCCCGGCGCGCGGGCTGCTGACGCGGCCGAGCCTCGACGATGTGCTCGCCTATCGCGATCACGTCGATGCGGCGATGGAGCGACGGCTGTCGGGTTTCGGCGGCGAGGCGCGGGCGCTGGTCGAGCTGGGGCTCAATCACGAGGCACAGCACCAGGAACTGCTGCTGACCGACGTGCTCGATCTGTTTTCGCGCAATCCCCTGGAGCCGGCGATGTATCCGCCAACTATGCCGCTCCCCTCCCGCTTGCGGGAGGGGCTGGGGTTGGGAATGGCCTCTGAGCCACCCCCCGAGGCGCTGCCCACCCCCAACCCCTCCCGCAAGCGG
>LJHX01000047.1 GCA_001295935.1 alpha proteobacterium AAP81b
CCCCCCTGCCCCCCGGCGCCGACGCGCGCGCCAACGCCGCCGCGATGGCCGACCTCGTCGCCGAGCTGCGCGCCCGCGTCGGCACCATCGCCCTCGGCGGCCCCGAGGCGTCGCGCGCTCGCCACGTCGCGCGCGGCAAGCTGCTGCCGCGCGCGCGGGTCGAGGCGCTGCTCGATCCCGGAACGGCATTCCTCGAAATCGGGCAATTGGCGGCGCACGACGTCTATGGCGAGGACGTCCCCGCCGCCGGGTTGATCGCCGGCGTCGGTCAGGTCGCCGGCAGGCTCTGTGTCATCGTCGCCAATGACGCGACGGTGAAGGGCGGCAGCTATTATCCGCTCACCGTCAAGAAGCACCTCCGCGCCCAGGAAATCGCCGCGCAGAACGGCCTGCCGTGCCTCTATCTCGTCGATTCGGGCGGCGCCAATCTGCCGCGGCAGAGCGAGGTCTTCCCCGATCGCGATCATTTCGGCCGCATCTTCTTCAACCAGGCGCAGATGAGCGCCGCCGGCATCGCCCAGATCGCCGTCGTCATGGGCAGCTGCACCGCCGGCGGCGCCTATGTGCCCGCCATGGCCGATGAATCGATCATCGTCCGCGACCAGGGGACGATCTTCCTCGGCGGCCCGCCCCTGGTGAAAGCCGCCACCGGCGAGGAAGTCACCGCCGAGGAACTCGGCGGCGGTGACGTCCACACCCGGCTGTCGGGGGTCGCCGATCACCTCGCCGAGGACGACGCCGATGCCCTCGCCATCGCCCGCCGCATCGTCGGCACGCTGCCTGCCGCCGCCGCGGTGGCGCCCGGCCCGGCGCGGCCGCCGCTCTTCGACGCCAGCGACCTCCACGCGCTGGCGCCGCGCGACACCCGCCATCCCGTCGATGTCCATGAAGTCATCGCCCGCATCGTCGACGCCAGCGAGTTCCACGCCTTCAAGCCGCGCTTCGGCGAGACGCTCGTCACCGGCTTTGCCCATGTCGAGGGCTATCCCGTCGCCATCCTCGCCAACAACGGCATCCTGTTTTCCGAATCCGCCCAGAAGGGCGCGCATTTCATCGAACTCGCCTGCCAGCGCCGCGTGCCGCTGCTGTTCCTGCAGAACATTTCGGGCTTCATGGTCGGCAAGCGCTTCGAGAATGAAGGCATCGCCAAGCATGGCGCCAAGCTGGTAACCGCCGTCGCCTGCGCCGCGGTGCCCAAGATCACCGTGGTGACCGGCGGCAGCTTCGGCGCCGGCAATTACGGCATGTGCGGGCGCGCCTATTCCCCTCGCTTCCTGTGGCTATGGCCCAACGCCCGGATCAGCGTCATGGGCGGCGAACAGGCGGCGTCGGTGCTCGCCACTGTGAAGACCGGCGGCTTCAAGTCGAAGGCCGAGGAAGAAGCCTTCAAGGCGCCGATCCGCGACCAGTACGAGCGCGAGGGCAATCCGTACTTCGCCTCGGCGCGCCTCTGGGACGACGGCGTCATCGACCCCGCCGACACCCGCGCGGTGGTGGCGCTGTCACTGGCGGCGAGCCTCCAGGCGCCGGTGCCGGAGACGCGCTTCGGCACGTTCCGGATGTAGGCTCAGTAGGTCGCCAGCAGGCTGACCGCGACGAAGCGGACGTCGCCATTGCGCGGCGCATTGGGGGCGTTGCGGAGGAAGGGCCCCTTGCGCAGATAGTCGAAATCCAGCTCGAAGCGCAGCGCCTTGGGGATCAGCCAGTAGCGCAGGCGGAAATCAAATTGTTCGCCGGCATAATTGCCCGACCGTCCGGAGAGATCGCGGACATTGGTGGTCGCGAAGCTGTCGGACCGTTCGGGCACCAGCAGCAGCCGCGCCTCGAACATCCCGTCCAACCGCTTGTTGGGCGTGACTTCCAGATGGAGGCCGGGCGAGGCGATGTTGGCGCGATTGATCTCGTTGTAGATCCCGCTCGGCGAAAAATCGACGCGCCGGCCGCCGAACAGCGTGTCGAAGCGGCCATAGCTGCCGGTGGCGCGGGTGCCGGTAGCATAGTCGAACTCCGCCGACAGCCGCGGTGCCCAGCCGCCCGGCCAAGTGTAGCCGAGCTCGAGGTGATAGAAATAGGCCTGCACGTCGCGCGTGAAGCTGCCGCGCTGCGTGCTGTTCGAAATCGTGCCGAACTGCCAGGCGCCTTCGAATTCCCAGTCGAGCCTGCCGGCGGCGGGATCGCGGAACAGCCGGACATCGAAGGTATGCAGCCGGCGATCGAGCGTCGGCAGCGCCGGCCCGTCACGCTCGAAGAGCCGGAAATAGCCGATGTCGGCCGACCCCCAGGCGAAGCGCAGCGGTGTGGTCACCAGCCCGCCGTACAGCATCAGGTCGGGGCTCTCGCGGTCGAGCGCGAAGCCGTTGCGGCCGATGGCGGCGCGCGTCGACGGCAACCGCACTTGCGGCATCGACCAGAACAGCGTCGTCGCTATGCCCGATCGCGTCAGCCAATCGGCGCGCACGCCGGTATAGCCATTGGCGGTATTGCGAAACTCCTCGGAGGTCACCAGCCGGCCCGATCCCAGAGTGATGATCATCCGGCCGGCCTGGACACTGGCCTTGCTGCCCTGGCCGAGGCGGTCGCCGAGATCGGCGGCGAGATAGGCCTGCACCGGCTCGAAGGTGTTGACCTCGTTCGTCGACAGCGGCGTGTTGTCGCCTTCGAGATAGACGCGGGCGTCGCGGATCTCGCCACCCAGCCGCACGCCGCCGAAATCATACTCGGCGAACAGCGTCGAGCGCAGGCTGACCAGTTGCGAGCTGCTGTCGAAGCCCGGGCGAACCTGGCCGTCGATGGCTTCGAAGCGCAACCGCACGCTGGCCGAAAGCTTGAGATTGTCGGGCGCGCCGACGAGTTGGTGGAGGGTCGGTTGCCGCGCCGGCAGGATATCGGCCGCGGCGGGAGCAGCCGCCAGCATGGCCGCCGCTGCCGCGGCCAGGCGCCTGTGACGATCGAACATGGCCAGCCGATCTCGGCGCTTCAGCGGCTGCGCAGCAGAAAGCGGCGGTCGATCGCCTGGACGGGCCGGGCGTTGAACGGGAAAATCGCCGAAAACTGCATGATCTGCGCCGGCGACGCGGTGATCGGCTGGCGCAGCACGACCCAATCGACGCTTTCCGAACAGGGCGGGGTCGTCAGCGAACCTTCGTAGCGGAAAAAGCCCCGCGCCGCCGGCAACAGCCGGGTGGGATCGATACGCTCGCCACTTTGCCTGGCGCCCGCTTCCCGCGGCACGGTATCGAGCACCTGCTGCAAGACACGATTGGCGGCGCCGGCGGTAACCAGCACGCCGATCACGCCCAGCGTGCCATCGTCAGCGCGATGGACGAAGTGCACCTCGAGCGGAAAGCGCCGGCCGTCGACGAGATGTTCGCCGGGGTGATGAAGGTGGAATTGCAGCAGCCGATAGGTCTTGCCGGCCATGACGAACTGGCTGCCTGCCGGCACGTCGAACTGCACGGTATGGCCGTTGTTGCTGCCGGCGAGCTCGAGCGGCCGCCAGGCGATCGCCAGCCGGCCGAGATCGGCGGGGATCGCCCCGGCGAGATCGACCGGGCTTTCCTGCTGGCCGTCGGCACAGATCGCATAGCTGCGGCTGAGCTCGGACCAATGCGCCGGCCCGGTCGCCCCGGTATAGCCCCATTCGGCATGGGGGGCGGTGTGCTCGCCGTCGACCATCTGCGCCTTGGCCTGGGGGGTTTCGCTCGTCGGCGAGGGCGTCAGCGACATCGGTTGCGGCGGCGCGGCAGCGATCAGCGATATGGCCAGCGCGGCGAAGAGCGTAGCGCGAATCTCGGAACGCCAAGCATTATCGGTCATGGTCGTGGAGTTCCCTCCTGCCGCGGCGCGAGGCACAGGCGAACCGACTGCCTTCACGTTCAGCCGCCCGCCCCGCACAACCGTTCCGATGCGCGGCGCCAGCGCCGGTGGCAACGGCCACGGCGACCGTCACGGCAAATTCCCGACAAATGTCGCGAAATCGATAGACGCCGCCCGGGGCCGCAGCGCCGCGGCGGGGCGTCTACCAGACCTCGCCCTCACGCCATTCGATCGACAGGCTGGCGGCGATATCGAGGTCGGGCGTGCGCGGCAGGCGCAGGATCATCGCGGTTTCATCGGGCATCGCCGCAACGCCGTCGCGCCTTGCGAGCAGGGGCCCGCGCCATGCCTCCCAGCCGAACCGCGCATAGAAACCGACGTCGGACGGCGACAGCGCGGCGATGTCGAATGTCACCCAATGCGGCGGCAAGGCTGCCAGGATCGCACTGGCATGGCCGCGTCCCTGAGCTTCGGGAAGGGTCGCCACCGCCTCGACATAGGCGGTGCGCAGCAACGCGCCATCGCCGGCTTGCAGCCAGCGCGTCACCCAGCCGGCATGGGCGACGAGCACGCCATCGATGTGCCCGCAGACATGGACGAAATCGGGCATGACAGCGAAGTAGGGCGCGAAATCCTCCTCATAGGCGCGGCTGCACAGGTCGACGATCGCCGTCCGTTCGACGGCGGTCAGCGTCGCCACCGGCCGGACCGAAATCGCCAGCATGTCAGATCACCAGCACCCGCGGCTCGAGCCCGGTCGCGCTCGCCAGCAGCTTCAGCCGCCGCGTCACCGCGTCGCCGACCAGCGCCGCATGCGCCGGGTCGATCGCCAGCACCAGCGTGCCGCCGTCGCGGACCAGCCGCGTCCCCTGCAGCGCCAGCGCGGTGCCGCCGGTCAGCCGCTGGCCGAGGCGCAGCGCCAGCCCCCAGGCACGGGCGCGGGCCAGCAGCGGCGCCGGGGCAAGGCGCGCCAGCAGCGCCAGCACCGGCGCGTCGTTGCCGCCGCCGAAGCAATGATGCAGCGCCTGCGCCAGCGCGGCGCGCTCGGCGGCGTTGACCGCGACCCAATTGCCGTGCAGCGCCGCATCGACGCCGCGCTCGGCGCGGAAATCGGGATGGGCGCGCCAGGCGATGTCGCTGAGCAGGCACGCCGCCAGCCGCAGCCGGCGATCGCTGGCCGGCTCACCGGCCCCGCCGAACAGCCCCTCCATCCAGGCGAACAGCATATCACCATGTTCGGGAAAGCGGCCCTGGCGGGCGCCTTCGCCGCGCGCCGCGTCGATCAGCGGGTCGCGCCGCGCCACATCGGGGGGCAATTGCCCGAACAGCAGCCCTTCGCGCAGGCCGAACCCCGAGGCGATCACCGACGACGATCCGAGCCGCTTGACGAGCGCCGCCAGCAGCATCGCGGCGCCGGGCAGCGACGGCAGGCGCGACGTCGACAGCCCCTGGACGTGCTTCAGCGTCGCCAGATCGAGCTGCGCCAGCCGGCGGACCAGCAGCGCCGGGGCGTCGGCGGGCATCTCATATTGATGGATGATCGGCAGCGGATGCCCCGCCCAATGGATATGCACCTGCGCCAGCGCCCGCCACGACCCGCCGACCATGTAGAAGGGCCGGTCGCGCCCCTGCGCCACCCAATCGACCTGGTCGAGCGCCTTTTTGATGAAGGGGCCGAGCGCCCGGCGGTCGCGCTTGCGGACCGCGTCGAGGCGCAGCGAGCCGATCGGCAGCGACACCCGCTCATGCGCCTCGCCGCCGGCGACGCGCACCAGCTCGAGGCTGCCGCCGCCCAGATCGCCGACGACGCCCTCGGCATCGGGGATGCCGGCGATCACCCCTAAGGCCGCGCCGCGCGCCTCGGTCTCGCCCGAGATGATCTCGATCTCGAGGCCGGTTTCGGCGCGCACCCGGGCGATGAAGGCATCGCCATTGCTCGCCTCGCGCACCGCCGCGGTGGCGACCGTGCGCAGCGAGGCCACCTGCATGGCGCGGGCCAGCGCCGCAAAGCGCACCAGCGCCGCCACGGCGCTTTCCATCGAACCGCGCGACAGCTTGCCGTTCTGGGCGAGGCCGCGCCCGAGGCCCGCCATGACCTTTTCGTTGAACAGGGTCGCCGGAATCCGCGTCAGCCCCTGGTAGACGACGAGACGGACGGAGTTCGATCCGATGTCGATGATGGCGTTGAGGCCGTCGGCGGGCGGCGCCAGCCCCTTGACCAGCGCCGCCTGGTCGAGCGCCGGATTGGCCGGTTGCCGCATCATCGCGTCACCATCGATGGCGTCGCGCCCCAGCCAGCGTGCCCAGGCGCTCATCAGACGCCAGCGTCCTCGGCGGCATCGGCGGCGGTGCCGTCGGGATCATCGTCGAGCTCCAGCCGCGGCACCGGCCCGGCAGCGGCCTGGCCGCGCCCCGACAGCGACGGGTTGGTCATGAAATAGCGGTGAATGTTGAACGCCGGGACATGGCCGTGGAGGCGGTGATAGACGCCATCGGGGGTCATCTGCCAGCTCTGCTCGGTGTCCTTGAGGTTCGCCACCATCACCTGGTCGAGCACCTGGGCATGGACGGTCGGGTTCTCGATCGGCACCATCACCTCGACCCGGCGATCGAGGTTGCGCGGCATGCAATCGGCCGAGGAGATATAGACCTTGGCCTGATCGGAGGGCAGTTCGGCGCCATTGCCGAAAACGAAGATGCGGCTGTGCTCGAGAAAGCGTCCGACGACCGAGCGGACGTGAATGCGGCTCGACAGGCCCGGCACGCCCGGCCGCAGGCAGCAGATGCCGCGGATGACGAGCTCGATATCGACCCCGGCCTCGCTCGCTTCATAGAGGCGGTCGATGATGCCTGTATCGACCAGGCTGTTGAGCTTGAACCAGATGTTCGCCGGCCGGCCGGCGCGGGCATGGGCAATTTCGGCGTCGATCAGCGCGTTCAGCTTGTCGCGCAGGGTCAGCGGCGCCATCGCCAGCTTTTCGAGGCGCGTCGGCGCGACATAGCCGGTGATATAGTTGAGCACTTGCGCCGCGTCGCGCGCCAGCACCGGATCGGCGGTGAAGAACGACAGGTCGGTATAGATGCGCGCCGTCGTCGGGTGATAATTGCCGGTGCCGAAGTGGCAGTAGGTGCGGATTTCGCGGCCCTCGCGCCGCACCACCATGGACAGCTTGGCGTGGGTCTTCCATTCGACAAAGCCATAGACGACCTGCACCCCGGCGCGTTCGAGCGCGGCGGCCCAGACGAGATTCTGTTCCTCGTCGAAGCGCGCCTTCAATTCGACAACGGCGGTCACCGACTTGCCATTCTCGGCGGCGTCGATCAGCGCGCGGACGATCGGCGAATTCTTGCCGGCACGATACAGCGTCTGCTTGATGGCGATGACATCGGGGTCGGCCGCCGCCTGGCGCAGGAAGGCGAGCACCACCTCGAAGCTCTCATAGGGATGGTGGACGATCAGATCCTTGGCGCGGATCGCCGCGAAGCAATCGCCGCCATGCTCGCGGATACGCTCGGGGAAACGCGGGCTGTAGGGCTCGAACTTGAGGTCGGGGCGGTCCTCGTCGACCAGCGTCGACAGGTCACCGATGCCGAGCACGCCGGCGACGATGGTCGTGTCGCGCTCGCCGACCCCGAAGGCGTTCTGCACCAGTTCGCGCAGCGACGCCGGCGTCATCGCCTCGAAGGTCAGGCTGATGACGTCGCCGCGGCGGCGGCGCTTGAGGGCACTTTGATAGAAGCGGACGAGGTCTTCCGCCTCTTCCTCGACCTCGATGTCCGAATCGCGAATGACGCGAAAGGCACCGTCGCCGACAAGGTCATAGCCCGGGAAAAGCTCGCCGAAGAAGGTGCGGATGATATTCTCGAGGCTGATGAAGCGGCAGTTGCGCCCGGCGAGGCGCAGGAAGCGCGGCAGCATCGTCGGCACCATCAGCAGCGCGCGCAGCGCCTCGCCATCGGCCTGGCGACGCAGTTCGAGGATCAGGCTGAAACCCTTGTTGGGAATGAAGGGAAAGGGATGCGCCGGATCGATCGCCTGGGGGGTCAGCACCGGGAAAATCTGCTCGAGAAAGTAGAGACGCAGCCAGTCGCGTTCCTCGACCGACAGGCGATCGGGGGTGACGACATAAAAATCGGCGCGCGCCAGGTCCTTGCGCAGGGTCGCCCAGACCGCCTGCTGCGCCTCGATCAGCCGCCCGACACGGTCGGCGATCGCCACCAGCTGCTGCCCCGGAGTCAGCCCCTCGGGCGTCAGCGTCTCGATCCCGGCATTGACCTGGCCGCGCAGCCCGGCGACGCGCACCATGTAGAATTCGTCAAGGTTGTTGCCCGAGATCGACAGGAAGCGCAGGCGTTCGAGCAGCGGGTGCGCGGGGTTGGTCGCCTCCTCGAGAACGCGGTCGTTGAAGGCCAGCCACGAGATCTCGCGGTTGAAATAGCGGTCGCTGCCCTGGAAGGTCGGGACGGGAAGGTTGCGGACGCTGGCCATGGCGAAGCCATAACGCAGCGGCGCGGCGAAATCGATGCGCCCGTTGCGGCGCGGCGCCGCTCAGAACGGCAGGCGGAGGACCATATGCACCTGGCCCTCGCCGAGCCGCCCGGTGACGACTTCGGGCTGCACGATGGCGTTGCCGAGCCGCAGGCCGATCCGCGGCGGTGGATCGAGCGCCAGTGGCGCCAGGTCGTCGCGCAACCGCCACGGCGACCGCCGCGCGGTAACGACGATGTCACCGGTTGGTGGCGGCGGCGGCCCGGCGACCAAGCGCAGGTCGAAGGCGATATCGGACAGCGGCGCGGCGGCGGCCTTGTCGGCTGCCGACGCCAGGGCGGCGGGCGCCATCGCCAGCAGGACGAACGCCGACATCACCTTCCTATAATGCCATCACCGCGCCTTCGCCGCCAGCCGCGGCGCCGGCGGCATTGCGCTGCGACCGCGACACGCACGCCGTCGCCGCGCGATGCGATTGACAGGTTTGTCGACATATGTAGAGTTATCCCATGCCGGCGCGTCGCCCCTCCCCCCAGACCCTGCGCGTCCTCGCCGCGCTGCTGCCGCGCGCCGGCGACTGGCGCCATGGCTATGACCTGATCGGCGAGACCGGGCTGGCGTCGGGAACGCTCTACCCGGTGCTGATGCGCCTTGCCGACCAGGGCCTGCTCGAAGCGACCTGGCAGCCGCCGCAGCGGCCGGGGGCGCCGCCGCGCCATGCCTATCGCCTGACCCAGGCGGGCGTGGCGTACGCCCTCGCCGCGATCGCCGCGGCGGCGGCGCCGCGGGACGACCCCGGCGGGGTCATGGCATGACGAGTGCCGGAGCGCGGTGGCTTTGCGGCCTTGCCGCACAGCTGATGCCGCCGTCGCGGCGCGCCTGGGCCACGGCGATGGCCGCCGAGATCGCCCATCTCGGCGACGCGCGCGAGGCGCGGCGCTTCGCCCTCGGTTGCCTCGCCGCCGCGCTCGCCGAGCGTTGCCGCGACGCCGATACCGCGCGGCGCGACGGCTTGTGGGCGGTGGCGCTTGTCACCGCCGGGTTCGCGGTCGATCGCCTCAGCTGCGCCGCGCATGGCCTGGCAGTGCTCGGCGGCGCGCCCGACGGGATGCTGGCAGCGCTGATGCGTCACGATCCGGCGGCGGCCGAAGCCTATCAGGCCGCCCGCCCGCTCGTCGTCGCGGCGTTCGTGGCGCTCGGCATCGCCCAGCTGCTGTCGGCATGGTTCCTCAGCCGCGGCCGACTGCGAGACTTCGCGATCAGCGCCGCCGCCGCGCTGGTCATCGCTACCGCCGCCGTCGCGGCGCAACTGGCGGTCGTCTGGACACCCGAGACACTGCCGTCGGAATTCCACGCCGGCGTCGTCCAGTTGCTCGCGCTGCCGGCGCTGCTGGCCTGGTCGTGGCATCGGCGCCGGGCTTTCGAGGAGGATGCGCCATGACGCCGGGTTCGATCGCCATTGCCATGTTGCTTGCCGCACTTGCCCCCACGACCCTCGCCGCGACACCACACGCCGAGACCATCATCGCCGCCGCCAAGCGCGCCAGCGGTGGCAGCGCCTGGGACCGCCCCCAAGGCTGCACCGAAACCGGCAGCCATGGCGATGGCGCTATCGCCTATCGGACGCGCTTCAGCCTGCACGGCTATGGCATCCGCATCGACAGCGACCGCGGCGGCCAGTCTCGGTCGATGGGCTTCGACGGCAAGACATCATGGCAAGCCGCCGGCGACCGCGTCGAGCGCCGCGACGACCCGGCATCGCTCGCCGAGGCAATCACCAGCAACTATCTCAGCATCAACGGCTTCTTTTTCCCACGCCGCTTTCCGGCGACCCTGCGCTATCGGCGCGCCGAGGCCGATGGCGCCCGCCGTTTCGACGTCGTCGAGATAACCCCGCGCGGCGGCCGCCCGCTCGAAATCTGGTTCGACCGCGCCAGCCACCTCATCGGCCGCGTCGTCGATGCCACCGCCACCCCGGCGGTGCGCGTCGACGCCAGCGACTATCGCCGCGGCCCGGGCGGGTTGACCGTCGCCTATCGCCTCGACGTCTTCGCCCCCGATGGCGCCCGCGTCGATCGCGGCGCCGTCACCAGCTTCGCCTGCGGCACGATCGATCCCGCCGCCTTCGCGCCGCCACCCGCGCCCTGAGGCACCTCAGAACAGCGCTTCCTGGTCGCCGAGCACCGCGCGGGCAAAGGGCACGGTGATGTCGCGGCGCGCGCCGAGCGCCGCTGCGTCAAGGCGCGCGACGGTCGCGGTGACGGCGGCGAAGCTGCGCTCGATGCGGTTGCCGAGCCAGACGATGACGTCGGGCGCCACCACCAGGCCATGGTCGCCGAAGCGCTTGGCGAGCACCGCGGCGAGCAGCGCGTCGTCGGGCTCGGCCAACTCGGCGAGCGGCGTCGCCGCCAGCCGCGAGGCGAGGTCGGGCAGGCGATGCGCCCAGAAGCGCGGCAGCTTGCGCGCCGTCAGCAGCAGCGGCGCGGCGGGGGTCGCGGCGTTCCAGGCGTGGAACAGCGGCTCGCCATCGGCGTGGGTGTCGGCGTCCTCGATCACCCGGCCGCCGTGGCGCGCCGCGAACAGCGCCGCCAGATGCGATTTGCCCGATCCCGGCGGGCCGACGAGCAGCCCGCGCGGGATGGGCCAGCGCGCCGAATCGGCAAGCCAGGCGACCGCGGCGCGATTGCTGTCGGACACGAAGAAATCGCCCTCGCCGCGACGTTCGGGCCAGGCGAGCGGCAGCGGCGGCTGGGTCTCGTCGCTCAAAGCGCGCGCGGCAGCAGGTCGACCGGCGCGCGCGGCGGGGGCGCAGGGCGCGGCGGCGGCTCGCTCCGGGGCTGCGCCG
>LJHX01000048.1 GCA_001295935.1 alpha proteobacterium AAP81b
CGGGCAGGCCGGGCAGCCCGGCCGGAGCGCCGCCAGGCGGGGTGCCGGCAGGCGGGGCGCCGGGGGCAGTCGCCGGCGCGGCGGTCCGCGCCAGGCTGGTATCGACCTTCTTGGGCCCGCTGTTGCCCGCCGCCAGCACGGCGAGCAGCACCGAGGTGCCGACGAACATCGCGGCAAGCACCGTCGTCGCGCGCGTCAGCAGGTTGGCGGCGCCGCGCGCCGTCATCAACCCGCCGCCGGTGCCCCCGCCGATGCCAAGCCCGCCACCTTCGGACTTTTGCAACAGGATGACGCCGACAAGGCCGATCGCGACGAGCGTGTGGATGACGAGCAGGAAGGTGTGGAGCACGGACGGCTTTCAAGGCTGCGGACGCCGCCGGGGCAGCGCGAACTTCCGCGCATGTAGCGGTGCGACGGGGCGACCGCAACCGGCCGCCGGCGCCGACGGTTTGGCGATACATCGGCGATCGCAGATCGCGTGCCGGAGACTTGCAAACAAACAGCTCCCATGCCGGACGCGCCAACCAAGGGAGCCGCCTCCTATTTCCCGTCGATCGAGAAAGCCTATGGCCAGCCGGTGGTGCATTGGCTGGCGTTGGTGCGGGCGCGGCTGCCGGCCGAGCACATGGAACTCGTGTCGCTGTTAAAGACCGAGCAAGGCCTGGGTCATCGCCATGCCAACGCCATCGTCGCTTACGCGCTGGCCGAGGCGGCGCCTTAATCGCATGCGGCAGGTTCAGGGGGCTGGCCTTGCGGCGTTTCGACTGGCTGCCTAGCCAGCGTCGGCAGTGCGATAGGCGGCTACACGCCATACCTGCGGCGCAAGAAAACCCGAAGGCTTGCCGTTTGAGGGGCCATGAATTAGAACAAATGCCACTTTTTTGATGCAAGGATTACCAATTTTGTAATTTAAAAATAACCGTCTTGCAATTCTTGAGTCACAGTCGAGTGCCTATAATCGGGATCACTTCTTGGAGGGTCCGATGGCGATCATCACCGGCACGACGAACAATGATGTGTTGTATGGCACTGAATTTGCTGACACGATCAACGGCTTGGGCGGTGACGACACGCTTTATGGTTATGGCGGCGCTGACCTGATCGATGCCAGCACCGGCAACAATCGGCTCGACGGTGGCGAAGGCGATGACACGCTGATCGCCGGCAACGGCATCGACGACTTGCGTGGCGGCAATGGCAACGACAGCCTTGACGCCGGCGCCGGCAATGACGTGCTGTACAGCGGAAACGGCAACGACATCCTCAGTGGCGGCGATGGCAATGACACCCTCGACGGCGATTCCGGCAATGACACCATTTTCGGTGGTAACAACAACGATAACATCAATGACACAGACGGAAACAACCTTATCGACGGCGGCGCTGGAAACGATATCATCAGCGACCTCGGCAGAGGCAGCGGTAATGACACTGTTACCGGCGGAACCGGGATCGATTACTTTGGAGTGACCGCCTATGGGCTCTATTATAACGAGGGCTATGTTACTGACATCATCACCGACTTCCAAACTGGCGTCAGCGGTGACCTCCTAGACTTGCAAGGCGTGACCGGTTTTCTCAGAAACTGGGGGCCTGCCCTTAACCCCTTCGCCAGCGGACACCTGCGCTTCCAGCAAGCTGGCGCCAACACCCTGTTCCAGGTCGACCTCGATGGCGGCGGCGATAACTATGTTACGCTCGTCGAACTGCGCAGCACCAACGCCAGCAACTTCAGCGCCGCCAATCTGTCCGGCGTCAACGGCTGGGGACCGGTCAGCGGCGGCGGTGGCAGCACCGTTACCGGCACCACCGGCAACGACACCCTCTACGGCCTGGTCGCCGACGAGCGAATTGATGGGGGCGACGGCAACGACACCCTCGATGGCGGCTTCGGCAACGACACGCTTATCGGCGGCGCCGGCAACGACATCCTGCTCGGTGGCGCTGGCTTCGACTATGCCAGCTATGAATCGGCGACTTCGGCGGTGCGGGTCAATCTCTCGTTGATCACCGTGCAGAAAACCAATGGTGCCGGCAGCGACCTGCTACTGCTTGTCGAAGGCCTGATCGGCTCGGCTTTCGCGGACAATTTTACCGGCGACGCCAACGACAATTTCCTGTTCGGCGGCAGCGGCAACGACGTCCTGTCGGCCGGCATTGGCAATGATACCTTGGTCGGCGGCGTCGGTGCCGACAATCTCACCGGCGGCGCCGGCGCCGATATCTTCCGCCTCGACGTTCTGGGGACCACCGCGAGCAAGGACACCATCAAGGACTTCGTCAGCGGCACCGACAAGATCGAGATCGCCGTCTCGGCCTTCGCGGCACTCGCCGGGTTCGGTCTCGGCGCCTTGGACGCGAACGAGCTGGCGTTCGGCACCGCCGCGACATCAACGGCGCATCGGCTGATCTACAACACGGTCAGCGGCGCGCTTTTCTACGACGCTGACGGCCAGGGCGGTGCGGCGCAGATCCAGATCGCGGCGCTGACCCTGCATCCGACGCTGGTCGCATCGGACATCATACTGATCTGATTGGGAGCAGTTGGTCGCCGCAGAATGGCGGCGGCCACCATGAAGGCAGCGGCGATCAGTCCGGCACCGCCTCGGCAATCGCGATGAGCCCCGCCGCGGTCAGGCTGGCGCCGCCGACCAGCGCGCCGCCGACCTCCGGCACGGCGAGCAGCGCCGCGGCGTTGCCGGGATTGACCGAGCCGCCATAGAGGATCGGCAGCGCGGCGCCGGCGTCGCCAAACTGCGCCACCAGCCGCGCGCGGATATGGGCATGCATCGCGCCGACATCGGCGACCGTCGGCGTCCGCCCGGTGCCGATCGCCCAGACGGGTTCATAGGCGATGATCAGCCCGGCGGGATCGTCGGGCAGCGAGCCCATGAGCTGGTCCGCGACCACCGCCTCGGCGCGGCCCGCGTCGCGCTGCTCGAGCGTCTCGCCGACGCACAGGATGACATCGAGCTCCGCGGCCTGGCCGGCGTGCGCCTTGGCGCGCACCTCGGCGTCCGATTCGCGCTGGTCGCTGCGACGCTCGCTATGGCCGACGATGACGAAGCTGGCGCCCAAATCGGCGAGCATCGCCGCCGAGACGCAGCCGGTGTGGGCGCCGAAATCGCGGACGTGCGAATCCTGGCCGCCGATGCGCACCCGGCCGCCGCCGGCCTCGAGCGCGGCGTGGATGAGGGTGAAAGGCGGCGCCACCCACAAATCGTCGCGCGCCGCCATCGCCCGAATCTCGGCGAGCGCCGCGCGCGTGCCGTTCATCTTCCAATTGCCGACGATCAACCGCCCGGCCCTGCCCGTCTTCACCCCTGCCTGTTCCCTTTTGCCGCCCACCCGGCCCCACCACCGCGGTGCCGCCGCGCCTTGTGGCGAGCCGGGGCGGTGGTTACAACCGCGCGCTTTCATGGGTTCCGGACGCTTGCAATGATTTCCTTCTTTCGCCGCTGGCTGACCAGCCCGCCGGCGCTCATCCTGCTGGCGCTCGTCCTGGTGGCCTTTGCCGTCACCGGCGTCGGCGACCCCTTCGGCGGCGGCAAGGTCGCCGCCGGCTCGCTCGCCAGGATCGGCGACCGGACGTTGACCGAGGCCGACCTGACCAAGGCCTTCGATCGCGCCATGCAGCAGGCGCGCGCCCAGAACCCGCAGGTTTCTCAAGTGGAAGTAGCGCGCCAGGGCGGCGTCGCCACCGTCGCCGACCAGTTGATCGGATCGACGGCGCTCGAAGCGCTGGCGCGCCAGGCCGGGCTGGTCGCGTCGGACCGCGCCGTCGGCGCCGAGATCGCCGCCATCCCGGCGTTCCAGACCGCCGGCGCCTTCGACGAGCGCGTCTATCGCGAGCGCCTCGCCCAGAACCGCATCAGCGACCGCGAACTGCGCGACGATATCGCCGGCAATCTGTTGCGTCGCCAACTGGTTACGCCGCTTTCGACGGCGCTGGCGATGCCGCAGGGGATGGCCGCGGCCTATGCTCATATCCTGACCGACGCCCATGTCGGCGGCGTCGTGCTCATCCCGACCGGGGGTACGTCACCGGCGTCGGAGGCGGAAATCGCGGCATTCTATGCCCGCAACAAGGCGCGCTTCACCCTGCCCGAGCGTCGCGGCTTCCGCTGGGCGGAGATCGACAAGGCCGCGCTCGCCGCCGCCGTCAAGGTCAGCGATGCCGAGATTGCCGCGGCTTACGCCAAGGACCCGGCGAAATATGGCGCGGCGCCGACGCGCGTGCTCGAACAGGTCGTCGTGCCCGACGAGGCCCAGGCAAAGACGATCGCCGCCGCCGCGGCGAAGGAGGGCTTTGCCGCCGCCGCCCAGCGCGTCGCCGGTTTCGGCGCGGCGGATATCGCCGTCGGCAGCCGCGATCAGGCGGCTTTCGCCAAGGAGACCAGCGCCGAAGTCGCCGCCGCCGCCTTCGCGCTGCCCGCCGGCGGCGTCTCCGCGCCGATCCGCACCGATTTCGGCTGGCATGTCGTCCGCGTCGCCAGCATCGGCGGCGCCGGCAAGTCGCTTGCCGCGGCGCGGCCGGCGATCGACGCCGAACTGCGCAAGCTCGCCGTTACCAAGGCGGTAAGCGATCTCGTCGCGCGGATCGAGGATGGCGTCGAAAGCGGCAAGAGCTTCGCCGATCTGGCGCGCGAGAATGGCCTCGCGATCAAGGTCCAGTCCCCGGTCAGCGAAGCCGGCGCCAGCGGCAGCGGGCCCGCCGATCCGGCGCTTGCCCCCGTCGCCGCCAAGGCCTTCCGCCACGAGCCCGCCGACGGCCCGGCGGTCGAGGAGCTGAAGGACGGCGGCGCCGACCGGTTGATCGTCATCGAGACCGCCCAGGTGCTCGCCTCGGCGCCGGCGCCGCTTGCCGAAATCCGCGGGATCGTCGCCGGTGCCGCGGCACGCGAGAAGGCGCTGCTCGCCGGCAAGCGCATCGCCGATACGATCGTCGCCACGGTCGCCAAGGGCGGCGACTTCGCAGCGGCTGTCGCCCGCGCCGGGCTGCCCAAGCCGCAGCCGGCGCGCGCCCGCCGCATCGATATCGCCCAGATGCCCAACGCCCCCGATGTGCTGAAGGCCTTTGTCAGCGTACCGGCCAAGACCGTCCGCGCCATTCCGACGCCGGCGGGCTGGCTGCTGCTGCATGTCGCCAGCGTCACCCCCGATGCCACCGGCACCGCCGAAATCGTCGAGGGCGTGCGTCGCGACGTCGCCTCGGTGCTGCCCGAGGAGTTCGGCCAGGCACTGGCGCGCGCCGCCGAACGCGACCTCAAGACGACGCGCAGCGCCAAGCTCGTCGCCGATGTGACGGCGCGGCTGTCGGGCCAGGATACCACGCGCTGATGCCGGCCTTCGGCGAGATCGCCCCGGCGCGCGAGACGGCGGTAGCGGCACTTGCCGAGGGCCGACCGCAGCTGGTTTGGACGAGGATCGTCGCCGATACCGAGACGCCGGTTTCGGCGATGCTCAAGCTCGGCCACCGCGAACGCGGCGATTTTCTGCTCGAATCGGTCGAGGGGGGCCAGGTGCGGGGGCGCCATTCGCTGCTCGGGCTCGACCCCGATCTGGTCTGGCGCGCCACCGGCAACAGCGCCGAGATCAACCGGCAGTGGCAGGGCGACCGCGGGGCGTTCGAGGCGCTGCCCGGCGAAGCCTTGGCGGCGTTGCGCGCCATCGTCGCCGAAGCCCGCGCCGAAGTGCCCGCCGAACTGCCCTCGGCGCTGGCCTGCCTCGTCGGCTATATCGGCTATGAGGCCGTCCGCCTTGTCGAGCCGAGCGTGCCCGCCAATGATCCGAGCCCGCTTGGGTTGCCGGATATGGTCTTCGTACGCCCGACACTGCTGCTGGTCTTCGATCGGCTGAAGGACGAGCTGTTCCTGGTGGCGCCGGTGTGGCGCGGCGATGGTGACGCCTATGATCGTGCCGTCGAGCGTATCGAGGCGGCCAGCGCGCGGCTGGCGCAGGCGCTGCCGGCGCGCGCCGCGGCGATTGCCGGCCTGCCCGATGGGGTGCCAACGCCGCGCCTTGCGGTCGCCGATTATGCGGCGATGGTGGCGCGCGCCAAGGACTACATCCTCGCCGGCGACATCTTCCAGGTGGTGCTGGCGCAGCGCTTCAGCGTCGAATTTCCGTTGCCGCCCCTCGATCTCTATCGCGCGCTGCGGCGGATCAACCCCTCGCCCTTCCTCTATTTCCTCGATTTGCCGGGCTTTGCGCTGGTCGGGTCGAGCCCCGAAATCCTCGTGCGCGTCCGTGACGGCGAGGTGACGATCCGGCCGATCGCCGGCACCCGCCCGCGCGGCCGCGACGCCGTCGAGGATGCCGAGAATCGCGCCAGCCTGCTCGCCGACGCCAAGGAACAGGCCGAGCATCTGATGCTGCTCGACCTCGGCCGCCACGACACCGGGCGCGTCTCGGCGCCGGGGTCGGTCGTCGTCACCGATCGCGCCGGCGTCGAATTCTACAGCCATGTCATGCACATCGTCTCGAATGTGCGCGGCCGGCTCGCCGACGGCAAGGACGCCATCGACGCGCTGCTGGCGGGCTTTCCGGCGGGCACGGTGAGCGGCGCGCCGAAAGTCCGCGCCATGCAGATCATCGCCGAGCTCGAACCCGAAGCGCGCGGGGCTTATGCCGGCGGGGTCGGCTATTTCAGCCCCACTGGCAACATGGACAGCTGCATCGTGCTGCGCACCGCGGTGGTCAAGGACGGCGTCATGCATGTCCAGGCCGGCGCCGGCATCGTCGCCGACAGCGAGGCGGCCTATGAGCAGCGCGAGTGCGAGATCAAGGCCGGCGCGCTGATCGCCGCGGCCGGCGCGGCGCTCAAGGCGGCGGGCGAGCCAGGATATGGCCAATAGCCGCGCTTGCCGGATGGCTTTGGTGGCCTATCTCTGACGCAAGCAACTTTCAAAGGATCATCGCATGCCCAAGGCCGAATGGAATGGAGTCGTTCTCGCCGACACCCCCGACACCGTCGTCGTCGAGGGCAATCACTATTTCCCCTTGAGCAGCATTGACCCGGCGCTGCTGACCCCCAGCGCGACGACGACGGTCTGCGGCTGGAAGGGCACTGCCAATTATTACAACGTCGTTGCCGGCGGCGCCGAAAACCGCGACGCCGCCTGGTATTATGCGGCGCCCAAGGATGCCGCCAAGGCAATCAAGGGCCGCGTCGCCTTCTGGAAGGGCGTCAAGGTCAGCTGAAGCGATGGCGGCGATCGACCTTCAGCCGATGCTGACGGGCGCCAGCCTGACCTTGCGGCCATTAGCGGCGGACGATTGGCCGGCGTTGTTTGCCGTCGCCAGCGACCCGGAAATCTGGGCGGGCCATCCGGCGCACGACCGCTGGCAGGAAGCGGTGTTCCGGCGTTTCTTCGACGAGGCGCTGGCGAGTGGCGGCGCCCTTGTCGCGGTCGATCCTACCGACGGCAGCCTGATCGGATCGTCGCGTTTCGACACCGCGCGGGCCGGCCCCGGCGAGATCGAGATCGGCTGGACCTTCCTCGCCCGCTCGCATTGGGGTGGAATCACCAATGCGGCGATGAAGGCGCTGATGATCGGCCATGCGCTGACCGGCTACGAGCGCGCCATCTTCCTAGTCGGCGAGACCAATCTGCGCTCGCGCCGGGCGCTCGAAAAGATCGGTGCCAGGCTGACACCGCGGCGACTGTCTTTCGACATGGCGACGGGGCCGGTCAAGCACCTCGTCTACGCGATCGATCGCGCCAGCGTCTCCCTAGGCCCGCTGGCGGCGGTGCTGGCGGATCAGGCGGACTTGGGAAAGTAGCGGACGCCCGGCAGTTCCACAAAGTCTGCGTCCTGCGTCCACAATTCGGCGCCGAAGCGCTTGGCCGTCGCATAGATGATACTGTCGGCCGTCGGCAGCCTGTGCGCCCGGGCGAGCGTGGCGGCATCGACGGCAAGTTTGGCGTCAAGATCGACGACTTTGCCTCGCTGCATGAGTTCGGCAGCCGTCTTGGCTTGCAGGTCACCGCCGTGGATCAGCGACCAACGGACGACCTCGAGAATGGATATCGACGGGACGACGAGTTCCTCGGCCTTGACGACCGCCGGCGCAAAATTACCGGCACCCGCGCCCGACGAAAACCATTCGATCCAGCCGCTTGAGTCGACGACGATCGGCCCTTCCACCGATCAGAACTCCCGGTCCCTCTCCCGCTCAAAATCGTTGACCATGCCTTTGAACAGGGCCTGTATCTCGTGGATCGGCCGCTGGGGGACCAGGACGATATGGTCCCCCCATGCCATGGCGACCAACTTCTGCCCGGGCTTAATGCTCATGTGACGGCGGACATCCTGCGGAATGACCACCTGATATTTTGGCGACACCGTGACGGTCGACATCCTACACTCCTTCGATCGATAGCTCAAAGCGTAGCACGCCGCGGCAGCCCTCACAACGGGATGACGCCGCCACCCCCGCGCGCTAGAACCCAACCCATGATCCTCGTCATCGACAATTACGACAGCTTCACCTTCAACCTCGTCCACTATCTCCAGGAGCTGGGCGCCGCGGTCGAAGTCGTGCGCAACGATGCGATTTCGGTCGGTCAGGCGATGTCGATGCGCCCCCAGGCGATCCTGCTCTCCCCCGGCCCCTGCACCCCCGACGATGCCGGGATCTGCCTCGATCTGATCGGCGCCGCCGCCGAGGCGCGGTTGCCGCTGCTGGGCGTCTGCCTCGGCCACCAGGCGCTCGGCCAGCGCTTCGGCGGCGCCGTGGTGCGGGCGCCGATGCTGATGCACGGCAAGACCAGCGCGATCAGCCATGACGGCACCGGGGTATTCGCCGGGCTGCCGTCGCCCTTCGAGGCGACGCGCTACCACAGCCTGATCGTCCGCGAGGCCGACCTGCCCGCCGACTTCATCGTCAACGCCCGCAGCCCCGATGGCGTCATCATGGGGCTGCGCCACGCGTCGCTGCCGCTGCACGGCGTCCAGTTCCACCCCGAAAGCATCGCCACCGAGCATGGCCACGCCCTGCTCGCCAATTTCCTCCGCCTCGCCGGCATGGCCCCTGCCCTGATGCCCGCCGCGGCATGAAGCTGCCCGATCCGGCGCAGCCGTTGGCGCGTGACGACGCCCGCGACGCCTTTGGCGCGATCTTTGACGGCCGCATCGGCGACGATGCCCTCGCCGCCTTCCTGCTGGCACTGGCGACGCGCGGCGAGACGCCTCCCGAAATCGTCGGCGCCGCCGAGGCGCTGCGCGCCCGCATGGTGGCGGGGTGCGACGCCCCCGAGGCGATCGACGTCTGCGGCACCGGCGGCGACGGGAAGCACAGTCTCAACGTCTCGACCGCGGTTGCGATCACCGTCGCCGCCTGCGGGGTCAAGGTCGCCAAGCATGGCAACCGCGCCGCGTCGTCGGCGAGCGGCGCCGCCGATGTGCTCGGCGCCCTCGGCGTGCCAATGCTGCCGGTCGAGCGCCTGCCCGCCTGTCTCGACAGCGTCGGCATCGCCTTCTTCCATGCCGTCAATCACCATCCGGCGATGGCGCGGGTGGCGCCGGTGCGGCGGGCGCTGGGGCGGCGGACAATTTTCAACCTGCTGGGGCCGCTCGCCAATCCGGCGCGGGTGCCGCGCCAGCTCGTCGGGGTTTTCAGCGCCGACTGGCTGGTGCCGATGGCCGGTGCGCTGATCGAGCTGGGATCGACGCGCGCCATGGTCGTCCATGGCGACGGCTATGACGAGCTGACGGTGACGGCGCCGAGCCACTATGCGCTCGCCGCCCATGGCCGGCTGAGCACCGGGCGCCTTGATCCCGAAACCCTGGGGCTGGCGCGCCACCCCGCCACCGCGCTGGCCGGCGGCGATCCGGCGCACAATGCTGCGCGCCTCGAAGCGCTGCTGGCCGGCGCGCGCGGCGGCTATCATGACATGGTGGTGATGAACGCCGCCGCGGCGCTCGCCATCGCCGATCCGGCGCTGAGCCTCGGCGCTGCCGCGGCGCGCGCCGCCGACGCCCTGGCGTCGGGCGCCGCCGCCGATACTTTGGCTCGCTGGAAGGCCTTTCGATGACCGACACCCTCGCCGAAATCGTCGCCCACAAGCGCGACCTGGTCGCCGCCGCGCGTGCCGCCGGCAGCCTCGCCGACCTCGAGGCCGCCGCCGCCGCGGCGCCGCCGGTTCGCGGCTTCGTCGCCGCGATCCATGCCGCCCATGCCGCCGGACGCTCCGCGCTGATCGCCGAGATCAAGAAGGCCAGCCCCTCCAAGGGTCTGATCCGCGCCGATTTCGATCCGCCGGCGTTGGCACGCGCCTATGCCGCCGGCGGCGCCACCTGCCTGTCGGTGCTGACCGAGGAGCGTTGGTTCCTGGGTGCTGACGCCTATCTCACTGCGGCACGTGCGGCATCCGACCTGCCGGTGCTGCGCAAGGATTTCATCGTCGATCCCTGGCAGGTGATCGAGGCGCGCGGCCTCCATGCCGACGCCATCCTGCTCATCATGGCGGCGCTTTCCGACGCCCAGGCCGCCGAACTCGAGGCCGTCGCCATCGCCCAGGGCCTCGATGTCCTCGTCGAAGTCCATGACGCTGCCGAGCGCGACCGCGCGCTCAAGCTCAAAACGCCACTGCTCGGGATCAACAACCGCAATCTCAAGACTTTGGCGGTCGATATTCAGACATCGTTCGAGCTTGCCGACACGCCGGGGCGGACCCTCGTCGCCGAAAGCGGCCTCGCCAGCCACGACGATCTGCAAGCCCTCGCCGGCGTTGGCCTCCGCACCTTCCTTGTCGGCGAGGCGTTGATGCGCGAGACCGATGTCACCGCCGCCACCCGCACCCTGCTCGGCCTTGCCGCATGACGCTGACCCATCTTGATGCCGCTGGCGCCGCGCATATGGTCGACATTTCGGCGAAACCGGCGACGCGCCGTGAGGCCATCGCCGAAGGGCGCATCACCATGTCGGCCGCCGCACTCGCCGCAATCGCCGGCCAGGCGGTCGCCAAGGGCGATGTCCTCGCCGTGGCACGCATCGCCGGCATCATGGCGGCCAAGCAGACCGCGGCGCTGATCCCGCTCTGCCACCCGCTGCCGATCGACGCCGTGACGCTCGACCTGGTGCTCGAAGCCGAGGGCATCCGCGCCACCGCCACGGTCGCCACCACCCATGGCACCGGCGTCGAGATGGAGGCGATGACCGCGGTCTCGGTCGCGCTGCTGACCGTCTATGACATGGCGAAAGCCATCGACCGCGGCATGGTGATTTCGGGGGTTCGCCTGCTCAAGAAGTCGGGCGGCCGCTCGGGCGAGTGGCACGCCGGGGCATGAGCCTGCTCGACGTCGATGTGGCGCTGGCGCTGCTGCTCGACGGGGCGGCGCCGCTGGCCGCCGAGACGCTGCCGATCGCCGGCGCCGCCGGCCGCATACTGGCCGCCGATGTGGCGGCGAAGCTCACCCAGCCGCCCTTCGCCGCTGCCGCGATGGACGGTTATGCGATCCGCTGGGCCGATCTGCCGGGGCCGTGGCAAGTCGTCGGCGAGGCCGCCGCCGGGCATGGTTGGGGAGGCGCGGTCGGGGCTGGCGAGGCGGCGCGGGTTTTCACCGGCGCGCCGCTGCCGGCGGGCGCTGACACCATCGTCGTCCAGGAAGAAATCGCCCGCGATGGCGCCGTGGCGACGCTCAGCGGCGACGGCCCGCCCGCCCTTGGCGCCCATATCCGCAAGGCCGGCCAGGATTTTGTTGCCGGCGCCATCCTCGCCCGCGCCGGCGCCGTTCTCACGCCACCTCGCGCGGGCCTGCTCGCCGCCGGCGGTCATGGCGAGGTCGCGGTTGTGCGCCGGCCGCGTGTCGCACTGATCGCCACCGGCGACGAACTGGTGGCACCGGGGACGACGCCGGGGCCAGGGCAGATCGTCAGCTCCAACAGCCTGATGCTGGCGAGCCTGTTCGCTTCCGCCGGTGCCGAGGTCATCGATCCCGGCATCATTCCCGACCGCCGCGACGCGCTTGCCGCGGCACTGACGGCAGCGGAGGCCGACCTGATCGTCACCATCGGCGGCGCGTCGGTCGGCGATCACGACCTCGTCGTGCCGGTGCTGCGCGACCTCGGCGCCGAGATCGACTTCTGGAAGATCGCCATGCGCCCCGGCAAGCCGCTGCTTGCAGGGCGGCTGGGGGCGACGCGGGTGATCGGCCTGCCCGGCAACCCCGTTTCGGCCTATGTCTGTGCGCTGCTGTTCGTCGCGCCGCTGCTGCGGCGGTTCGGCGGGCGTGCCGATGGGGCGGCGAGGGTGACGCTGCCGCTTGCCGGCCCCCTGCCCGCCAATGGCGCGCGCCGCGATCATTTGCGCGGCCGTCGCACCGCCAGCGGCCGCGCCGAGGCCTTTGCCCGCCAGGATTCGGCACTGCTCGGCCTGCTCGCCGACGCCGATCTGCTCATCGTACGACCCCCCGGCGCGCCCGCGGCGGCGGCCGGCGAGATGGTCGACTGTATCGCGCTTGACACGTTCCATCCTGTTGCCTAAACGTTCGCCATGTGTTCCTTGGGGAGCTGGCCATGCTGACACGCAAGCAACAGGAATTGTTGACCTTTATCGACATTCGCCTGCGCGAGGATGGTGTTTCGCCGTCGTTCGAGGAGATGAAGGAGGCCCTCCAGCTGCGCTCGAAGTCGGGGGTGCACCGGCTGATCAATGCTCTTGAGGAGCGCGAGTTCATCCGCCGCCTGCCCAATCGTGCCCGCGCCCTCGAGGTGCTGCGCCTGCCCGAAGCGCTCAAGCCGGCGCTACCGGCGGGCAGCCGCCCGGCGCTGAAGCTCGTCGCCCCGGGCATCCCGCCGCGGCCGCCGGTGCAGGCGATGATCGCCGCCAACGATACCATCGTCGTGCCGCTGCATGGCCGCATCGCCGCCGGCCTGCCGATGGAGGCCCTCGAAAGCGACCGCTCGCTGTCGGTGCCGTCGGCGCTGCTCGGGCCGGGCGATCATTATGCGCTCGAGGTGTCGGGTGACTCGATGATCGACGCCGGCATCTTCGACGGCGACTATGCCCTGATCCGCCGCTGTGACGACGCCCGCGACGGGGACATCGTCGTCGCGCTCATCGACGATGAGGAAGCGACGCTCAAATATCTGTTCCGTGACAAGGGGCGCATCCGCCTCGATCCCGCCAACACCCAGCATGCGCCGCAAGTCTATGCACCGAGCCGGGTCCGCATCCAGGGCAAGCTGGCAGGGCTGCTGCGGCGCTATCACTGAGGTTTGAAGGCGCCCGGTGACCAGGGATGGTCGCCGGCGGCCGCGGCCACCGAAGTCGTCGACCGGGCGGACAGATCGATCGTCATCGCCCCCGACGCCTTCAGTCGCGTCCGATCGAGTTTCAGCCATGTGGGTCGGCACCAGCGCGGCAGGCGGCGGTCGCTGACAACGATATCGGCGGTGGCGCACGCGGCGTCGAAGCGGTCACGCGGGATGAGATCGCGCGAAATCGTCAGCAGGATGCGCCAGCGGCGGCCGTCGCGGACGACTTCGGCAAGGCAGGCGTCCGCCGAACATTGCGCGCCGGGCAGCGCCACCAGCGCTGCCTCGCCATCCTCGCCCAACGCATCGCTCCACATGTCACGCAGATAGTCGCCGACGCGCGGGCGCAGAAAGGCCAGCCCGTCGCGCGTGGCGATCGCGACATGCCGCCCGTCGCCACTGACGAAGACATCGGGCGACGGCGCCGCGGCGGCAACGACAAGACCGCCGGCAAGCAGCGGCAGCCCCCACCAGCGCGGCGCCGACCGCCACAGCGCCACCCACAGCCCGCCCACCACCGCCAGCGCATAGGCCGCCATCGGCACCGCCGCGGCGCGCACCACCGCCCCGGGCAACGCCGCCGTCCAATCGGCGAGCGCGACGAGCTGCGCCACCGTCCAGCCCGCCAGCGGCCACAGCCAGGGCAGCCCGAAAAGATCGGCGAACAGCGCCAAAACCAGGCTCGGCATGATGACGAAGGTCGACCAGGGGATCGCCACGAGATTGGCGAGGGCACCGTAAAGCCCGGCGCGGTTGAAGTGGAACAGCCCGATCGGCGCCAGCGCCGCCTCGGCAACCAGCCCAGTGACCAGCACGCCCACCAGTCGCCGAGCCAAGGTCGCGACCTCGTGCTCGGCCTCGACATGTGCCGTCAGCCATTGCCCCAGCCGCGATTCATACAGCGCGACGATGGCGATGACCGCGGCGAAGGACAGTTGGAAGCTCGCACCAACCAGCGCCTCGGGGCGGATCAACAGGATCAGGAATGCCGCCGCCGCCAGCATCCGCAGCGACAGCGCCTCGCGGCCGAGCATGATCCCGATCAGCACCAGCAGCGTCGCCAGGATGCTGCGCACCGTCGGCACTTCGGCGCCGGCGAGCAGCGTGTAGGCGAGCCCCGTCGCCGCCCCCACCGCCACCGCGATGCCGCGCAGTGGCCAGGCCAGCGCCAGCCGCGGCACCAGCGCCAGGCCGCGCCGCGTCAGCCAGATCGCCCCGCCGACGACGACGGCGATGTGCAGCCCCGAAATCGACAGCAGATGCGCGAGCCCGGCGTCGCGCATCGCCTGGGCGGTGGCGAGCGGGATCGCCCCCTGGTCGCCGGTGACGAAGGCCGCGGCGACCGCGCCTGCCGACCCCGGCACCGCGGCACGGATATGCGCCGTCAGCCGCGCCCGAATCGCCGCGAGCCAGGTGACCGCGCCCGTCGCTGGCGGCGCCGCTCGGGTGACACGCACCGCCGCCATCGGAAACCCTGTCGCGCCGATGCCGGTGAACCAGGCGCGCCGGGCGAAATCATAACCGCCGGGCAGTACCGCCGGTGCCGGCGGCGCCAGCGCCGCGCGCGTCGCGATGCGCGCGCCCGGCACCAGCCCCGGCGGCGGCGCCTGGCGCAGGGTCAGCCGCACGCGTTCCGGCAGGCCGGGCATCGCATCGAGGCGGACGACCACTCGCGTCACGTCGCGATCGGCGCGCGCCTCGACCGCCTCGACCTTGCCGGCGATCGCCACCACGGTCCGCGCCACCAGCACGTCATGCGCGACGCTTCGCGATCGGATTTCGGCGACACCCAGGCCGGCAAGCGCCAGCAGCGCCGGCACCCAGACCAGTCGGCCGCGCGCCAACACCCCCGCCGCCGCGACGCCTAGCAACGCCGCCGCTACTGCCAGGCGCTGCGCCCCGAAGGGCGTCACGAACCACAGCGCGATGCCCGCCGCAAAGGCCACCGGCAGCCACAGCGGCAGGGCGTCGCGCTCGGTATCGAGGAAGCCCATGATGGCCGCCGCGGCGCCATCCCAGCGCGCCGCGACCGCGCCACCGGCGATTTGAAGCCGCCCGAGGCTTCTGCTAGTCACGCGCCCTTCACGCCCCCGCCAGTCACGGCCAGCATCGGACAGAAAAAATATGGGCGCAAGCCAGCCCGCGCCGCCACAGGCGGCCGCACCGCCGCCGGCCAGAGTCGTCACGCGCTTCGCTCCTTCGCCGACGGGATTCCTCCACATCGGCGGCGCCCGCACCGCGCTGTTCAACCTGCTTTTCGCCCGCCATCACGGCGGCGACTTCCGCCTGCGCATCGAGGATACCGACCGCGCCCGCTCGACCGAGCCCGCCATCGCCGCTATCCTCGACGGGATGACCTGGCTCGGCCTCGATTGGGATGGCGAGGTCGTCTATCAATTCGCCCGCGCCGCGCGCCACGCCGAGGTCGCCCATCAGTTGCTGGCGGCCGGCCATGCCTATCGCTGCTATGCGACGCCGCAGGAACTCGAGGCGCTGCGCGAGGCGCAGCGCGCGGCGAAGCAGCCGATGCGCTACGACGGCCGCTGGCGCGACCGCACCGACTTCCCCAACGACCAGCCCTATGTGATCCGTTTGAAGGCGCCGCGCGACGGCAGCGTCACCATCGACGACCTCGTCCAGGGGCCGGTGACCGTCGCCAATGCCGAGCTTGACGACATGGTGCTGCTGCGTTCGGACGGCACGCCGACCTATATGCTCGCCGTCGTCGTCGACGATCACGACATGGGCGTGACCCATGTCATCCGCGGCGACGATCACCTCAACAACGCCTTTCGCCAGCTGGCGCTGATCCGCGCCATGGGGTGGCAGGAGCCGGCCTATGCCCATATCCCGCTGATCCATGGCAGCGACGGCGCCAAGCTGTCGAAGCGCCACGGCGCGCTCGGCGTCGATGCTTATCGCGACGAGATGGGGCTGCTGCCCGAAGCGGTCGAAAACTATCTGCTCCGCCTCGGCTGGGGCCATGGCGACGACGAGATCATCAGCCGCGCCCAGGCGATCCAATGGTTCGATCTTGCCGGCGTCGGCCGCGGCCCGGCGCGCTTCGACATGAAGAAGCTCGAAAGCGTCAACGGCCATTATCTGCGCGCCGCCGACGACGCCCGGCTGGTGGCGTTGATCGCGCCGGCAATGGCGACCGCGCTGGGCCGCGGATTGACCGACGCGGGCCGCGACCTGTTGCGCCGCAGCATGAGCGAACTCAAGAAGCGCGCCAGCAATCTCAACGACTTGGCCTCGGGATCGCTGTTCCTGCTTCGCAGCCGCCCCATTCCGATGGACGATGCCGCGGCAAAGCTGCTAGCTTCCGCTGGCGCGGCGCTGCTGCAGGCGGCGCGCGACACACTCGCCGGTACGTCCGAATGGACGGCGCCGGCGTTGGAACATGAGGCACGGGGCTTGGCGGAAGCAAGGGCGGTGAAGCTGGGACAGGTGGCGCAGCCGCTGCGCGCCGCCATTACCGGTGCCGCGCAATCGCCGGGGCTGTTCGACGTGCTGGCATTGCTTGGCCGTGATGAGTCACTCGGCCGCATCGACGACGCAATCGCGCATCTACAACAGGAAAGGGCGACGGCATGACCGGACCGGCAGTTTTCAGCATCGACGGCAAGAACATCGAACTGCCGGTAGTTTCCGGCAGCGTCGGCCCCGACGTCGTCGATATCCGCAAGCTCTATGCCCAGACGGGCGCCTTCACCTATGATCCGGGCTTCACCAGCACGGCGTCGTGCGAATCGAAGATCACCTATATCGATGGCGATGTCGGCACGCTGCTCTACCGCGGCTATCCGATCGACCAGCTCGCCGAACAATCGAGCTTCCTCGAAGTCGCCTATCTGCTCCTGAACGGCGATCTGCCCGGCAAGGCCGAGCATGACGAATTCCGCCACCTGATCACCCGCCACACGATGATCCATGAGCAGCTGGCGACCTTCTATCGCGGCTTCCGTCGCGACGCGCATCCGATGGCGATCATGTGCGGCATCGTCGGCGCCATGGCGGCCTTCTATCACGATTCAACCGACATCCATGATCCGCAGCAGCGCGTCATCGCTTCGCACCGGCTGATCGCCAAGATGCCGACCCTGGCGGCAATGGCCTATAAATATTCGATCGGCCAGCCCTTCCTCTATCCCGACAACAGCCTGTCCTTCGCCGGCAATTTCCTGCGCATGACCTTCGGCGTTCCGGCAGAACCCTATGTCATCGATCCCGTCGTCGAGGACGCGATGGAAAAGCTGCTGATCCTCCAGGCCGATCACGAGCAGAATGCCTCGACCTCGACCGTCCGCCTCGCCGGCTCCTCGGGCGCCAACCCCTTTGCCTGCATCTCGGCGGGTATCGCCTGCCTGTGGGGCCCGGCACATGGTGGCGCCAACGAAGCGGCGCTCAACATGCTGCGCGAGATCGGCCGGCCCGAGCGCATTCCCGAGTTCATCGCGCGCGCCAAGAACAAGGACGACCCCTTCCGCCTGATGGGCTTCGGCCACCGCGTTTACAAGAATTACGATCCGCGCGCCAAAGTGATGGCCAAGGTCGCCAAGAATGTACTTGACCGCCTCGGCATCAGCGACCCGATCTTCGACGTTGCCCGCGAGCTCGAGCACATTGCACTCAACGATCCCTATTTCATCGACAAGAAGCTGTATCCCAACGTCGACTTCTACTCGGGCGTGGTGATGTCGGCGATCGGCTTCCCGACGTCGATGTTCACCGTGCTGTTCGCCATCTCGCGCACCGTCGGCTGGATCGCGCAATGGACCGAAATGATGGAAGACCCCGAACAGAAGATCGGCCGGCCGCGCCAGCTCTATACCGGCCCGACGCAGCGCGACTTCGTGCCCATCTCCCAGCGCGCCTGACCTTCTGCCCGAGCGCGGCGCGGTCTGGACCGCGCCGCCCGGCGTGCTAGACGAGCGGCGAGCTTTCGGGGGGATCGATGGACGCCGACCAGGAACTGCCGCCGCCGCGCCGTTGGCCGTTGGTGTTGGCGATCATTGCCACGCTCGTCTGGCTGGCGGCGACGACGATTACCTATGCGCTGCCGCTGCTCGACGTTGCGGTGCCGGCCGAGGCCTGGGCGCTGGTCCAGCCGGCCGGAACCGCGCTGGCGATGGCGGCGCCGCTGGCGTTGCTCTGGTTGCTCTGGGCGCAGCTTCGCGATAGCATCGGCGCGCGCGCTACCCGCGTCACGCTCATGGCCGAGCACGCCAATTTCACCGCGATCAAGCTCGATCACGGCGCCATGGCGCTGGCCGATCTCGAGCAGCGCCTCGACACGCTGGTGGCGCGTATCGACACCGTCGGCGAGCCGCTGCGCCAGAAGCATGAGCGTATCGCCCTGGCGCTGAGCGGGCTCGAAGCTGCCGGGGTGCGGTTGAGCAGCGTCGCCGGCCAGACCGAAGCCGCCGCGGCGACGCTGGCACGCGCCACGCCCGATGCCGCGGCTGAGGCCGAACGGCTGACTGCGCTGCTGACGACTGCCGAAACCACGCTGCAAAGCCAGCTCGCCAGCACCGCGGCGTTGCTCGACCGGCTGCACGCGCGCGCCGCCGAGGTCGAAGCCCAGGGCAGCGCCACGACGCAGGCGATCCGCGAAGGCCTGGAGGCGGTCAGCGCCGCGAGCACACGCGCCGAAGCGGCGCTCCAGGCACCGCTCGGCGACCTCAACGCCCGCGTCGATGCCGCCTTCGCGCGCACCGCCCAGGCGATGGACGCGACGCGCGACGGCGTCCACGCCCAGACCAGCGCGATGCTGGCGAGCGTCGACCAGGCGCGCGTCACCCTCGATCACATCGGCGGCGAAGCGGCACGCCAGATCACCACGCGGCTGCAGTCGATGCTCGATCTGGCGGCGCAGCTCAGCCCGGCGATCGAGGCGCAGGCCGGCCGTTCCAACGCGCTGATCGACGAACTGGCGCGCGGCTTTACCGTCCTCGATACCAAGCTCGGCAACAGCGCCAGCACCGGCAACGCGACGCTCGACGCCATCACGGCGCGGATGACCGAAGCCCGCGAGGCGATCCACCGCCTTGGCGAGCCGATCGCCGCGACGACGACCGCACTCGGCGGCGTCGAGGCGCGCCTCGCGGCGGTCAGCGATCTTGCCGGCGACGCGCTCGGCGCGCTCGGCGAAGTCGGTGGCCAGATCGCGACGCTCGATACCATGGCAGCACGGATCGCCGATCTTCACGACCGCGCCGAAGCCTTGCAGGCGCCGCTCAGCGCCGGCGGCAATTCGCTGGTCAGCGCGCGCGGGCTGCTCGACGACGCGCGCGGCTCGCTCGATGCCGCGACCGCCCAGCTTGGCGAGCAGCTGGCGTCAGCGCGCGAGGCGCTGGTCGAGATCGAACAGTTGACGGGCAGTGCCTCGCTGGCGGCGTCGAGCCAGTTGATCGACGTTTTTGGCCGGGTTCGCGATGTCGCCCAGCAGACCGCCGGGACGATGCGCGAGACTCTCGCCAAGGTGGTCGACGAGGCCGAGGCGGCGCTCGGCGCGGCGGGCGAGGCGCGCGCCGCGTCGGCCTTCGGGACGCCGATCAAGGCGCAGCTGGCGGAAATCGAGGCGACCCATGACCGCGTCGCGGCGGCGGCCCAGGGTGCCGCCGAGCGCGTGACGGCACGGTTGGTCGGCTTGATGGCGAGCGTCAGCGAGGTCGAGGCGCGGATCGACAAGATGGAAACCGGTTTCGATGTGCGGGCACGCGGCACGCTGGCGCGGCGGTCCAAGGCGCTGGTCGAATCACTTCAGCGCGCCGCTGTCGATTTCGCCGGCCTGCTGTCGTTCGACGTCGAGGACGGCGATTGGGACGCCTATCTGAAGGGCGATCGCAGCATTTTCACGCGGCGGGTGCTCGCCCGCATGGAAGGCGATGGCAACCGCGCCATCGGCCGACATTTCCAGCACGACGCCGAATTCCGGGCGCAGGCCACCCAGTTCATCGATGAGTTCGAGGCGCTGATCGGCCAGGTGATGTCGGACCGCGACGGCCAGTCGCTGGCGACGGCGCTGCTCGGCTCGCACATCGGCCGGCTCTATCTGGCGATTGCGCAGGGGGCGGGGCGCTTCGCCGACTGAGCAACGGCTGCGCCTGTCCTACACGCTGCAAAAGCGCTAGAGCGGTTTTCACGGTTGTTGGATCGCCGGCACGGCGGCGATTTTGGTTCGTG
>LJHX01000049.1 GCA_001295935.1 alpha proteobacterium AAP81b
CCGGCGGCAGCATCAGCCTGGCGGGCACAACGCTCAACGGCGGCACCAACGGCATCCGTTCGGCGGTCGTCATCACTCCGCCCGCTGCTGCCTCGACCGTCACGCTCGGCACCGTCAACGCCCGCGCGCTGGCCTTTGCCGGCGATACCGCCGCCACCGGTGTCACCCTCGGCACTGCGACGCTCGTCGATGATTTCACCCTGACCCTCACCGCCGGCAATTTCGCCGGCCGCGTCACCGTTACCAATGGCGACATCCTGGTCGCCGCCAATGCCGGCAGCGTCGCCTCGACGCGCCTTGCCGCGTCGCAGGCGGTTACCGCCAGCGGCCTCAGCCTCGACATCGACGAAGCCCGCGCCGGCTTCGGCAACGCCGGCAGCAACTTCGACGCAACGCTGACCGCCACCAACAATTTCACCGCCGAAACCGTCACCGCCACCGGCGATATCCGGCTGAGCAGCACCGGCGGCGACCTCGCCACCAGCGTGGCGCTGAGCGCCGGCGACGATATCGTCCTCGGCGCCGCCAATGGCAGCATCACGCTCGGCAACAGCCTGACCGCCGGCACCGCCGATGCGCAGGGCGACCTGACCGCGACCGCCGAGAGCCTTGCCCTTGGCACCAGCACGCTTTCGGCCACCGGGCTGGTCAGCCTGACCTCGACCGCCGGCAGCCTTGCTGGCGGCGCGGGCCTTGTCATCACCTCGAACAGCGGCAACGCCGTCGATGCCGGCGTCGTCCGCGCCCTCAGCCTGTCGGCAACTGGCGGCAACATCAGCCTGGCCGGCACGACGCTCAACGGCGGCAGCAACGGCACGACTTCGGCGGTGCTCGTCACCCCGCCCGCAGCGGCGTCGACCGTCACGCTCGGCACGGTCAACGCGCGCGCGCTGGCCTTCGACGGCAACACCGCGGCGACCGATGTCACCCTCGGCACCGCGACCCTCGTCGATGATTTCAGCCTGACCCTGACCGCCGGCGACTTCGCCGGTGCCATTACCAGCGATGGCAGCATCACCCTCACCGCCGATACCGGCGCGATCAACGCCGGCGCGCTCGACGCCGGTGGCAGCATCAGCCTGACCGCGACGGTCGGCAACCTCGACGCGACGACGTTGACCGCGGGCGCCGACATCAGCCTGACCGCCACCGCCGGCGATCTCGGCATCACCGGCGCGCTCGGCGCCGGCGACGATGTCGCGCTGTCCGCCGCCAATGGCACGATCACCCTTGGCGGCAATGTCACCGCCGGCACCGGCAATGCCCAGGGCGACCTGACCGCGACGGCGGCAAGCCTCGTTCTCGGCAACGATAATCTTGCCGCGACCGGCCTTGTCAGCCTGACCGCGACCGCCGGCAGCCTCGCCGGCAGCAGCGGCCTTGTCATCACCTCGAACAGCGGCAATGCCGTCGACGCCGGCGTCGTGCGCGCGCTCAACCTGTCGGCGACCGGCGGCAGCATCAGCCTGGCGGGCACAACGCTCAACGGCG
>LJHX01000005.1 GCA_001295935.1 alpha proteobacterium AAP81b
ATCGGCGAAGGGCGGGGTCGCCGGCGACGGCGTGGCAGGCGACGGCGTGGCAGGCGCGATCGCCGCCGGGACGGCCGCCGCGGCAACAGGCTTGCCGGCCGGCGCGGACGCCGCGGCGGTACGGGCGGCACGCCCCTTGCGCGTTTCGGTCGGCTTGACGGTCATACCCACTCCGCTAGTCTATGCTGCAATGCAACATAGTCCGCCAGCGGACCCTTTTCAAGGCTTTTTGTTGCGGTGCAGCACAAAGCCTGTGGGGCCGCGGGCGGTCAGTGTCCGGCGAGCACCGGTTCGACGCCCGACGCCGCAAGTTGTTGATGCAGTTCATCCTGCAAACGCGCCAGCGCCGCTTCGGTTCGCGCCTCGACGCGCGCCACCAGCACATCCTGGGTGTTGGAGGCGCGCAGCAGCCACCAGCCATCGGGCGTGTTGACGCGGGCGCCGTCGGTTTCGTCGACCGTCGCCCCGGCGGCGCGCAGGCGATCGAGAACCTCGGTAACGACGGCGAACTTGCGGTCTTCCGACGACTGGAAGCGCATTTCGGGGGTGTTGACCATCGCCGGCATGGCATCCTTGAGCGCGGTCAGCGAGCCGCCGAGCGATGCCACGGCGCGGATCAGCCGGATGCCGGCGTAGATGCCGTCGTCGAAGCCATACCATTGGTGCTTGAAGAAGATGTGGCCGCTCATCTCGCCGGCGAGCGGCGAATCGACTTCCTTCATCTTGGCCTTGATCAGGCTGTGGCCGGTCTTCCACATCAGCGGCGTGCCGCCGAGCTCGGCGATGCGGTCATAGAGTGCCTGGCTGGCCTTGACGTCGGCGATGATCGTGCCGCCGGGCACGGCTTTCAGCACCGGTTCGGCAAGGATGCCGAGCAGCTGGTCGCCCCAGACAACGCGACCCTGCGAATCGATGGCGCCGAGGCGATCGCCATCGCCATCGAAGGCGAGGCCGAAGTCGCAGCCCTTCTCGGCGACGACGCGCTTGAGATCGGCGAGGTTCTTTTCCTCGGTCGGGTCGGGGTGGTGGTTGGGGAAGTTGCCGTCGACCTCGGTGAACAGCAAATGGTGGGTGCCGGGCAGGCGGGCGACGAGCTTTTCGACGACCGGGCCGGCGGCGCCATTGCCGCAATCCCAGGCAATGGTGAAGGCATCGGCGGTCGCCTGCGGCACGTCCCAATCCTGGACGAGACGCTCGACATAGCGGTCCATGATGTCATGGGCGCGCGAACTGCCTTCGCCGGTCTCCCAGTCGCCGGCGGCGGCCATGGCGCCCAAATCGCGGATATCGGCGCCGAAGAACGGCCGATCCTTGAGCATCATCTTGAAGCCATTGTAGGCGGGTGGGTTGTGGCTGCCGGTGACCATGATGCCGCCGTCGCAGGCGAGCTCATAGACCGAGAAATACAGCATCGGCGTCGGGCCGAGGCCGACTTCGATGGCGTCGATGCCGGCGGCGTTGAGCCCGGCGACCACGGCGGTGGCAAAGCCCGGCGACGAGGCGCGGCCGTCATAGCCGACAGCGACGCGGCTGCCGCCGGCGCGGCGCACGATGGTGCCGAAGCTGCGGCCGATGGCATGGGCGTCGGCCTCGGTCAGCGTCTCGCCGACGAGGCCGCGGATGTCATATTCGCGCAAGGAGGTCGGGTAGAAATTGTGGCTCATGCGTCTCTCTTGTGCTTGCCCCGCTTGCGCGCCTGATGGCCCCCTAACGGCCAATTGCCAAGAGTCTGTTACAAGCGGTCGGAAGGCGAGCGGACGGCGCGTCCTTCTCCCTCCCCCCCGGTGAGCGAAGCGAACCGAGAGTGGGGAGGGTCGGGGTGGGGGGCGTGGACCGAGGTGAGGCTGTTGCGGCGGAAGGTCGAACGGTCGAGGCGCCACAGGGCTGACTCCGGTGTCCGATCAGGCCTGGTATCCCGGGTTCGCCTCTCGCGGCGCGGCCCCCACCCCGACCCTCCCCACTCTACGCTCGCTTCGCTCGCGTGGGGGGAGGGGGAAGGAAGAGGCTCAGCCTTTATCCGCTGGCGCTGCCTTCTTTGCCGCTTCGAGCAACGCCTCGCGCGCATCGAGCAGTGCCCGTGTCGTCTCGGCATCGCCGCCGGCGTCGGGGTGGGCGCGGCTCATGGCGGTGCGCCACGCGGCGTTGATCGTTGCGGCGTCGGCGCCGGGGGCGACGCCGAGCAGGGTGCGTGCCGCGGCCAGTGGATCGCTGGGGCGGGGGCGGTGGACGACCCACCAGGCCCAGGCGGCGCCCAGCGCGACGAGGGCAATGATCGGCTTGCCGGCGGTGAACAGTCGCACCGCCACCAGCAGCCCCGCCGCGCTGCCGCCCAGGCGCCACAGATTGGGCAGCAGCAGGCCTCGGGCGTGCAGCCACCAGCCGAGCCCGGCTGCAAGCAGCAGCGCCAGCCCCATCAGGCGAGTCGCGCCGGGTCCCAGCCCGGCAGGTTGAGGCCGTCGAGCAGCTTGCGCAGTTCGGCGCGCGCCGCGACATGGCCGAGGCCGAATTCCTCCATCGCGGCGCGATCGAGCAAGGTCACGCCGCGCGGGAAGAATTCGCGGTAGATGACGCGCTCCGAGAGGCCGGGGACGACGCGGAAGCCGACGCGCTTCGACAGCGCCTCGAGCGCTGCCGCGACGCGTTTCATGTTGCGCGCTTCGAGTTGCGCCAGGCGGTTGCGGACGACGATCCAGTCGACCTCGCGCCCCGTCACCTTGGCGCGGGCGCGGCGGGCGTCCCAGATCAGCTCGGCGTAGAAGCTGGGTTTGCGCACCTCGAAGGTCTCGGGGTCGACCTGGCCGATCAGGTCGAAATCGACGAACGAATCGTTGATCGGGGTGACGATGGTATCGGCACGGGCGAGCGCGGCGCGGGCGAGATAGGAGTCACGCCCCGGCGTGTCGACGACGACGAAATCGAGCACCGCTGCCTGGTCGAGCCGGGCATTGACCTCGGCGGCGCCGTCGGCGCTTTCGGCGATGACGATATGGTCGGGGGTCGGCAGGGCGATGCCGCGGCTGGCGGCAAAGGCGGCGCGGTTTTCGAGGTAGCGCGAGATGGTGCGCTGGCGGGCGTCGAGATCGAGCATGGCGACGCGGAAGCCGGCATGGGCGAGCGCCACGCCGATATGGACGGCGGTCGTCGATTTGCCCGAGCCGCCCTTTTCGTTGCCGAGCACGATGACGTGCGCGGGGCGCGGAGTTGTCGTCATCGTGTCGGCCCCCCGGCGGCGAGTCTTGTCATTGCCGGCGCTTTCGCTCACACGCCCCCACCGCTGTCAACGTCTGTCAGCGTAGCGGGCGACGAGCCGGGAGCCGGGGTGAGCCAAGTCATTCAGATCGTTCGGACGCCGGCGGACCTTCGCGCCGCGATGGCGGCGTGGCGGAAAGCGGGCCTGCGGACGGCGCTGGTGCCGACGATGGGCGCGCTGCACGCCGGGCATCTGGCGCTGGTGGCCGAGGCGCGGCGCCGCGCCGACGTTGTTGCGGCGTCGATCTTCGTCAACCCGAAGCAGTTCGGGCCCAATGAGGATTTCGCCCGCTACCCGCGCGACGAGGCGGGCGATGCGGCCAAGCTGCGCGAGGCGGGTTGCGCGCTGCTCTTTGCCCCCGAGGTCGGCGATGTCTACCCGCCGGGGTTCGCCACCTCGGTCAAACTGGCGGGGCTGCCCGATGTGTTGTGCGGCGCGGCGCGGCCGGGGCATTTCGACGGGGTGGCGACGGTCGTCACCAAGCTGCTGGCGACAGCGCGGGCGGATGTGGCGGTGTTCGGCGAGAAGGATTGGCAGCAGCTGGCGATCGTCCGCCGGCTGGCGGCCGACCTCGATCTGGGGACCGACATCGTCGGGGCGCCGATCGTCCGCGATGGCGATGGCCTGGCGCTGTCGTCGCGCAACGCGTATCTTTCGGCCGAGGAGCGCGTAGCGGCGGTGGCGCTGCCGCGGGCGCTGGGCGAGGCGGCCGCAGCGCTGCAGGCTGGCGACGACGTGGCGGCGGTGCTCGATACGGCGCGAGGCCGGCTGGCGGCGGCGGGGTTCGGCCCGATCGACTATGTCGCGCTCGTCGATGGCGCGACGTTGGTGGCGATCGGAGCGCCGACACCGGGGGCGCGGCTGCTGGCGGCGGCCTTCCTGGGACGGACGCGGCTGATAGACAATCTGGCGGTCTGAGCCGGGGCTGATGCTCTCAAGACGCGGTCATGCCAGCGCAGGCTGGCATCCAGCTGCGGTGCGTGCAGCGGCAGTCGGTTCCTGACGGCGCGGCTGGATGCCTGCGTGCGCTGGCATGACCGTGGAAGCGCCTGGCGCCGGTTCCGGGAAGCGTTCGCGACGCCTCACCGCGCCGGACGACGCCCACCGGGGCCGGGGACGAGCTGCCAGGGAAAGCCCGGCGAGACATAGCCGGGGTAGATGCCATAGCCGCCAAAGCCGCTGTAGCCGAAGCCGTCGTAGCCGCCGAAGCCACCACCATAACCGCCGAAACCGCGGCCCTGGCCATAGGCGAAGGACAGGCCGAGCGTCGCATTGTCGCTGAGCGGGACGACCGCGCTGCCGTAGAAGCCGAGCGTGCCGCCGGTGCCGGCGACGATGCCGAACTCGCCGTGCGCGCGGCGATCGGCGCGGGTCTCGTCATCGCCATAGAGGCTGCCGGCCGGCAGGTGCGAGGTCAGCGGGCCGGGATCGAGCGGCGCCGGGATCAGCGCTGAAGTTTCGCCGCGCCGCGCGCCCGATTCGATCGCCGCGGCGCGCTCGGCGGGTGACAGGCGATAGACCTGTGGATCGGCCAACGCCGGCGCCGCAAGGCTGAAGGCGGCAAGGAACATCGGAATACGCATCGCCACCATCATGCGCCTTCCGGACCTGACCCGCGCCTGAACGGCGTCGCCATGTCGAGCGCTTCGATATCGGCTTCGATCATGGCGCCCTCATGCGCAACAAAGTCGGCGACCGCCGCGCGAAAGCCGCGATCGGGGATATAGTGCATCGATACCGTCGCCACCGGGCGATAGCCGCGCGCCAATTTGTGCTGCCCCTGGGCGCCGGCTTCGACGCGGGCGAGGCCATGGGCGATCGCCCATTCGATCGCCTGGTAATAGCAGAGCTCGAAATGCAGGAAGGGGATGTCCTCGATCGAACCCCAATAGCGGCCGTAGAGGCAGTCGCCGCCGATGAAATTGAGCGCGCCCGCCACCGGCCGGCCGCCGCGCGACGCCAGCATCAGCAGCACGCGCTCGGGCATCGCTTCGCCGATCAACGAGAAGAAGCGCCGGGTGAGGTAAGGTCGCCCCCATTTGCGCGCGCCGGTGTCCTGGTAGAAGTCCCAGAAGGCGTCCCACGCCGCCTCGGTCAGGTCGCTGCCGGTCAGATGCTCGATGCTGACGCCGCTGGCCAGCGCGCCCTCGCGTTCCCTGCGGATCGCCTTGCGCTTGCGGCTGGCGAGCGCGCCCAAGAAATCGTCGAAGCCGGTGTAGCCGTCGTTCGACCAGTGGAATTGCTCGCCGACGCGGCGTAGCCAGCCCTGCGCCTCGAACAGCGGCTGTTGGTCGGGGCTGACGAAGGTCGCATGGACGCTCGACAGGCGGTTCGTCCGCGCCAGCGTCTCGGCGGCGGCGAGCAGGATCGGTGCCGCGGCGGGGTCGCGCAGCAGCAGCCGCGGCCCGGTGGCGGGGGTGAAGGGCACCGAACATTGCAGCTTGGGATAATAGCGCCCGCCGGCGCGCTCGAAGGCGTCGGCCCAGCCGTGGTCGAAGACATATTCGCCCTGGCTGTGGGACTTGAGATAGGCCGGCATGATGCCGACGGGGGCGCCATCGTCGCCATCGACGACGATATGCGCCGCCTGCCAGCCGGTGCGGGGGCCGGCGCTGCCCGAGGCTTCGAGGCTGGCGAAGAACTCGTGGCGGGTGAAGGGATTGTCCGTGCCGGCGCAGGCGTTCCAGTGCGCCGCCGGCAGGTCGGCGGCGGCGGTCAGCACCCGCGCCAGAATCTCCTTCACAGGCCGGGCGCCATCAGGCGACCGCCAGCACCGCGTCGATTTCGACAGCGACGCCGCGCGGCAGCACCGCGAC
>LJHX01000050.1 GCA_001295935.1 alpha proteobacterium AAP81b
CCTCCCCCCTCCAGGGGGAGGAGATTCAGTGGCGCCCTCACGCCGCCACCTCGGCATGGCCGAACAGCGCCGCGTCGGTCGGCGGGCCGTCGTAGAAGATGCGGCCGTCCTGGATGCGGACGACGCGGTCGGTGGCGCGGGCCACCTCGGGATCATGGGTGACGATGACGACGGTGACGTGGCGGTCGCGGTTGAGGCTGCGGAACAGCGCCATCACCTCGGCACCGGTTTTGGTGTCGAGCGCGCCCGTCGGTTCGTCGCAGAGCAGCAGTTCGGGATCGTTGGCAAGCGCCCGGGCGATGGCGACGCGCTGCTGCTGGCCGCCCGACAATTGGCTGGGGCGCGAGCGCACCTTGTCGCCGAGGCCGACGCTCGCGAGCAGCTCCGTCGCCCGCGCATCACGCTTGCTGCGCGCCAGTCCCGCATAGACCATCGGCAGCGCGACATTGGCGAGCGCCGACAGCCGCGGCAGCAGGTTGAACTGCTGGAAGATGAAGCCGATGCCCTGGCTGCGCAGCCTGGCGAGCGCGCTTTCGGAGAGCGCCGCAATGTCCTGCCCCTCGAAGCGATAGCGCCCGGCGCTTGGGGTATCGAGGCAGCCGACGATGTTCATCAGCGTCGATTTGCCCGATCCCGACGGCCCCATGATCGCCAGATATTCGCCGGCGGTGACGCTCAGGCTGACGCCATGCAGCGCGCGGAAGCTGCCGGCTTCCGAGGCATAGTCCTTGATGACGTCGTCGAGGGCGAGCAGCGGCGTCGTCATGACGGCGGCGGCGCTTCGGCGGGCGCGGCATCACGCTCGCGGCGGCGAGCGCCGCTGCGCCCGGCCTCGCGCTCGGCATTGGGGTTCTGCGCCTTGGGGGCGCCAGGCGGGCCGCTGAACAGCCCGCCGCTCTTCTCGGGCTTGATCGCGGCGATGATGACCTTGTCGCCCTCCTTCAGATTGCCGCCGACGATCTCCGTGTCATCGTCGTCCGACGCGCCGACGCGGATGCGCCGCGGCTGTGGCCCCGTGGGACTTTCGACGAACACCGTCACCAGGTCGGGCTGGCGCCCGCCGGTGCGCGGCGCCTTGTAGCCGTCGGGCTTGAAGCTCAGCGCCGCATTGGGGACGAGCAGGACATTGTCGCGCTCGGCGACGCGGAAGCTGGCGTTGGCGGTCATCCCCGGCAGCAACGCGCCATCGGGGTTGGGCGCCTTGACGATCACCGTATAGGTGACGACGTTCTGCTGGGTGGTGGGGTTCAACCGCACGCTGTCGACGGTGCCGCGGAATTGCCGCGTGCCATAGGCATCGACGTTGAAATCGACGGGCTGCCCCGGCTTGACGCGCGCCACATCGGCTTCGGCGACCGCCGCTTCGATCTGCATCTGGGTGAGGTCGCGGGCGATCAGGAACAGGGTCGGCGTGTTGAACGACGCCGCCACCGTCTGGCCGATATCGACCTGGCGGCTGATGACCACCCCCGACACCGGCGAGCGGATGATCGAGAATTCGCGATTGGCGCGGTCCTGGCGCACCTGCGCCTCGGCCTGGGCGACCGAGGCGGCGGCCTGCTGGGCGCCGGCGCGGTTGGTCTCATATTCCTGGCGGCTGATGTAATCCTTGGCGACCAGCTCCTGCGCCCGCCGGGCGTTGGCGTTCTGCAGCGCCGCATTGGCGCGGGCATTGGCGAGGCTGGCCTGGCTCGCCGCCAGCCGCGAATCGAACAGTGCCGGATCGAGGCGCAGCAAC
>LJHX01000051.1 GCA_001295935.1 alpha proteobacterium AAP81b
AGCGAAGTCGAGGCACGCTGCGGCACGGGCAGGGTGCCTCGACTTCGCTCGGCATGAGCGAAGGGGTAGCGCGGGCCCACGATCCGCAGGCTTGCCTCGCGGGCGCCGCCCGCGCATCACCGCGCCATGATCGACGCGCCCGCCTGCCGTTCCGTCCTCTATCTCCCCGCCAATCGCGACAGCGCCATCGCCAAGGCGCGGACGCTGCCCGCCGACTGCGTCATTCTCGACCTCGAGGACGCCGTGCAGCCCGACGCCAAGGCGGCGGCACGCGCCGCGGCGGTGGCGGCAGCCGAGGCCGGCGGCTGGGACGGCAAGACGTTGATCCTGCGCGTCAACGGCACGACGACGCCGTGGTTCGCCGACGACCTTGCCGCGGCGCGCGCGGCGCCGTTCGATGCGCTGCTGGTGCCCAAGGTCGATGCCCCCGAGGAAGCCGCGGCGGTGGTCGCACAGGCCGGTGGCAGGCCCGTCTGGGCGATGATCGAAACGCCGAAGGGCGTGCTCGCCGCCGCCGCCATCGCCGCGGTGCCGGGGGTCGTGGCGCTCGTCGCCGGCATGGCCGATCTCGCCAAGGACCTGCGTTGCCGCCCCGATGCGGCGCGCACCCCGCTGCTCCACAGCCTGTCGGCGATCGTGCTCGCCGCGCGCGCCGCCGGCATCGCCGCGATCGACGGCGTCTATACCGATATCCGCAACGCCGAGGGCTTCGCCGCCGAGGCCGCCCAGGCGCTGATGCTCGGCTTCGACGGCAAGACGCTGATCCACCCGAGCCAGGTCGAGCCGTGTAACGCCGCCTTCGCGCCGACGCCGGCCGAGATCGCCGAGGCCGAGGGGATGATCGCCGCCTATGAAGCCGCGCTCGCCGCCGGCGCCGGGGTGGCGACCTTCGGCGGCAAGATGGTCGAGGTCCTTCACGTCGCCGAGGCGCGGCGGCGGTTGGCACTGGTCGTGCGTTAGCCTGTCCGGGCTTCCTTCTTGTCGGAAGAGCCAAGAAGTCAGCCTCCGGCGGGCAGGCCTGAGGCCTGCACCCATTGGTTGATCACCCCGCGTGTGACGCGGTTGCCACTCGCCGGTGCGCCAACCCATGTGGCCAGCCTCGCTCATGCCGAGCGAAGTCGAGGCACGCTCATCAGTAGGGCGCGTGCCTCGACTTCGCTCGGCATGAGCGAGTGCGCTCTACTGCACTGGAACGGACCCTAAACGCTTGAATAGTCGCGATACCAGGCAACGAACGCCGGCACGCCGATGGCGAGCGGCGTCTTCGGGTCATAGCCAAGGTCGCGGCGGGCAGGGCCGATGTCGGCCCAGGTGGCGGTGACGTCGCCGGGCTGCATCGGCAGCAGGTCGATGCGCGGCTCGCGCCCGCAGGCGGCGCCGATCAGCGCGACGAGGTCGCCCAATTGTTCGGGGCGGTCGTTGCCGAGATTGTACACGGCGTGGGGCCCGAGCGACCCGCCGGGCTTTTCGGCGCCATCGTCGGCCGGCGGGCGGTCGAGCGCCGCCAGCACGCCGGCGACGATATCGTCGATGAAGCTGAAATCGCGCCGCATCGCGCCGCCATTGTAGAGCGGCAGTGGCTCGCCGGCGAGGACGCGCGTCGTGAAGCGCCACAGCGCCATGTCGGGCCGCCCCCAGGGGCCATAGACGGTGAAGAACCTGAGGCCCGTCATGGGGATGCGGTAGAGATGGGCATAGCTTTCGGCCATCAGCTCGCCGGCCTTTTTGCTCGCGGCATAAAGGCTGACCGGGCGATCGGCGCGCGCCTCGGCCGAAAAGGGCAGGGCGCTGGTGTCGCCATAGACCGACGACGACGAGGCATAGACGAGGTGAGCCACCCGCCGTGTGCGCGCGAGTTCAAGGATTTCGAGCTGGCCGGTGAGGTTCGAATGGCCATAGTCGCGCGGCGCGTCGATCGAATGGCGCACGCCGGCCTGGGCGGCGAGATGGACGATGGTGGTGATGTCGCCGAGCGCCGCCAGCGTTGCCGCATCGGCGATATCGCCGGGCACGAAGGTGAACCCCGGCGCGTCGCCGACCAGCTGCGCCAGCCGGGCGTGCTTCAGCGCCGGGTCGTAATAGGCGTTGAGATTGTCGATACCGATGACGCGCTCCCCGCGCGCCAGCAGCGCCCGCGCGACATGCGCGCCGATGAAGCCGGCGGCGCCGGTAACCAGGATTGCCATGGGCGTTGGTCCTTTGCCGTCGCGCTTAGCCGGGAAACGGCGCCGCACGCCAGCGGCTGAGCGTCGGGGTGCCGCAGCCGCCATTTCAGGTTGCCCGCCGCCGCTGTCGGCTTTAGGGAGCTTGCCCCGGCATTGGGGCGTCGCCAAGCGGTAAGGCACCGGTTTTTGGTACCGGCATTCGTAGGTTCGAATCCTGCCGCCCCAGCCAAAGCCTTTCAGCATCGACGACAAGCTTTGGCGGCAGGTTGGGGTTCGAATCCTGCCGCCCCAGCCAATCGCACCTCACCCCACGCCATGCGCCTTGAAATGCGCCAGCAGCCGTCGCCAACCGTCGGTGGCGTCAGCGGCGTTGTAACTGGCGCGATAGTCGGCGTGAAAGCCATGGTCGGCTTGCGGGTAGAGGGTGATGCTGCTCGCCCGCGCCGCCGGGTTGGCGCTGGCTTTCAGCGCTGCCTGCATCGCCTCGACATCGGCGACAGGGATGCCCTTGTCGAGCGCGCCATAGAGGCCGAGCACCGGCGCCTTCAGCTCGCCGACGATTTCGAGGGGGTATTTGCGCACTTCGGTCACCGGCGCGCCGGGCTTGGGCGGGGCGAGGCGGCCGTACCAGGCGGCGCCGGCGCGGAGTGCCGGGAAGCGTGCCGCCGCCATCCAGACGACGTTGCCACCCCAGCAGAAGCCGGTGATGCCGATGTGGCGAGGATCGACGAAGGCCTGTTTGCCGAGCCAGTCGAGCGTCGTGCCGACGTCGCCCATCACCTGCTCGTTCTTCGCGGCGCCGACGATCTTCAGGATGTAAGGAAAATCGGTCGAGGTGGCGAGCGTGCGGTCGGGGTCGTTGCGGTGGAAGAACTCCGGCGCGATCGCGACATAGCCGGCGCGCGCGAAGCGCCGGCAGATGTCGCGGATATATTCGTGCAGCCCGAACACCTCGTTGACGACGATGACCGCGCCGTGGCGCGCCTTGCCTGCCGGCCGCGCCACATAGCCGGGCAGGCCGTCCGCCATGGTGACGCTGTCGATGACGAGGCCGGTGGCCGGCGTGGCGATCGCCGCGGCATCGGCGGCGGTCGCGGCGGCGGCGTACCCTGCGGCAACAAGCGCCGCGAAGCTGCGGCGCGACGGCGCCAGGAGCTCGGCGAAATCCTCAGGCGCGCTGCCTTCGGGGCGGGTGAGGGTGACCATCGGCAATCTCCTGCAAGCGGCGCCATCCTGCCAGCCGGCGGTGCCGCTGCCTATGCCCGGCGCGCGCTATTGCGGCGGCGTGCCGGGGGTTGCGGCGAGCAAGATTCGATGCCGCGCCCGCAACAATCGCTTTGCGGGCGGCGATGCCCTCGACTGCTAAAAACGCCGGTGGAGGATGCGATGACCGAAGCCCAGTTGATGACCGATGCCGATGCGCGCGCCGCGGCCTATCTTGCCGGGATCGAGGCGCGGCCGGTGTTTCCGCCGGCCGAGGCGGTCGCCGGGCTGGCGGCGTTCGACGAAGCCTTGCCGGCCGCCGGCACCGATCCCGCCGACACACTGGCGCTGCTCGATGGCGCCGGATCGCCGGCGACGACGGCGTCGAACGGCCCGCGCTATTTCGGCTTTGTCATCGGCGCGTCGCTGCCCGCCGCCGCCGCCGCCGAGCGGCTGATGCTGGCCTGGGACCAGTGCGCGTCGTCGCGCGACAATTCGCCGGCGGCGGCGGCGATCGAGGCGCAGGCGGCGCGCTGGGTGCTCGAGATCCTCGACCTGCCGCGGCAAAGCGCCGTAGGTTTCGGCACCTCGGCGACGGCGTGTGGGCTCGCCTGCCTGACCGCGGCGCGGCGGGCGCTGTTGGCGCGCGCCGGCTGGGATTTCGACCGGCAGGGCCTCGCCGGGGCGCCGCCGATCCGCGTGGTGGTGTCCGAGAAGGTGCATGTCACAATCGTCAAGGCGCTGCGGGTGATGGGGGTGGGCACCGACCATCTCGTCCGCGCCGCCGACGACGGCCAGGGCCGCATCGATCCCGAGCGGCTGCCGGCGCTCGACGACCGCACGATCCTTTGCCTGCAGGCGGGCGAGGTCAACACCGGCAATTTCGACGCTTTCGCCGACCTTATCCCGCGCGCCCGGGCGGCGGGCGCTTGGACGCACATCGACGGCGCCTTCGGGCTGTGGGCGCGCGCCGCGCCGGCGGTGGCGGCGCTGGCGGCGGGCGCCGAGCTTGCCGACAGCTGGACGACCGATGGCCACAAGTGGCTCAACACGCCCTACGATGGCGCGATGGCGATCTGCCGCGACGCCGGCGCGCTGGCGGGTGCGATGAACAGCGACGCCGTCTATGCGACTGCCTCGGCCGACGCCCAGAAGAATCTGACGCTGGAATTCTCGCGCCGCGCCCGCGGCGTGCCGATCTGGGCGGCGCTGCGCAGCCTGGGGCGCGACGGCGTCGCGGCGCTGGTCGAGCGGCATTGCAGGCAGGCGACGCGGCTGGCGGCGGGGCTGGGCGCGACGGGGTTCGAGGTGCTCAATGATGTGGCGATCAACCAGGTGCTGTTCCGCGCTGGCAGCGACGCGGCGACGATCGCCATCCAGGCGGCGGCCGCGGCGTCGGGCGAGATCTGGTTCGGGCGAACGGTGTGGCAGGACCGACCGGCGCTGCGGATGAGCGTCTCGTCGTGGCGGACGACCGATGCCGATATCGACCGCGCGGTGGGGTTGCTGGCGGGGTTGATCGGGCGGGGGTAGAGGCGGCACCGCTTGGCGTTTCCGGTTGCGCCTTCCGGGGCTGATGCGTGCGGCTTGCGACGTCGCCGTCGGTTCCGGCGGCATCGCCCAACCGCGTCGTTTGGCCGAAGCCGGCGGCGGGCGCCGCCCCCGCGCCGCACCTTGTGGCGCAGAAATGATCGCCAACGCCGGCAAACATCTTTTTGGCAAATTCTCGGAAACCCCGGCAGCCCGGCGGCATCTAATGGGGGTATGGATGTAGCGGAACGCTCGCCAAGGCGTCGTGACGGCGGCTCTGCGGCCTTCCGAAGCGCGTCGGCTTGAAAAGGAGGTTTTTCTTGAAGCTGACTCAATGCGCGACTGACTTTGCCGAGAAATCAGCGCCGGAGGCGCGGGCGCGGCTGGGAATGCCAAGCCCGACGGAGATCGAAGCCGCGGTGCAAACCCTGATCAGGGCAACTGGCGACAATCCCGAACGCGAGGGGCTGGTCGACACGCCAGCGCGCGTCGCCCGCGCCTATGGCGAGTGGTTTTCCGGCTATGCGATCGATCCGGTGGCGTTGCTCAGCCGGACTTTCACCGAGGTCGACGCCTATCAGGAAACCGTGCTGCTGTCCGGCATCCCGCTGGTCTCGACCTGCGAGCATCACATGGCGCCGATCATCGGCGTCGCGCACATCGGCTATCGCCCGCATGACCGCGTCGTCGGCATTTCGAAATTGTCGCGCCTCGTCGACGCCTTTGCCCGACGGCTCCAGTTGCAGGAACGCCTGACCCGGCAGATCGGGGTGACGCTCTGGGAGGTTCTCGCCCCGCGCGGTGTCGCCGTCGTGATCGACGCCAGCCATGGCTGCATGGCGACGCGCGGGGTCAACCAGCGCGAAGTCACCATGCGGACCGAATGCTGGCTGGGGGATTTTCGCGAGGACCGCGACCTGTGTCGGGACTTTCTGGCGTCGATCCGCGACGCGCGGGCCGGCGCGTGCTGATGCGATCCGTGGGGCTCGACTATGCCGAGATGGCGGATGCCGATCTCGCCGACCTGTTCCGGGCGCGCGATTCGGGGGCTGTCCGGTTCATTGCGACACGCAACAACCAGCGACTGTTTCGGGCGGCCTGGGCGGTTCTGCGGGACAGCAGCGAGGCGGAAGAGGCCGTGCAAAGCGGGTATCTGAAGGCATTTGCCGCGATCGACAGTTTCCAGGGCCGATCGAAGCTGTCGACCTGGCTGACGCGCATCGTCATCAACGAGGCGCTGGCCCGGCGTCGCTCGGCGCGCCGTCGCGCGGCCCTTGTCGGGGCCGCCGGCGCGTCCGGGCCCGAGCGCGGCGAGGCGGATGACGTGCCGCATCCGGCGGGCCTGCCGACCCCGGAACACCATGTCGCCAAGCTGCGATTGCAGAAGGTGCTGGCGCAGGCGCTTGCACAACTTCCCGACATCTACCGGACGGTCTTCGTGCTGCGCGAGATCGAGGGGATGACCGTCGACGAGACGGCGCTCGCGCTCGACGTTCTTCCCGCCACCATCAAGACCAGATTCTACCGGGCCCGCCAGCTGCTGCAGGCCCAGCTGACGTCGGTCGACCGTCACGAGCTCGAGGGTTTCCTGACCTTTGCCGGCGACGCCTGCAGCGCGCTGACCGCCCGGCTCGTCGATCGGATCACGGCGCCAGCCGCGTGCATCGGAACGACCCTTCACTGATTGCCAACGGAGTATCCTGATGCCGACGACGAATATTGCTACGCCGCGTTCCGAGTGGCGCCAGTTCAGGGTCGCCCGGATCGTCGCCGAAAGTGCGGTGATCAAGTCATTCTACCTCGAACCCGCCGATGGGGCAGCGCCGCCGTCGCACCGCGCCGGACAGCATCTGCCGATCCGGTTGGCGCAGCCTGGCGGTCAACCGCCGCTGCTGCGGACCTACACCCTGTCGGTCGCGCCCTCGGCGCCGCAGCTGCGGATCAGTGTCCGCAAGCTCGGGGTGGGTTCGAGCCATTTGCACGACGCCGTCGCCATCGGCGACATCATCGATTGCCGCGAGCCAGCTGGCGATTTCATCATCGACACGGCGCCGGAGCATCCCGTTGTGATGATCGCGGCGGGCGTCGGCATCACGCCGATTCTGGCGATGATCAGCCACCTCGCCGACGAAGGCGAGCGAACCGGCGCGATGCGACCGATCATCTTCTTCTATGCCGCGCGAACCATGGCCGAGCGCGGCTTCGACGCTGAACTGGCGCGGCTGGCCGAACGATCGAAGGGCAGGCTGACGATCATCCGCCTGCTGCAGGAAACCGAGGCGGCCGTCATCGGCCGGGATTATGAAGAACAGGGCATATTGTCGGCAGGCGTTCTCGAAAGATATCTGGGCTTCCAGCGCTATGATTTCTACCTGTGCGGCCCGCCGGGCTTCATGCAGGCCGTCTATGATGCGCTGACCAGTCATGGGGTCGCCGACCGGCGGATTTTTGCCGAGGCGTTCGGGCCTGCGTCTCTGGTGCGACAGATCGAAAGCCGTGCTGCCGATGCGACGGCGGCGGCATCGGCGGTACCGGTCGATGTCGTTTTCAATGCCGCGGGCGACCGCGGCACCTGGGCGCCGGGTGCGGGCAGCCTGCTCGAATTTGCCGAAGCGTCGGGCTTGACGCCCGAATTCGGCTGTCGTGAAGGGGCCTGCGGGGCGTGCAAGACGCCGCTGGTGGCGGGCGCCGTGGCGTATTTCCGGCCAACGTCGGCCGCGCATGGCGCCGATGAAGTACTGATCTGCAGCGCCGTGCCCGCCGCCACCACCGACGGCTCGATCAACAAGCTTGTCCTGGCGATCGGATAGGCGCGGCATCCGCCTTTTGTCACCGTTGCTTTGCGTCTTCATTACCGCACTGCGAGATTGCCCCAACCAGGATGAGCCATCATGATGGAACGCCCCGCGATCGCCCTCAGCCGCTTTGCCGGCGCCGATGCCGGCCAGTGGCAGATCACTTCGATCGACGAATTTCGCGGCGCCGGCCTGCCCGCGGCGCGCTTTCTGGCGATCGATGACGATGCCAGTGCCGGCAACGCCGCCTGGACGCTTCGCGGCGCCAGCAGCAATCTGCGCTACACCACCGCGTCGGAACGCGCGACGCTGCAGGCCAGGCAGGAAGGGCTGGGACGCCCCGCCGCGACCCGCGCGGCGCTGATCCCGATCCGCAAAACCGCCGAATGGTGGGCCATGGCGCAGGACGAACGGCGCGCGGTCTATGAGCGTGGATCGCATCTGCCGATCGGGCTCGATTATCTGCCGGGTGTCGCACGCAAGCTCTATCATTCGCGCGATCATGGCGAGCCCTTCGACTTCCTGACCTGGTTCGAATTCGCCCCCGATCAGGAAGCGGCTTTCGATCATATGCTGGTGCGGCTGCGCGCCTGCGCCGAGTGGGACTATGTCGACCGCGAGGTCGATATCCGGCTGACGCGCGTCATGCGCTGAATCCGCCGCGCGCTGCTTCGCCGCTTCGCCGGGACCTGCGCACCCGAGGGTCGATGCCGTTGCCGACACATTCGCTCCGGCGTTGCTTGCGCGCGGATCGCTTTTCCGATTCCCTTCATCCCTGCCGCTGCTTACACCTGTACCGAAAGCGGAAGGACCACCCCCATCGCCAGCCTCAACCGCCTCGCCGGCCAACTCTACGTCCAGGTGGTCGTCGCGATCGTCGCCGGCGGGCTTGTCGGCTATCTCGCCCCCGAAACCGGCGTCGCGTTGAAGCCGCTCGGCGATGCCTTCATCAAGCTCGTCAAGATGGTCATCGCGCCGGTGGTGTTTCTGACCATCGTCACCGGCATCGCCGGCATGGCCGATCTCGGCAAGGTCGGGCGGGTGGCGGGGCGGGCGCTGGGCTATTTCCTGGTGATGTCGACCTTCGCGCTGGTCGTCGGGCTGGTTGTCGGCAACCTCGTGCGGCCGGGGGCGGGGTTCGGCGCCGATCCCGCCAGCCTCGATGCCGGCAAGGTCGCCGACTATGTCGCCAAGGCGCATGATGGCAGCGTCACCGGCTTCCTCCTCGACATCATCCCCGAATCGCTCGTTGGCGCCTTTGCCCAGGGCAATCTGCTCCAGGTGCTGTTCATCGCCATCGCGCTGGGTCTCGCGCTGGCGCAGGTCGGGCCTGCGGGAGCGCCGCTGCTGCGGCTGCTCGAAAGCGCTTCGGCGGCGATGTTCAGGCTGGTGGCGATGTTCATGCGGGCAGCGCCGATCGGGGCGTTCGGGGCGTTCGCCTTCACCATCGGCAAGTACGGCGTCGATGCGCTCGCCAATCTCGCGGCGCTGGTGGCGACCTTCTATCTCACCTCGCTGATCTTCGTGCTTGGCGTGCTCGGCCTGGTGGCACGGGCGGCGGGCTTCTCGATCTTCCGGCTGATCGCCTATCTGCGCGGCGAGCTGTTCCTGGTGCTCGGCACGTCGAGTTCGGAGAGCGCGCTGCCGAGCCTGATGGCGCGGATGGAGGCGGCGGGCTGCCCCAAGCCGATCGTCGGGCTGGTCGTGCCGACGGGCTACAGCTTCAACCTCGATGGCACCAACATCTATATGACCCTCGCCAGCCTGTTCATCGCCCAGGCGACGGGGATCGAGCTCAGCTGGTCGCAGCAGGCGCTGCTGCTCGGCGTCGCCATGCTGTCGTCGAAGGGCGCGGCGGGGGTGACGGGGGCGGGGTTCATCACCTTGGCCGCGACGCTGTCGGTGGTGCCGTCGGTGCCGGTGGCGGGGATGGCGCTGATCCTCGGCGTCGATCGCTTCATGTCGGAATGCCGTTCGCTGACCAATTTCATCGGCAATGCCGTGGCGTGCATCGTCGTGTCGCGCTGGGAAGGCGGCATCGACGAGGTGGCCTTCGCGCGGGTGTTTCGCGATGGCGATTATGGCGGTGGGGTGGTGCGGCCGGCGGTGGAGACCGACGCGGATTGAGGGGCGGCGTGCGTGCCGGACTCACCCCCACCCCGCTCGGCGCGAGGGCGCCGAGTCGCCCTCCCCCTCGCGGGGGGAGGGAGAGTCAGGCCGGGCGGTAGCGGATCAGGCCTTCCTGCATCACGCTCGCCACCAGCGCGCCGCTGCCGGCATAGACCAGCGCGCGGTTGAGGCCGCGGCCGCCGCCCGAAACCGGGGCATCCTGGTCGAACAGCAGGAAGTCGTTGAGATCGGGGGTGTCGTTGAACCAGATGGCGTGATCGAGGCTGGCGACCTGCAGGCGCGGGTCGTGCCAGGCGATGGCGTGCGGCAGCATGCAGGTATCGAGCAGCGTCATGTCGCTGGCATAGGCGAAGACGGCGCGCGCCACCGCCGGGGTGACATGGATCGGGGCGGCCATTCGGCACCAATATTGGGTGCGTGGCGGCATGGCGACGGGGGCGAGGCTGTCGAGCGGATCGACAGGGCGATATTCGATCGGGCGCTCGCGCGTCAGCCAGATCGTCCGGTGCGGCTCGGGGGCGCGCGGGGCGTTGATCCGCGCCCATTCGGCGTCGGTCCTGAGGCTCATCGGATCGGGGGCATCGGGCCGCGCGAAGGCGTGGCTCAGCCCGTCCTCGGCGACCTGGAAGGAGGCGGCGAGGTTGAAGATCGGCCGGCCGTGCTGGATGGCGACGACGCGGCGGGTGGTGAAGCTCTGGCCGTCGCGATCGCGCATCACCTGATAGACGATCGGCGCGCCGGGGTCGCCGGGGCGGATGAAATAGCCGTGCAGGCTGTGGCAGAGGCGCATCGCATCGACGGTCTTGGTCGCCGCCATCAGCGCCTGGGCGACAACCTGGCCGCCATAGACGCGCTGCCAGCCTTCCTTGGTCGACTGGCCGCGGAAGAGATCGAGTTCCAATGGCTCGACATCGAGCAGCGCCAGCAGCCGCGGCACCGCGGCGGCGTGATCGGGGAGGGGTAGGGCGGCGAGAGCAGCGTCGGTCATGCCGGCGGGTTAGCGAAGCGGCGCGCGCCTGTCACCCGGTGGCGCAAGCGGCTTGACAGGCCGGGGGCGCGTCCCTATCCCGCCGCTTCCGCTGGAGCCAAGCGGGTGTAGCTCAGTTGGTTAGAGCGCCGGCCTGTCACGCCGGAGGTCGCGGGTTCAAGTCCCGTCACTCGCGCCATCGCGGCCCGGCCCGCGGCCAAGGGTCCTCAGCGCCCGGCGCGGCGATCCCAGGCGGCAAGCTCATAAGCGATCGACGCTTCGACGAGGCTTTCCCACAGCGCCGCGGCGACGCCGGCGGGCACGCCCTGCGCCACCGCGGCGGCTTCGGCATTGGCGATCACTTCCGCCTTGCGAGCTTCGTCGCGCACCGCGGCGCGGTCGGTCTTGATGCGGGCGGCGGCGTCCATATAGGCAAAGCGCCGGCCGAGCAGCGCCGCCAGCTCGCGGTCGAGGGCGTCGACCCCGGCGCGCACTTCGGCCATCGTCGTGCACGCCTCGGGGGCAAGGGCGCTCACGGCTGACGGCGCCAGCGGCCGGTGTTCATCCACAGCATCAGCGGCTTGAGCGGTGCGATCCAGGCGATGCCGAGCACCAGATAGACGATAACCTGAACCGCCTGCGGCAGCGTCGCGAGCTGGTCGGCGAACGCCGCGACGAGGCCGGCATAGACGGCGATGTAGAAGATCATCAGGAAGATGCCGGCGGGCTTGCGCCAGCTGGGGTCAGGGATCGAAGCCATGGCGTCCCTTAACGAGGGCGCCGGCAATCGAAAAGCCGCGTCGGTGTCGCGACCCAGTCGAGCGCTTCGTCCCAGGGGTCGGCGGGCAGGGCGTCGGCGATCTGGACGTCCCAGGCGAGGCCGATGGCGGCGACCGAGCCGCGTGAGCGCAGCGTCGCCAGGGTCCGGTCGTAATAGCCGCCGCCTTGGCCGAGGCGGACGCCGGCCGGTGTGACGGCGAGCAGCGGCACCAGCAGCAGATCGGGGACGATCGCCGGCGCGGTCGCGGCGGGTTCGGGAATGCCGCCAAAACCGGGCCTGAGATCGGCCCAGGCGGCGAGGTGGAACGACAGCGCGCCGCCGGTGACGCGTGGGAAAGCGTGGGGTCCGAGACGCTTCTCGATCGCCGTGGGCTCGATTTCGGCGCCGACCGCGGCATAGCTCGCCGGGCGCTCCGTCCCAGCGAGTGCTGGCGCCACGACGCGCGCCAGATCGGCTTCAAGGCCGGTGCGCGCCGCTGGTGCCAACCCGGCGACGAAATCGGCGCGGGCGCGGCGGAACATCGCGCGCAGCGCGGGCTTGGGGTCGTCAGCGTCGGTCATTGCGCTGCCATCGGTGAAGGGGTTGGCGGGACCACCATGGGCCGGAGCGGAGGATCCTCTGACGCCGAAGACGCCAGGTGGGGACCAGATGTGGCAGACCAGGATCTGCCCAGGGCCAGCCCCCGCAGGATAGATATCGCCTCAGGGATGCTCGTTGCCTCGAACCGGGCAGTGCCCGCCGATTACCGATATAGGGGCTGGCGCGCCCGGGCTCAACGCCCTGACGCGAGAATGCGCTACAGCGTCGCCTGATATTGCGCCGCCAGCGCCTCGGCGTCGGTGACAAGGCTGGCGAGGCGGCGCTGCTCGGGGTCGTCGCTGCCGGCAGGGCGGACCCAATCGGCGAGCCTGGCGGCGCGCAGATCATGGAGCTCGTCGGCGATCATCAGTGCCGACATCAGCAGCAACCGCGCTTCGCTCATCGTGCCGAGCGAGCGCGTCAGGCCATCGGCCTTGGCGGCGATCTCGCCGGCAAGTTCGGCGACGCGGCCTTCGTCACCGTCGCGGCAGGCAAGGCTGTAGCTGCGGCCGGCAATGGTCACCGCGACATCGGCCATGGTCAGCTTTGCAGTTTGCGGCGGGCGGTGCCGGCAGCGGGGCGCGTCGCATCGGCGATGCCGCAAGGGGCGCCTGCGTTGGTGTCGCCGGGCTGGCGGCTTTCGGCGTCGATCATCGCATCGAGATCGCGCAGCGTTTCGATGGCGACGGCCTCGACGGCGCGCAGCCGCGCGAGTTCGCGGTCGCGCTGCGCCAGTTGCGATTGCAGGCGGACGAGGGCGGCTTCCAGCCGGGTGAGAAGGTTCGGCGAGCAAGCGCTGGCTTGTTGGCCCGCCGCGCCTCGCGGCGCCAACCCATTCGCGCCACGCTCGGCAACGTCGGAGACCTCCAACACGCGGAACAACCCCTTCGCACTTTCAGTCACTTGAGCCTGCCTCGTAACATTAACTATCAGCCTCTGTCAAGATTTCGTCAGCAAAGTAAACCAATTTCCAACGGACAAAAACGGCGCCTCGGCGCGTGGCGCGGTGCGCCGGGCCACCGGCGCGCCCACAGCGCCGCGGTTGCGCAATCGCCGCGGCATGCCCTATGGCCGGCGGGCCAAGCCTGTCGTGATCTTCCGCAACCGCTGTTCCCATCCGGACCCCCAAATGATGACCGATCTTCGTGCCATGGCCAATGCCATCCGTGCTCTTGCCATGGACGCCGTCGAGGCCGCCAATTCGGGCCACCCCGGCATGCCGATGGGCATGGCCGACGCTGCCACGGTCCTTTTCACCAAGCATCTGAAATTTGATCCAAAACGGCCCGATTGGGCCGATCGCGACCGCTTCGTGCTGTCGGCGGGCCATGGCTCGATGCTGATCTATGCGCTGCTTCACCTCACCGGTTACGCACGGCCGACGATCGACGACATTAAGGCGTTTCGCCAGATGGGCAGCCCGTGCGCCGGCCATCCGGAGAATTTCGAACTCGCCGGGATCGAGACGACCACCGGGCCGCTCGGCCAGGGGCTGGCGACCGCCGTCGGCATGGCGATCGCCGAACGCCACCTCAACGCCGGCTTTGGCGACGATCTCGTCGATCACCGCACCTGGGTCATCTCCGGCGATGGCTGCCTGATGGAGGGCATCAGCCAGGAAGCCATCGGGCTGGCCGGGCACCTCAAGCTCGGGCGCCTCAATGTGTTGTGGGACGACAACCGCATTTCGATCGACGGGCCGACGTCGCTGTCGACCTCGGAAGACATGGCCGGGCGCTTCACCGCCGCCGGCTGGCATGTCGTCGCCTGTAACGGCCAGGATTTCGCCAGCGTCGACGCGGCGCTGGCGCAAGCCGCCGCCGACCCGCGGCCGTCGCTGATCGCCTGCCGCACCACCATCGGCTTCGGCGCGCCGAAAAAGGCCGGCACCAGCGGCTCGCACGGGTCGCCGCTCGGGGCGGAGGAAATCACCGGGGCGCGCGCCGCGCTCGGCTGGGACGCGCCGGCGTTCGTCATTCCCGACGAGATCGCCGCCGCCTGGGCCGAGGCCGGCGGGCGGGGTCGCGCGGATCGCGAGGCCTGGGAAGCCCGCCTCGCCGCCAGCCCGCACGCCGAGGCCTTCGCGGCGCGAATGTCAGGCGACATGCCGGCCGCGGCGACCGAGGCGCTCGCCGCGCATATCGCCGGACTGCTCGCCGCGCCGCGGAAGATCGCCACGCGCAAGGCGTCGGAACTGGCGCTGGGGGCGCTCAACCCGGCCTGGTCGGCGCTGCTCGGCGGCTCGGCCGACCTGACCGGCTCGAACAACACCAAGACCCGCGACCAGGCGCCGCTGACCGCCGCCGATTATGCCGGGCGCTACGTCTATTACGGCATCCGTGAATTCGGCATGGCGGCGGCGATGAATGGCCTCGCGCTGCATGGCGGCGTCGTACCCTACGGCGGCACCTTCCTGGTGTTCTCCGACTATATGCGCAACGCCATCCGCATGTCGGCGCTGCAGCGGGTTCGCGTCGTCTATGTGCTGACGCACGATTCAATCGGGCTTGGGGAAGATGGCCCGACCCACCAGCCGGTCGAGCATCTGCTCAGCTTGCGCGCCATTCCCAACCTCGCTGTCTATCGCCCCTGCGATGCGGTCGAGACCGCCGAGGCCTGGGCGCTGGCGCTCGCCGACACCCAGCGGCCGTCGGTGCTGGCGCTCAGCCGACAGAATCTGCCGCAGCTGCGCGACGATGCGACCGAGAACCTCACCGCGCGCGGTGCCTATCGCCTGCGCGCCGCGACCTGCGCGCGCCGCGTGGTCTTCCTCGCCACCGGCTCGGAGGTCGAGATCGCGCTCGCCGCCGCGGCGCTGCTCGAAATCGACGGCATCGGCTGTGACGTCGTCTCGATGCCGTGCTGGGAGCGCTTCGACGCCCAGGACGTAAGCTATCGCGACAGCATCCTGGCACCCGAAGCGACGATCGTCTCGATCGAGGCCGGGGTGACGCTCGGCTGGCAGCGCTACACCGGCAGCGGCGGCCTCAATCTCGGGGTCGACAGCTTCGGCGCCTCGGCACCGATCGCCGCGCTTTACGACCATTTCGGGTTGACAGCCGAGAAAGTCGCCGCACGGGTGCGCGCGCACATCGCCTGATTCCCCGGCGCCCCCGCGGCGCTGCAATGTGAAAGGAAAAACCCCATGGCCCTCAAGGTCGCCATCAACGGCTTTGGCCGCATCGGCCGCAACGTGCTGCGCGCCATCCATGAATCGCGCCGCGACGATATCGAGGTCGTCGCGATCAACGATCTCGCCGATGCCGCCGCCAACGCCCGGCTGCTCAAGCGCGATTCGGTGCATGGCGCCTATCCCGGCACGATCGAAGTCGATGGCGACGCGATCGTCGTCGACGGCAAGCGCATCCGCGTCACCGCCGAGCGTGACCCCGCCAAGCTGCCGCATGGCGAATTCGGCGTCGATATCGCGCTCGAATGCACCGGCTTCTTCACCGCCGCCGACAAGGCGAAACTGCACCTCGACGCCGGCGCCAAGCGGGTGCTGGTCTCGGCGCCCGCCAAGGGTGCCGACCTGACCGTCGTCTATGGCGTCAACCACGACAAGCTGACCGCCGATCACAAGATCGTCTCGAACGCTTCGTGCACGACCAACTGCCTGGCGCCCGTTGCGATGGTGCTCGACCGCGAGTTCGGCCTCGTCCGCGGCCTCATGACGACGATCCACGCCTATACCAACGACCAGCGCATCCTCGACCAGATCCATGACGACCCGCGCCGCGCCCGCGCCGCCGCCATGTCGATCATCCCGACGACGACCGGCGCCGCGCGCGCCGTCGGCGAGGTGCTGCCGCAGCTCAAGGGCAAGCTCGACGGCTCGGCGGTGCGCGTGCCGACCCCCAATGTCAGCCTCGTCGACCTGACCTTCGTTCCCGGTCGCACCGTGACGCGCGACGAGGTCAACGCCGTGCTGCGGGCGGCGTCGCTCGCCGAGCTGAAGGGCATCCTCGATTACAGCGAGGAGCCGCTGGTTTCGATCGACCTCAACCACAATCCGGCGTCGTCGACGGTCGACAGCCTCGAAACCGCGGTGATCGGTGGCGAGCTGGTGCGCGTTGTCAGCTGGTACGACAATGAATGGGGCTTCTCGTGCCGCATGGCCGATACCGCCGTGGCGATGGGCAAGTTCCTGTAAATACTCCCCTCCCGCTTGCGGGGAGTCGTAGACGGCGCGTAAGCGCCAGCGGCTGGGGGAGGGAAGTTCTTCCCCGCGCCGTCCGACCATTCCCACCCCCGACCCCTCCCGCGAGCGGGAGGGGAGTGGAGTTTTCGATGACCTTCCGCACCCTCGACGACATGCCCGACCTCGACGGCAAGCGCGTTCTCGTCCGCGTCGACCTCAACGTGCCGATGGCCGACGGCCAGGTGACCGACACGACCCGCCTCGACGCCGCGGTGCCGACGCTGGCGACCCTCGCCGACCGCGGCGCCGTCGTGCTGGTGCTCGCGCACTTCGGTCGCCCCAAGGGCGTCGTCGATCCCGCCGAGAGCCTCAGGCCGGTGGTCGCGGCGCTTGGCCATGTCCTCGGCCGTCCGGTCGGTTTCGCCAGCGATTGCATCGGCGGCGTCGCCGAAGCTGCCGCGGCGAGCGCCTCGCCGGGCGACATCATCGTTCTCGAGAACACCCGCTTCCACCCCGGCGAGGAGAAGAACGCCGCCGATTTCGTCGCCGCCCTGGCGCGGCTCGGCGACTTCTACGTCAACGACGCCTTTTCCTGCGCCCACCGCGCCCATGCCTCGACCGAGGGCCTGGCGCATGTGCTGCCGGCCTTTGCCGGGCGCAGCATGGAAGCCGAGCTGAAGGCGCTCGAAAAGGCGCTGGCCCATCCCGAACGCCCGGTGGCGGCGGTGGTCGGCGGCGCCAAGGTGTCGTCGAAGGTCGATGTGCTGACCCACCTTGTCGAAAAGGTCCAGCATCTGATGATCGGCGGCGCGATGGCCAACACCTTCCTCGCCGCCAAGGGTATCGCCGTCGGCAAATCACTGTGCGAGCATGACCTTGCCGACACCGCGCGCGATATCCTGGCCCGCGCCGAGGCCGCCGGCTGCACCGTCCACCTGCCCTGGGATGTCGTCGTCGCGAAGACTTTCGGCGCCGGCGTGCCCTGCCGCACCGCCAATGTTCACGATGTCGCCGATGACGACATGATCCTCGACCTCGGCCCCGCCGCGGTCGAAGCGCTCGGCGACGCGCTCAAGACCTGCCGGACGCTCGTCTGGAACGGCCCGCTCGGCGCTTTCGAATATCCGCCCTTCGACGCCGCGACCGTTGCCCTTGCCCGCATCGCCGCGGCGCTGACGCAGTCAGGCAGCCTGCTCTCGGTTGCCGGCGGCGGCGACACGGTCGCGGCGCTCAACCACGCCGGCGTGGCTGAGCAATTCTCCTATGTCTCGACCGCCGGCGGTGCCTTCCTCGAATGGCTGGAAGGCAAGCCGCTGCCTGGCGTCGTCGCGCTCGACATCGCCTGAAGCCGGCTCGGAAGCGCTGGACTCCGAAGCGCTCGAACGCGTCACCGAGAAGGTCGGGCGGATCGATGTCCACGCCTCGTCGGGCGAAGGCCTCGATGCGGTGCTCGACAAGCTCGTGCACCTCCGGCGCGACTGACCGGCGGGGGAGGGGCGGCACGCCTCTCCCCCAAAGCGCTAGCGTTGACCGGGCCGGAAGCCCGCCCTATGTGTTGAACATGTTGAACGGAGGGCGTGCCATGCTTGGTCTCAGGCTTGACGCCACAACCGAGGCACGCTTGGCGGCCGCCTCGGCGCGGCTGCGGCGCAGCAAGAGCGACATCGCCCGCGAGGCGCTGCGGCGCTATCTCGCCGACAGTGACGAGGCGGCCGACCTGCGCCGCCAGGTGACTGCCGTCGCCGCCGCCGAGGCCGGCGACCCCGATGCGGGGCTCGACGAGTTTCTTGACGCGGCGCTTGCCGACCTTGCCGCCGACGCCGGGTGAAGCGCGGCGACGTCGTCATCCTTGCCGAACGCGGCGCGCTGACCGGCAAGCCGCGCCCGGCGGTGGTGATCCAGTCCGACACCGTCAACGATCTGGCGACGCGTGTCGTCGTCGCGCTGGTCGGATCGTCCGGGCCGGAAGCGCCGGCGTTTCGCATCGCCGTACTGCCCGATGCCGACAATGGCCTGGTGACGGCCAGCCGGATCATGGTCGATCACCTCGTTACTGTTGCCCGCAGCAGCATCGCGCGGCAGGTCGGGCGGATCGATCCGGTGACGATGCGCGCCGTCGATGCCGCGCTGCGCCGCTGGCTGGCACTTTGACCGCGCCGCGGCATCGTTCGCAATTCCGCAACAATTTCCGTCGATAGCTCGCTCGCCGGCGGGCTGCGGTGCGTGACAGCGGCGTTGCCGCGCTGCGGCGGGCGGGCTATCAGCCGCGCGCCAAGCCTGTGCCATAAGGACCGACCGATGACCCCGACCGTGCGCGCCATCCTCGCCAATTACGAAAGCGACAACCCCGGCACCAAGGCCAACCTCGCGCGCATCCTGATGCAGGGGCGGCTTGGCGGCACCGGCAAGCTCGTCATCCTGCCGGTCGACCAGGGCTTCGAACATGGTCCGGCGCGCAGCTTCGCGCCCAACCCCGACGCCTATGACCCGCACTACCATTTCCAGCTGGCGATCGACGCCGGGCTGAGCGCCTATGCGGCGCCCTTGGGCATGATCGAGGCGGGCGCCGATACCTTCGCCGGGCAGATCCCGACGATCCTCAAGGTCAACAGCTCGAACAGCTGGGCGACCAGCATCGACCAGGCGGTCACCGGCACTGTCGAGGACGCGCTGCGCCTCGGCTGCTCGGCGATCGGCTTCACCATCTATCCGGGGTCGGACGGCATCTTCGACCTGATGGAGGAAATCCGCGAGCTGTCGCAGGAAGCGAAAGCCGTCGGCATCGCGACGGTGATCTGGAGCTACCCGCGCGGCGGCAAGATCTCCAAGGACGGCGAACTGGCGCTCGATGTCGGCGCCTATGCCGCGCACATCGCGGCGCTCGCCGGCGCGCACATCATCAAGGTCAAGCTGCCGACGGCGCACATCGAGCAGAAAGACGCCGTCAAGGCCTATGAAGGCCATGACTGGTCGGCGCAGTCGACCCGCGTCGGTCATGTCGTGAAGAGCTGCTTCAACGGCCGCCGCATCGTGGTGTTCTCGGGCGGCGCCACCAAGGGCATCGATTCGGTATATCAGGACGCCCGCGACATCCGCGACGGCGGCGGCAATGGCTCGATCATCGGCCGCAACACCTTCCAGCGCCCGCGCGCCGAAGCACTGGCGATGCTCGACAAGATCGTCGACGTCTATCTCGGCAAGGACTGACCGCGGCCGTCAGCCGGCGGCGACCTCGGCATTCAAGGCGCCGACGCGGTTCTCGCCCGCGCGCGTCTGGCCGCCGAGTTCGAGGAAGCGCCTCATCTTGGAGCGCGCCGAATCGCTGAACAGCAGGTCGGCGAACAACACGCCCTCGGCGCGGCAGCCTTCGTCCAACGGCAGTTCGGCATTGCCGATCGACGCTTTGCAGAGGCGCACCGCCGCCGCCGGGAAGCTGGCGATGCGGCGGGCGAGCGCCGCCACATGCGCGTCGATGGCATCGGCGGGGAGGGCGCGGTTGAGCCAGCCCCAACGTTCGGCCGTCGCGGCGTCGAGATCCTCGCCGCCGAGCATGACTTCGAGCGCCCGGCCGCGGCCGATGAGGCGCGGCAGCCGCTGCGTGCCGGTGCCGCCGGGCAGGATGCCGATCGGCACCTCCATCTGGTTGATGATTGTCTTGCCAATGACGCCGAAGCGCATGTCGAAGCTCATCGACAGCTCGGCGCCGCCGCCGCCGACGCGGCCTTCGATCTGGGCGATGGTCACCTTGTCCATATGCGCGAAGCGGTGGCACATGGCGTGATAGGCGTTGCCGGTTTCGTCCATCGCGGCGCGCGGGCCGTCGGCGATTTCGATCAGCGCGGCGACATCGAAATGCGCCAGGAAGAAGTCGGGATCGGCGCTTTTCAGCACGAAGACGAGGGTGTCGGGGTCGGCGGCAAGCTCCTCGGACAGCCGCGCCAGCTCGCCGAAGAGTTCGACGGTGATGACGTTGATCGGCGGCGCGTCGACGGTGGCGGTGACGATGGCACCGTCGCGGACGATGTGGAGCAGGCTGTAGCTTTCATAGGCCATGGTGGTTCTCCCCGGTTTTGCGGGGAGTGTGGCAGGGTTGGGGGGCTTTGCCACCGAGGGGAAACGTTAGCTCGCGGATGTGCCGGCGCGCACAGGCGCCGTGACGGGGGGGGGGATGATCTCGCCGCAGCTCGGTACATTGCGAGGTGGCGGTCGTGGCGTCACGATGCACGCCGTGGAGATTGAATTCGATCCGGCGAAGAACGCCGCCAACCTTGCGGCGCATGGGCTGGCGCTAGCCTTTGGCGCGGCGGTGTTCGGCGACAGCGGGCATCTGATCGTGCCGAGCCATCGGACGGAAGATGGCGAGGACCGATGGAAAGCGATCGGGCTTGTCGATGGCAAGTTCTACACCGCGGTGCATGTCTGGCGCGGCGAGGCGATACGCTTTATATCGGTGCGCAGGAGCAGCGCCGGTGAACAACGACTCTACCATAGTGCTTCCCGCCGATCCGAATGATCCCGAGGATTTCGACGTCTCGGCGGCGGGGCTGGAGCGCGGGCTGCTGGCGCGCGAGTTGCGCCGCCTGCGCGCGCACCTGGGCCTGAGCAGTGCCGACTTCGCGGCGCGCTACGGTATTCCAGCGGGTGAGTACGACAGCTATGAAAGCGTGCGCGTCGCGCCACCGGCGGCGGTGCTGGCGTATCTTCAGGTGATCGTCGCGGAGCCAGAGGCAGCTGCGCGGGGCGTGCGACGCGCGGCGTGATGTGCCGGCGCGCGGACGGTGGGATGGTGTCGAAGCGGGGCGCTGAATAACGTGTAATGCCCCGGGACTGCGCTGGTTGTCACCGAATTTAGTCGCCGAATTCTACGTCCGTGAAATTCTCTGTCTATACCGAAACAATTGTCCGGCGTTAGTAGCTACATGTAAATTCTTAATATTTAATGTAGTCCAATCGTGAATACAATTTCACACCGTGTTCGAGTACGCTTCTGTTGACATTATTCGTCAGTTTATATCTATTGCGTTTCCTTATGAAATCACGAAGCCAAATCGGCTGAGCGTTGGATATAATAATATTATCCGATGCCTTTACGACAAGATCATTAACTCTTCTAATGATGTCATTAGAAGCGGGGATGCGCTTGTAGCGAAATCTTGAAAAGTCAGGCTTGTCTGCGTATGTTGCTAAGTGCTTGTTTTTTCCTTGTATGACTACAGCCATATCGGGTGTCAGTGGAAAAATTCTTGTCATTGGTTCAATTCCATGCGCGGTATGATAGGAACCGGATAGTCACTGGTGAGAAATACGTTCGAGCCTGATTCAATAAACAATACATTCCATTCGGTATCGACGAGATAGGAGATCAATCTCAATATCGTGTCTACTCCAATTGACTGTGAATACTTTTGATCTATGTCAATAATAACCGATCCAGTTTCCACTGCCTCCGATAAAGTCCCGCCGCCTAGCTCTTTGGGAACCCCCGGAAATCGCCCCTGGCTTTCCAAGATTGCTATTTCTGCCTTTATCATCCCTTCTAACAACTCAACCCCAACCCGCATTGCCGTTGGAGAGCAGTTTTCTACGTAAGCCACCATACCTGCAATAACGTACAGATCATCCCTTGTAACTTCTTCATTTCGAAACGAACGAACTGCCGAACGGTAGAAAGGCTCTATACCCTTCAAGAAATCCTCGATGAGTCTCGGTTGATCAAAATATAGGTTCGTGTTTCCATCTTCTCTGCGACAAATTGCCTTAGGATTGGCAGGGAATTCAAGAAGATCAGTCTTTCTGGTGACAAAAACCTGCTTGAAGTCTCGTTCAGCGCTGCACCAATGCCTTAGATAAGTTTGCGGTATATAATGATCTAACGCCATTCTGTCCGTTGCTCCACTGTCGGCAGCAAAGTTCTCTAACTGTCGCCCAGATCTCCTTGAATTTTCCCGCTATACCAATGCGTGGTGCCGGAAACACCGAGGAACTGTCAGAGATTCCGACGACACTGTATGCAACTCCCCCATCACCCCGCCTTGCGCTCCTCCTCCTCGATCACCCGCCGCAGCGCAGCGTTGATGCGCGACTGGTAGCCGCGCCCGCCGGTAGCCTTGGTCTTGAACCAGTGCAGCACATCGGCATCGAGGCGCAGCGTCACCTGCTGCTTGACCGGCCGATAGAATTTGCCGCGCACGGCGTTTGACCAATCGAGCTTCAACGGGATGTCGGAAAAATCGATGTCCTCGTCGCCCATGGCCGCCAGGCGCGCCGATTCGGCCAGCAGTTCGGGCGTCAGTTCAGGCGTGTAAAGCTTGTTCATAGCGCTTCCTTTCGGGGCCGGTGGCGCGACGGGCGCTGATGATACGCCCATATTCCAGATCGGGTTCGGTCAGCGTGTGGACGACGAACAGCGTCGCAAAGCCCGCCCTGCCGATGGTTTGCCAGCGATCGCCGTCCGGGTGCGGGTCTGGCTCGCTCAGATGGCAGGGATCGAGGAATACCGTGATCGCGAGTTCGAAGGTGACGCCATGTTTGGCGAGATTGGCCGCCGCCTTCGCCGGGTCCCACGTCCACGCCATCTGTAGTTACATTTACGACGTTACATCACCCGCGTCAACCGGCCGCCGCCGGCAAATAAATCTCCCCACCCTTGGCCCGGAACTCGGCGCTCTTCTCCGCCATCCCCGCCTCGAGCATCTCGGCGTCGTTCAGCTTCGCCGCATAGTCCCGCACATCCTGGGTGATCTTCATCGAGCAGAACTTCGGCCCGCACATCGAGCAGAAATGCGCGACCTTCGCCCCCTCAGCCGGCAGCGTTGCGTCGTGATATTGCATCGCCGTCTCGGGATCGAGTGACAGCTGGAACTGGTCGCGCCAGCGGAAATCGAAGCGCGCGCGGCTGAGGGCGTCGTCGCGGACATGCGCCGCGGGGTGGCCCTTGGCGAGATCGGCGGCATGGGCGGCGAGCTTGTAGGTGATGACGCCGACTTTCACGTCGTCGCGGTCGGGCAGGCCGAGGTGCTCCTTGGGCGTCACGTAGCAGAGCATGGCGCAGCCGAACCAGCCGATCATCGCCGCGCCGATGCCGCTGGTGATATGGTCATAGCCCGGCGCGATGTCGGTGGTCAGCGGCCCCAGGGTGTAGAAGGGCGCCTCGCCGCAGACTTCGAGCTGCTTTTCCATGTTGACCTTGATCTTGTGCATCGGGACATGCCCGGGGCCCTCGATCATCACCTGGCAGTCGTGCTTCCAGGCGATCTGGGTCAGTTCGCCCAAAGTTTCGAGTTCGGCGAATTGCGCGCGGTCGTTGGCGTCGGCGATGCTGCCGGGGCGCAGACCGTCGCCGAGGCTGAACGACACGTCATACGCCTTCATGATCTCGCAGATTTCCTCGAAGTGGGTGTAGAGGAAATTCTCCTTGTGGTGGCTGAGGCACCATTTCGCCAGGATCGAGCCGCCGCGGCTGACGATGCCGGTGACGCGATTGGCGGTGAGCGGGATGTACGCCAGCCGCACCCCGGCGTGGATGGTGAAATAATCGACGCCCTGCTCGGCCTGTTCGATCAGCGTGTCGCGATAGACGTCCCAATTGAGGTCCTCGGCGACGCCGCCGACCTTTTCGAGCGCCTGGTAGATCGGCACGGTGCCGATCGGCACGGGGCTGTTGCGCAGGATCCATTCGCGGGTGTTGTGGATGTTGCGGCCGGTGCTGAGGTCCATGACGGTATCGGCGCCCCAGCGCGTCGCCCAGACCATCTTGTCGACTTCCTCGGCGACCGACGAGGCGACGGCGGAATTGCCGATATTGGCGTTGATCTTGACGAGGAAGTTGCGACCGATCGCCATCGGTTCGGCTTCGGGATGGTTGATGTTGGCGGGGATGATGGCGCGGCCGCGGGCGATCTCGCTACGGACGAATTCGGCGGTGACATAGTCGGGGATCGCGGCGCCGAAATCCTCGCCGTCGCGGACGAGGCCGGCGCGCTGGGCGCGGCCGATATTCTCGCGGATGGCGACATATTCCATCTCGGGGGTGATGATGCCGCGGCGCGCATAGGCGAGCTGGGTGACGGCGGCGCCCCCTTTGGCGCGCCAAGGCAGGCGGTTGACGTTGGGGAATTCGCTGACCTCGGCGCGGCCGCCGGGCACCTTGGCGACACCGTTATCCTCGGGCCGCACATCGCGGCCGGGGTAGCGCTCGACATCGCCGCGCGCCTCGATCCACGGCGTGCGCAGCGCCGGCAGCCCGGCGGCGATGTCGATGTGCGCCGCAGGGTCGGTATAGGGCCCCGACGGGTCGTAGAGGCGGACCGGCGGTTCGTTCGCCGACGGATCGAGCGCCACCTCGCGCATCGCGACGCGCACTTCGGGCATCGTCGGGCTGTCGATATGGATCTTCCGGCTGCCGGGCAGGGGACCGGTGGTGACCGGCATTTCGATCTTCGACGCGATATCCGCCATGACACGCACTCCACGAAAAACGGACGGCGTGCGACGGGTTTCGGCGCACCCTCCCTCCGCCGGTTCTAACCGGATCAGGTTCGGCGGGTCGTGGCCAACAGCCACCTCTCAGCCGGTCGAGCCGGCCCCCCGGGGTTCAGTGGCATGAGCTTAGGCGGCTCGGCCGCCGGGTTCAATGGCGGTCAGCGCCGGAAGGTCGCAAGGCCGCGATCGGTGCCGCAGACGCGGTCCCAGAAGCGGAAGTAGAGGCCGTAGTTGCAATTGTAGCGGGCGTGGTGCGCTTCATGATGGCTCGCGGTGATGATGTGCCGGCCGAACCAGCCCTCCACCCAGGACGCCGGAAACATCTCCCACCCCATGTGATTGGTGACGCCCATGACGGTGGCGACGGTCAGCACCACGGCGAGCGCCGACCAGTGGATGGGGATGACGAACACCAGCGCCGGGATCAGCAGCGCGCCGCTCAGCGCCTCCCAGGGGTGGAAGCTCATCGCCGCCCAGGCGGTCGGCGGCTTGGAGGCATGGTGGACGGCGTGGACATGCTTGAACAGCCGCGGCGTGTGCATCCAGCGGTGCGTCCAATAGAACCAGCTGTCGTGAAGAAAGAGGTAGAGCGCGACGCTCACCGGCCACCACAGCAGCCCGGCGACGCCAAGGTCCGACTGGATCTGCGTCAGGCCGTACTGATGCCACGCCGCCAGCATCAGCCCCGCCGGCAGGCCATAGATCAGCGCCGAGACCAGTGACCAGCGGATTTCGGCGGCGATCTGCCGGCGGCGGCGGCCGGGATCGGCGGGGCCGGCGACGATGCCGCGCCTCGCCGTCCACAGCGCGAAGCCGCCGCTCGCCGCGAAATAGCGCACAATGACGATCAGCATCACCTGCGCGGTGGCGATCAGCAACGGGGTGGCGGCGGTCACCCTGCCGCCATGCCCGCCACGACGGCGCGGTTCAAGCCCGCACCGCCGCGTGGGCGCGCGTGCCGCAGCTTAGACGCCGAGGCCGCTCAGAATGCCGAACGTCCGCAGCAGCCAGAGCACCACCGCGATGATGATGACGATGTTGAGGATCTGCTTGATGTTGCCATCCATCGGCAGAAAATTGTTCACGAGATAAAGCAGCACGCCGACGATGATCAGCGAAATGACGACATTGATGAGCATGGCTTGTTGGCCCCTTCGGCAAAGTTTTTCGAGACGCCCCTGAAACATTGTCCATGCTTGGGAGTGCGAAACGAGGAACGCATGAAGCGGCCGAAAGGAGGCAGACATTTTCCGTGCGGCGCGGCGGCGACCGCGCCGGCGATGGCGATCACCGCCATCATGGCGGCAGTTCGGGATTGTCGCCGCGGCGCCCGGCTGGCACGCTCCGGCCATGGTTGCCGTGCCGCCGCCGCCCCGCCTCTATGACCTGCCGGCCTTTGCCGGGCTGGCGGCGGTGGCACGCGAGTGCAAGGTCGACTTTACCCTGTTCGGTGGCACCGCCAGCCGGATTGCCATGCACCTCGTCTGGCACCCGGGCGAACACCCCGATCTGTTCGATATCGCCCCCTTCGCCTCCGATATCGACCTGGTGCACAGCGGCAAGAAGGACCGCAACGCCGAGATCCTGGCGGTAATCCGCCGTCTCGTTCCCTTCGCCGGCTGGGCGCGCTGGTCGCTGATCAGCACCGCCGAATGGCATGAGGTTGAAGACAATATGCGCCGCAGCCTGGAAGTGCCGCTGCGACGGATCCGCATCGCCGGCGCACGGCCGCTGCCCTGGCCCGAGCAGGCGGCGGCCGATCTGCTGGCGCGCCGGGTGACGGTACGCCAGCCGCTCGAACTCGGCGGCAGTCTTGCCCGGCAAGGGCGCTCGCTGGCGAGCTTCGGTTGGTTCCTCGCCCTGGCGGCGCGCGACGAACTGCGCGAGATCGCCGGCGCGGGGGAACTGGCGGATGGCGGCGGTTTTCGCTGGCTTGAAGGCGCCAATGCCAAGGCCGATGCCGCCGCGCTGGCCGAGTCGCCGGTGTTGCAGGCGCGCTATTGGCACATGTCGGCAAGCCGCTGGGCGCGCAGTGGCCGCGTCGACGGGCTGGACGCCTGGGCGGCGCCTGCCGGCGGGATGCCCGTGCCGACGCCGCCGCCCTTCACGGTTTCAAAGCTTACCCGCGCGGGGGAATTTCGCGTCGGGCAGAAGTTCCCGACCGTCGTCGAGGGCGAAGCGGCCGTCAGCCAGGCGCTGGCGGCGCTGGCGCGGCTGGCCGATCGCCATGGCGGATCGCCGCCGTCGATCGACCCGGCGTTTCGGATCGTCGGATTCGTCGGCGGCCTCGACGTCAAGGGCGGCGCGGCCGGCCTCGACGATGCCGGCGCCTTCGGCAGCCTGCCCGAAGGCGAGTTCCTCCACTTCAGCTGGCAACCGGCGACGAAGCTGCCGCCGACGCTGACCGCGGTCGTCCTGCCCGGCGACGACGACATGCTCGAACCCTTTCCGCCGGCACTCGCGGTCGGCGGCGTCTTCGGCAATGGCCGCGCCTGGCTGCGCGTCGATATCGAGGCCCAGGTGCGCGCCGCCGCCGATCGCCGCCGCGCCGTGCCGATCGCCCTCGTCATCCTGGCGCCGGCGGTCGAACTGTGAGCGATTATGGCCTCTTGCCGGTGACCACCGGCAACATCGATCACGTCGTCGTCGTGCTGCACGGCATCCGCCAGACGCGTGACCATCTGCGGCCCTTCGCCGAGAAGCTGGCGGCGCAACTGCCGAACGCCGACGTGCTGCTCTACGGCTATGACCATACCCGCGGGCTGGAGGAGAATGGCGCGCGGCTGGCGTCGGCGCTCGGCGGGCTCCGCCATGCCCGCATCGATCTCGTCGGCTATTCGATGGGCGGACTGGTGGCTCGGCTTGCCGCCACCGAGCGCGCCGATCCGCGCTTCGACACCATCGTCACCCTGGCGACGCCCAACCGCGGCTCGCTCGGCAATGCCGAGCTCGAGACGCTCGGACAAATCGGCCGCGACCTGTTGGAGGCGGTCATCTCGCCGCTGGCGCCGCGCACCGACGGCATCAAGGACCTGACGCGCGCCGCCGCGATCATGACGCGGCGCCGCGAGCGGCTGCTCGCCGAGGCAACCCCCGTCAGGCTGCGCTACGCCAGCGTGCCCGCGCTGTTCTACAATGCCAAGCGCACCGACTGGGCGGCGGGGCCGTCGTGGCAACTCGGCTGGCTGCAGCGCGTGCTGCTGCTGAGCAGCTTGAAGGCGCGGCTCGTGGCGATGCCGCAGCCGCATGACGGAATCGTCACCGAGGCTTCCAACCGCATCACCGGCGACGACAGTACCGACTGGAGCGAGGTGCATCTTGCCGAACGCGGCGGTGCGCCGGTGCGCGTCCATGCCGTTGCCGACGCCTTCGAGAACCACGACCACATGTCGATCCTGCGCGAGACGCTGCTGCCTCGGCTGGTGGCGGTACTGATCGGCACGCCGCACTGGTCGCTGGCCGACCTTGCCGGCTATAGCGGCGCCGAGCGGCAACGGTTTCGCTTCTATGGCGCGGGGAAATGACATGGCTTTCGCAGGCTCGCCGCTCGCCGAGGCGCGCGCCATCGATCCATGCTTCTATACCGACCCCCAATGGTTCGCCGTCGACCAGGCGCGCCTGCTGCGGCCGGGCTGGCAGCTGGTCGGCAACACCGCGGGGCTAGCGGCGCCGGGCGACGTTCTCGTCGCCGAGGTGTGCGGCGCCTCGGTGCTGGTGGTGCGCCAGGGTGACGGCAGCTTGCGCGGTTTCCATAATGTCTGCCGCCACCGCGCCGGGCCGTTGCTGCGGGAGAGCTGTTCGGGGCTGACGCGGCTGCGCTGCCTCTACCACGGCTGGAGCTATGGCCTCGACGGCCGGCTGAAGGCGGCGCCCGAAATGGCCGAGGCGGCGGCCTTCGACCCCGCCGACATCGCGCTGGCGCCGGTGCAGGTCGAAGTCTTCCAGGGGCTGGTCTTCGTCAGCCTTGCCGAAACGCCGCTGGCCTTTGCCGATCTCGTCGCCGGCATCGCTGACCGTATCGCGCCGATTGACATGGCCGAAATGCGCTTCGAGCGCCGCATCGTCTATGAGGTCGCCGCCGACTGGAAGACCTATATCGACAATTATCTCGAAGGCTATCACGTCCCTCATGTCCATCCGGCGTTGCTGCCGGCGCTTAACTATGGTGAATACCGCACCGAAAACAGCAACTGGTATTCTCTGCAGCACTCGCCGGTGAAGCCCGGCGTCGATGCCTATGGCGATGGACCGATGTTTTATTACTGGCTGTGGCCCAACACGATGCTCAACATCCTGCCCGGCCGCCTGCAGACCAACCGCGTCATCGCCGATGGTCCGGGGCATTGCCGCGTCGAGTTCGATTATTACTACACCCCCGCCAATCGCCACCGCGCCGACGCCGATATCGCCTTCACCGACATCGTCCAGGCCGAGGACGCGGCGATCTGCGCCGAGGTGCAGCGCGGCCTTGCCTCGGGCGGCTACACCCCCGGCCGCCTCAGCCCGCGCCGCGAGGCGGGGGTATGGAAGTTCCACCAGCTGCTCGCCGCGGCCTATGCGGCGGGCTGATCGATGCCGGCGATGGCGGTGGCCGAGACTTTCCACTGGACGCCATGCGCTGACGGCATAGAGTCGCCGCCGTTCCAAAGCGGAGACAGTCATGGCGAAAGCAGCGAAAAAGGCCGACAAGCCGGCCAAGGGCGCGACAGGCGCGGCGATCGATCTCGGCATTGCCGATACGGCACGGCGCGAGATCGCCGCCGGGCTGTCGCGGCTGCTCGCCGATACCTATACGCTGTACCTCAAGACGCATAATTTCCACTGGAACGTCACCGGGCCGCAGTTCAATTCGCTGCACCTGATGTTCGAGGGGCAATATACCGAGCTGGCGCTGGCGGTCGATCTGATCGCCGAACGCATCCGCGCCCTCGGCGAGCCGGCGCCCGGCAGCTATTCGGCCTATGCCCGGCTGTCGTCGATCGCCGAGGCCGATGGCGTGCCGGCGGCCGACGACATGGTGCGCATCCTCGCCGAGGACCAACTCGCCGTGGTGCGGACGGCGCGGTCGATCTTCCCGCTCGCTGACGCGGCGCATGACGAGCCGACCGCAGATTTGCTCACCCAGCGCATGCAGGTGCATGAAAAGACGGCGTGGATGTTGCGGGCGACGCTGGGGTAGGGGCGCGCGCAACGCCTTGGCGCCCAAATCCGCTCATGCCGAGCGAAGTCGAGGCATGCCGGCCGGTCGAGTGCCTCGACTTCGCTCGGGATGAGCGGGGGTGGCGGTCGAACCGTCGCCGCGCAATCTTTTCGGCGCTATCCCCCCAGCGCTGCCGCCAGCAGGCTCACCGACAGCGCGACGATGGCGATGTTGTAGAGGAACGCCAGCAGCGAATGCACCAGCACCGTCCGCCGCAGCCGGCGCGAGGTGATGGTGATGTCGGAAACCTGGAAGGTCATCGCGATGACGAAGGCGAAATAGGCGAAGTCCCAATAGTCGGGCACCACCGCTTCGCCGGCGTGGTCGGGGAAGTCGAGCCCCCTCGTGTCGTTGCCCCGGCCGTCGGGCGCGTACCAGACATGGGCATAGTGCAGCGTCATCAGCGTGTTGGCGAACAGCCAGGTCAGGGTCAGCGTCGCGGCGGCAAGGACGACTTCGGTGAGGCGGGTGCCCATGCCGCGCAGTTCGACCGACAGCGCGGCAAGGACGACGGCGATGATGATCAGCGCCAGCAGCACCATCCAGACATGATCGGGCTCGTTGCTGGCGGCATGTTGGCGCATCGCCGCCTCGCCCTCGGCAGTGAACAGCCGCGCCATGCGGGCGAGATAGACGAGCGCGGCGCAATCGAAACCGATCAGCAGCGCCCGTGCCGGCGCCATCAGCCAGACGCTCGCGGCGATCGCGGCGATCAGCACCGCGAGGAACAGCTGGAAATTGCGGTAGCGGTGGAAGATCATGCCGGCCGCGGCCGCCGCAGCAGCCCGCCGGCACCGAGCAGCGCCGACGCCACCGAGCCGAGCAGAATGCCGAGCTTGGCTTCGTCGTTGCGCAGCGTGCCCTCGCCAAAGGCCAGCCCCGAGATGAACAGGCTCATGGTGAAGCCGATACCGGCGAGGCAGGCAAGGCCGAAGAGCTGGCGCCAGCTGGCGCCGGCCGGCATGTCGACGCGCGCCCACCGGCAGGTCAGCACCATGGCGCCGAAGACGCCGAGCGGCTTGCCGAGCACCAGCCCGGCGACGACGCCGATCGGCAGCGGCGCCAGCAGTTCGTCGACGCCGAGGCCGCGGACATCGACGCCGGCATTGGCGAAGCCGAACACCGGCACGATGACGAAAGCGACGAGCGGCGACAGTGCGTGCTCGAGGCGGATCAGCGGCGTGTCGCGCGCTTCGGGCGTGCCGCGGGTGCGCGCCAGCGGAATGCAGAAGGCGATGGCGACGCCGGCCAATGTCGCATGGATGCCCGATTGCAGCACGGCATACCAGACCCCGGCGCCGACCAGCAGATAGGGTTTGAGCGACTGCACCTTGAGGCGGTTGAGGGTGATGAGCAGCGCCAGCCCGGCACCGGCGGCGGCGAGCGCCACCATGTCGAGGCCTTTGGTATAGACCAGCGCGATGATGGCGATGGCGCCGAGATCGTCGATGATGGCGAGCGCCGTCAGCAGCAATTTCAGCGACGCCGGCACGCGCTTGCCGAGCAGCGCGACGACGCCAAGGGCAAAGGCGATATCGGTGGCGGTGGGGATCGCCCAGCCGGCGGCGTTCTGCGGGAGGCCGCGGTTGATGACGGCATAGACCAGCGCCGGCACTACCATGCCGCCCAAGGCCGCGGCGCCGGGCAACAACCGTCGCGACCAGGTCGACAGCTCGCCGTCGATCAGCTCGCGCTTCACCTCGCAGCCGACATAGAGGAAGAAGATCGCCATCAGGCCGTCGTTGATCCAGTGGAGCAGCGACAGCCCGGCGATTTCGATGTGGAGGGCGTGTGTGTAGGCCGCCGACGCATCCGAATTGGCGATCGCCAGCGCGGCGACGGCAGCGGCGATCAGCAGCCAGCCACCGGCCGCCTCGTTGGCGAGGAAACGCCGGATGGCGGTGGGGGCACGCAGACTGGGCATGGGGGCGGTGTAACGGGCGGGCGGGGGTGTGTCAGCGAAAAGCGGTCAGATCGCTCAAGCCGGGGGCGCGCCGGAACTTCTCATTCCTTCGCCGGCCGCCCAGATCGTGTTGGTGGCGATCGTTCCGATGGAGCGTACGGATGAGTGAACTGCCAGGCATGACCGTCAACGAACGTCTGTTCGCGCTTGGACAACTCGACGCCTTTGACGCGGCGGTGGCGACGCGGGACCTGGCGCGGCTGTCGGCGATCCTGCGGAAAGCCGAGGTCGATGACGAGGCGATTGCAAAGATTGCTATTGCGCTCGGCTTTGATCTGTCCGGTGCGCCGGCGCACCTCGCTGCCGAATAGCCGCGTCATCGCCCGCTGTAATTCGTCTCCACCCAGTCGCGATAGCTGCCGTCAAGCACGCCGCGCCACCAGGCCTCATTGTCGAGATACCAGCGCAAGGTCGCGGCAAAGCCCTGGTCGAAGCTCCGCGCCGGGACATAGCCCAGTTCGGTCCGCGCGCGGGTTTCGTCGATGGCGTAGCGGCGGTCGTGGCCGGGGCGGTCCTTGACCCAGGTTTTGAGCGTCTCGGTCGGCTGGCCCTGCGCCGCCGGGGCGTCGGGAAAGCGCGTTGCCAGCGCGGGATCGGCGGCGAAGGCGGCGTCGACCGCGGCGCAAAGCGTGTCGATGACGGCGATGTTGGGCAGTTCGGCGCCGCCGCCGATATTGTAGGTCTCGCCGACCCGGCCGCGGTGCAGCACCGCCTCGATGCCGCGGCAATGGTCCTCGACGTGCAGCCAGTCGCGGATCTGCATGCCGTCGCCATAGATCGGCAGGCTGCGACCGTGCAGCGCGTTGATCAGGAACAGCGGGATCAGCTTTTCGGGGAATTGATAGGGGCCGTAGTTGTTCGAGCAATTGGACGTGGTGACCTGCAGCCCATAAGTATGGTGCCAGGCACGAACGAGATGGTCGCTCGCCGCCTTCGACGCCGAATAGGGGCTGTTGGGGGCATAGGGCGTCGTCTCGCTGAACGCCGGGTCGGTGGGGCCGAGGCTGCCATAGACTTCGTCGGTCGAGACATGGTGGAAACGGTGCGGCTTGCCGTCGCCCGCCAGCCATTGCGCGCGCGCGGCGGTCAAGAGGCTCATCGTGCCGAGGATGTTGGTGTCGATGAAGGCGGCGGGGCCGTGGATCGAGCGATCGACATGGCTTTCGGCGGCGAAGTGCACGATCGTATCGATCGTCTTTTCGGCAAGCAGGCTTTCGACCAGCGCCGTGTCGCGGATGTCGCCTTCGACGAAATGCACGCCATTGGCGCCGGCGAGGTTGGCGCGGTTGCCGGCATAGGTCAGCGCGTCGAGGACGGTGATCGCATTCTCGGGGTGGTGGGCGCGCCAGTAATGCACGAAATTGGCGCCGATGAAGCCGGCGCCGCCGGTGACGAGAAGGTTCATGAGGGCAGGGTCCTGTTCGTCTCCTCCCCCTGGAGGGGGGAGGCGAGAGACGCCCGTAGGGCGGCCCGGGAGGGGGGGGTCGCCACCCGCCAACGCTTCGGTGTGGGGCGACCACCCCCACCCGCTCGCCTGCGGCGAGTCGCCTCCCCCCTCCAGGGGGAGGAGTCAGGGGCGGCTGGCATCGGCCATCTCGCGCAGGCAGTCGCGCAGTTCGGCACGCCAGTGGCGAGCGGGGCCGGTAATCGCCCAGGTCGCGGTCTTGTCGAGCACCGAATAGGCGGGGCGACGCGCCGGGGTCGGATAATCCTCGGTGCGGATCGGCAGCACCGGCACCGCCTTGTCGAGCAGTTCCAGCGCCAGCGCTTCCTCGCCGATCGCCACGGCGAAGTCGTACCAGCTGCACGCCCCGGCATCGGTCCAATGGTAGATGCCGCGCGTGTCGGCGGCGGTCAGTGCCCAGAGTGCGCGGGCGAGGCCGGCGGCATGGGTCGGCGTGCCGATCTGGTCGGCGACGACGCGCAGTTCGGGGCGCTCGCGCATCAGCCGCAGCATGGTGGCGACGAAGTTGTTGCCACGGGCGGCATAGACCCAGGCGGTGCGGACGATCAGCGCCTCCGGTCCGGCGGCGATCTCGCCGGCCAATTTGGTGGCGCCATAGACGCCGAGCGGATTGGTGGCGGCGTCGGGGGCATAGGGCCGCCCGGCGCTGCCATCGAAAACGAAATCGGTCGAAACATGCACCAGCCGGACGCCGGTCGCGGCGAGGTTGCCGACGGCGTCGGCGTTGATCCGCATCGCCGCCTCGGCATCGCCCTCGGCCTTGTCGACCGCGGTATAGGCGGCGGCGTTGAAGATGACATCGGGCGCCGCGGCAGCGACGACCGCGGCGACGGCGTCGCGCGAAGTGATATCGAAATCAGCCTCGGCCGGCGCGATGACAGTGACTCCGGCCGGGGCACTCGCCTGAAGGGCGCGGCCCAGCTGCCCGGCGGCGCCGGCGATCAGCGCTCTCATGGCAGCGCCCTCACGCGAACACCTCGGCGTCGGCGAGCAGCGGCGCCGCGGCGTCCTTGCCCGACAAGGTCGGCGTCATGCCGCCCAGCGGCCAATCGATGCCGATGGCGGGATCGTCCCAGCGGATGCCGCGATCGTTGGGCGCGTCGTAAAGCGTCGTGCATTTGTAGAGGAAGTCGGCGCTCTCCGAGAGCACGACGAAGCCATGCGCAAAGCCCGGCGGCACCCAAAGCATGCGCTTGTTGGCGTCCGAAAGCTCATAGCCGACCCATTGGCCGAAGTGCGGGCTCGACCGGCGGATGTCGACCGCGACATCGAACACCGCCCCCGACGTCACCCGCACCAGCTTGCCCTGCGGCGTCACCAGCTGGAAATGCAGCCCGCGCAGCACGCCCCTGGCCGAGCGGCTGTGATTGTCCTGGACGAAGGCGAGGTCGAGCCCGGCGTCGGCGAAAACGCGGGCGTTCCAGCTTTCGAGGAAGAAACCGCGCGCGTCGCCAAAGACGCGAGGCTCGATCAGCTTGACGCCGGGCAGCGGAGTGTCGTGGACGATCATCCCTGCCTCAACTGCCCGAGCAGATATTCGCCATAGCCCGATTTGCGTAAGGGTTCGGCAAGCCGCGCCAGCTGCTCGGCGTCGATGAAACCCTGGCGCCAGGCGATCTCCTCGGGGCAGCAGATCTTCAGCCCCTGGCGCTCCTCGACGATACGGACATAAAGCCCGGCATCGAGCAGCGAAGCATGGGTGCCGGTATCGAGCCAGGCGAAGCCTCGCCCCATCAGCTCGACATGGAGGTTGCCGGCTTCGAGATAGAGGCGGTTGAGGTCGGTGATCTCGAGTTCACCGCGTGGGGAAGGGCGGACGTCCTTCGCCAGTCGCACCGCCTCGCCATCGTAGAAATACAGCCCGGTGACGGCATAGTTCGACTTGGGCTCGCGCGGCTTTTCCTCGATCGTCGCGGCGCGGCCATCGGCGTCGAAGGAAACGACGCCATAGGCCTGGGGGTCCTTGACGTAGTAGCCGAACACCGTGGCGCCGGCGGCTCGCGCATCGGCGCGCGCCAGCAGCTCGGGCAGGCCATGGCCGTAGAAGATATTGTCGCCGAGGATCAGCACCGACGGGTCGTCGCCGACGAAGTCCGCGCCGATATGATAGGCCTGCGCCAGCCCCTTGGGCTCGGGCTGGACGGCGTAATCGATGCGCATTCCCCAGTCCGACCCGTCGCCGAGCAAGCCCTTGAACGCCGCCTGGTCGGCGGGCGTCGTGATGATCAGCACCTCGCGGATGCCGGCGAGCATCAGCACCGACAGCGGATAATAGATCATCGGCTTGTCATAGACCGGCATCAGCTGCTTCGAGACCGGCTTGGTCAGCGGATAGAGGCGCGTGCCCGAGCCCCCCGCCAGGATGATGCCGCGCCGTGCCATCGCCGTCCCCTATGCCCGCCCCTGGAGCAGCCGCCGCACCAGCCCGGCGAAGCTGCGCGCCTGTTCGCCCAGGCGTTCCTGCCGCGCCGCTGCCCAGAGATCGAGCCCCCGGTAGCGGGGCAGCGGCCGCCCGGCAACCGCCAGTGCCATCAGCCGCGACAGGATCTGGCGTTTGCGCCGCGCCTGAGCGGGCTGCATCCTGTCGATCTCGCGGACGGCGAGCGGCGTCGCCTCGATCCGCCCCGCGGCGATGGCGGCATCGAGCAGTGCCTTGCCCGCCGGCGTGCGCGCGATGACGAGGCTGCGGCCGTCCTGCTCGTCGAAGCTCGGATAGCCGCGCTCGTCGCCATACCAGGCGTCGGCACAGGCGATATCGGCGACATTGCCGATGGCGTCGGGGCAGATCTTGCAGCGGAACTGCACCTCCTTCGACAGGATGTCGCCCCAGCTGTCGGCATAGCTCATGCGCTCGGCCGAGCCGTCGCGGCGCGTCGCGGTGGCGAAACCCGGCCAGCCATCGCCGCGATAGCGGAAGCTGGCGAGGTCGCCCTTGTCGACGCCGAGGCGTTTGAGGATGCGGTCGGTGCCGGCGGCGCTCGGGATGCCGGCGCAGAAAAAGGCGAGCATCAGCGGCACCTGCGCGGCGATGCGCGGATCGTGGCGGGCACGGGCGCGCAGCGCGGTGACATCGCAGGGCTTGCCGACAAAGGCGAAGCGCTGGCCGCGCGCCAGCCAGGTTTCGAGATCGGCGAGCGGCGAGGACGGCGCGTAGCGCGATCCGGCGGCGGCGAAGACCGCGTCACGGTCGGCCGACGCGCCGGTGCGGTTGGCGGTCGGCACCTCGGCGTCGGCGCTGGTCTGCACGACGAAATCGATCAGCCCTTCCGCCAGCGCATGGACGAGCAGCCCCGACAGCACGCCCCCCGACGACGCCTGATGGCGCAGCGCAGTGTCGGTGGTGAAGCCGGTGCCGGTGAAGAAGCTCGGCCCCCAGATCGGATCGCTGGCGGGCGCCGCGGCGCGGTCGCTCTCGTCGACGACGAGCGCCGGGCAGGCGGCGGCGATGGCGGCGTCCTCGGCCGGCGTCACCGGTCCCGAGACGACCGGGCGCAGATAGCCGGGCGGCACCATCGCCATCGCTACATTGCCGGCGATCGTGGCGCACAGCCCGCAGCCGGTGCACAGCTGTCCGCGCGCGACGCGATCGAGCGCCGGCGATCCGCTCATCGTACCGCCGCGGCGAACAGCGCCGCCAGTTCGGCGGTATAGGTCTCGAGGCCTTGGGCAACGACCGCGTCGCCGCGGTGGATATCGGCGGCAAGTTCGTCGCGTCGCGCAAAGGCATCGAGCAGATAGGCGAGCGCGGTGTCGGTCGCCATGCCCTTGGCGGGCACCAGCCAGGGGTAGTCGAGGCCCTTGTACAGCCCCTCGAACTTGCGACTGTAGCTGATCGGCACCACCGGCACCCCCGACGAATAGGCGGCGATGGTGGCGTGCATCCGCGCGCCGACGAGGAAATCGAGACCCGAGATGTACGATTTCGCCGCCGACGGGCTGGCGAAATCAGCGACGCGGACGGTTGCCGGGAATTCGGCATGCAGCAGGTCGCAGGCGGCGCCATCGTCGTCGCGCGGCATCACCGAATTGACGTGCGGCACGAGGTGCACCTCGACCCCCGGCATGGCGACCAGCGCCGCGATCAGCCGGCGGGTCAGCGCCGGATAATCGAGCCCGAGGCCATAATCATTGCCGCCGCCATAGCCGCCGCTCATCAGCAGGCCGGACACGTTGATGCCGACGCGCGTGCGGTCGGGTGACTTCGGCTGGCGGTCGAAGGGCAGCGCGAAGGCGACGTCGATGACCTGAAAGCGGTTCGACGTCGGCGCCATCTTGCCGAGAACTTCCATCGACAGGGGATCGCGCGCGAACACCGCCGCTGCCTTGCGGCACGCCCAGGCGGCAAGGCGCGTGTGCGGCTGGCGGCTGAACGGTCCGATGGTCTGCGGGCTCAATACCAGCGGCGTTCCCGACCAGATGGCGAAGGCCTTGGTGGCGACGATATAGGCGAAGCGCTTGTCGGGGTAGATGTCGGCGAAGCTGTCGCCGGCGCCGATGTCGAGCATGATGTCGATGTCGGCGAGATCGCGGCGGTAGCCGCCGGGCAGCGCCATGTAGCGCCCGGCGATCGCTCGCACCGCGATGTCGGGCCCGGTGACATAGGGCGTGCCGGGCTCGCGCGGGCCGAAGATGGTGAAGTGCGGGGTCAGCCCGACGCGCGCCGCCGCGGCGCGCGCCAGCGCGATGTTGCCGACGCTCAAGGCACCGACGCCGAGATTGCCATTGGCGACGGCGTGCCAGAGCAGGCCGATCCGCAGGGGTCGCGGGGTCGTCATCGGGCCTCCGGCCGGGCGAGGAAGGTTGGGACGTCGGCCGGCGGGTCAGCCAGCGGGCTTGGCGGCGGGGGCCGCCCCGGCGGCGGCGGGGGTTGCTCCCGCGGCGCCAGGCGTGCCGGCCCCGCCGGCGCCGCCCGGTGCTGCCGGCTTGGGCAGTTCGGGCGGGCCATAGCCCTTGGCGTAGACGATCTTGGGCTTGTATTCTTCCTGCCACTTCTTGAGTTCGGCGGCGAGGCGCTTCTGGACTTCCTGGCGCTGCAGGATCTGCTGGGCAAAGGCGATGGCGCGCTCCCCGGCGAAAGGCTGCGACTTCACGCTGGTGACGCTGTTGACATAGATCACCGGCGCCGGGGCGCCCTGCGGCTGGTCGGCGTAGAGGAAGGGCTCGGGGTTGGGCGAATTGGCCAGCTTGAGGATCTGGGCGGTCAATTGCGGATTGAGCGTCAGCGAATCGAGCTGCTGCGGGGCGCGGCGATATTCGATATTGGCGTCGGTCAGCAGGCGCTCGACCTCGGCCATGGTCTTGGCGTCCTTGATCGGCACGCGCTCGAAATTGGCGGGCTGCAGGAAGGCGATCTGATCGAGGCTGAAGATGCGGCGATCGCCGAAGACCAGCGGGTTTTCGGCGACGAACTTCTGCGCCGCCTCGCGCGTCGTCGCCGGCACCTTGGCCTGGACATCGGCCTGCAGCGCCTGGACGAGCAGGCTCTCATTGGCGCGCTGCTGGACGAGCAGGAACTGCGGATTCTTGTCGAGATTGCGCTTGCGGGCTTCGTCGGTCAGCATCTTGCGCTCGATCACGCGCGCCAGGGCAACCGATTCGAGCAGCTTGCGCGGTGCGCCTTCGCGGCCCGGCAGCTGTGCCAGCTCGGCATTGACTTCGTGAACGGTCACTTCCTTGCCGGCGACGGTGGCGACGACCTGGCCCTCGGGCGCCTTGCTGGCGCCATCGCAGGCGCCGAGAACCAGCGCCAGCGCCAGCGGCGCGAGCAGACCTGTTCTGACGGAACCCATATGCGTTTCTCCCTTGGTCGTCATTCGCGAGTTCGTCCGTCCATGCGCGGCGTGTCGGCACGGGTCAAGGTTGCAGGCCGCGCGCTCAAGGACGGCCGTAAGGTCCCCGGCTTGCGGCCGCCGGTCATGGCGCGCGATTCCAGACGCTGGTGGCATCCTCGCCGGTCGCCATGACATGCAGCATGTCGGCGGCGCGAAAGGCGCGGATGCGGGCGAGCACGGCGATGCCGCGCAGGCGATTGCCCAGCCCCGAAAGCCGCGGCGAGACGAAGAATTTCACCGCTTCGACGGGGATCGAGACGATCATCGCCAGCGCGCGCAGCCGCCAGGCCCAGCCGGAGCGGCCCTTGCTGCGATGTTCGTGCCAGTCGTGGCGGATATGGCGCTGCCATTTGCGGATCAGCGCGGCAAAATCGCTGCGCGCCGGATGGCGCACCAGCATCGCCGGGCAATAGCGCGTCGGATAGCCCGCGGCATAGGCGCGGCGACCCCAGTCGAGATCCTCGGCAATGGCGATGCCGCCGAACGGCCCGACCGCGGCATGGACGCTCGCCGCCATGGCGAGATTGGCGGTCACCGAGAAATGCTTTGCCTCGATGTACAGCTTCTGGCGAAAGCCGAACACCGCCTCATAGGCCTCGATGCCGGTCAGCCGCGGCGGCGACTGGAAATCGATGTGGATGTCGCCGCCGATGACGGCGCGGCCGGGATCGGCCTCGACGGCGGTGACGGCGGCCTGCAACCACCCCGGCGCCGCGGTGCAATCGGCGTCGATGAAGGCGAGCGTCGCGCTGCGTGCGGCGCGGATGCCGGTGTTGCGGGCAAGGCCGGGGCCGGGGTGGGGTTCGTCGAGCCAGCGCACCTGCGGGTAGGCCGCCTGTACCTCGGCGATCGAGGCCTGCGAGCCATTGTCGACGACGATGATCTCGGCGCTGCCATGGTCGAGGCGCTGCGCGGCGACCGACGCCAGGCATTTGGCAAGCAATCGCGGCGTGTTGAGATGCGGAATGATGACCGAGACGCGGGGGGTCTCGGGCGGCGGCCCCGGCGCGGGCTCAAGCGAGAGCCCAAGCGCGGTCGTCGTCAGGGCGTCGGTGACAGGATCAGACGCCATCATGCCGCATCGGCATAGCGCCGCGCCCTGCCGCCGCCAACCGCCAATCCGCGCGCCGCATGGCGTCGCCCCCCGATCAGGCGGTGATGCGCGCCATCGCCGCCGACATCAGCAGCAGCGCCGACACCCCCGGGTAGCGGAAGCGGAAACGCAGGTCGCCGCCGAGATCATGGAGTTCGAGAAGATCATGCGCGCTGGTGAAGCGCCGCAGATCGCGCTCGATGGTGGCCTGCGGCTGGCTGCCGCCGAGTTCGGTGAAGACATCCTCGACGCCGAAGAAGCCGTCGGCCGAGCTGCCGGCGCGCGCCGAGGCGACCAGCAGCTGCCAATGCTCGCGGGCTTCCTCGCGGCCGAGGCTGGCCTGGACGCGGCGCGGCAGCGAGGCGTTCCAGTCGGTCAGCACCTTTTCGACCGCGGCGCGGCCGTCGCCTTCGTCGACGAGGCTGCGCCCGGCCTCGAGCGCCGTCAGCCCAGCGTGATGGGCGAGCAGACGGACGAGATAGGGCGAGCCACCGGCCATCGCGGTAATGATGCCGATGGTGTCCTCGGCGTAGCGCAGGTCGGCAGCGGTCTCGCCGATGCCGACAAGCTCGCGGACTTCGGCGACGCTCAGCGGCCGCATCGGCAGGCCGACGATGTTGCGGCGGATCGACGGGGCATAGCCGATCAGCTCGTCGAGGTTCTGCGCGACGCCGGTCAGCACCAGCTGGACGCGCGCCGCGCGGTCGGAAAGGTTCTTGATCAGTTCGGCGACGTCGCGGCGGAAGGCGGGATCGAGAACGCGATCATATTCGTCAAGGATGATGATGACGCGCGTGCCGGTGACTTCGGAGAAGACGTCGGCAAGCTCGCGCGGGCCGAAATTTTCGCTGAGCATGACGTCGAAATTGTCGCCGATCTCGGCCTCGGGCGAATTGGGCAGTACGGCGCGGTGGTAGAGGCGCGGGATGCGCGCGGCGAAGCTGCGGAACATCGCCGAGAATTCAGCCTCGGTGCCGCAGCTGCCGTAGAGGACGAGATAGCGCGCCTCGCGGGCGGTTTCGGCGAAGACATGGACGAGGCTGGTCTTGCCGATGCCGCGCTCGCCATAGATGACGACATGGACGCGCTGCTGCTCGATCGCCTGGATCAGCTGCGACAGCGCATCGTGGCGGCCGGCGAAGCTTTCGCGGCCGATGACCGGCTGCGAGGCGCCGAGCGCGTCGCGCAGCGCCAGGCGGCGGCGCGCGGCGAGGGTATCGCCGTCGTCGGTTTCGACATCGTCCGAGGCGCTGGCGCTGAAGCGCGGCAGCGGCTGGCTGCGCGTCATTTCGGCGGGCTCGCGCCACAGCGTGTCGAGAAACGCCGGGCGGGCGGCGACATCGAGGTTGAGCGCGGCGCCGGGCTGGCGGGGCGGCGTCGGCGCGCCGGTGGTCGGCAGCGCCGCGGCGTCGGTGGCCGGCTCGGCGGTGGCGGTTTCGGCCGTTTCCGCGCGGGTCCAGCGTTTCCAGATCATCGTTGTCGTAACTCCCGGCAAGGTGCCGCGCTGCCGGCTCTACACATGCGGAATTGCGGATGGTAGCACAAACCGCGTCCGATGCGGCAGCGATGCCGGCTTTCATTACGGTTGCCAAAGCATGATAGTTACCGGCGATGCGATTGTGACACAGTGGTACGTCGGTGTGCGCGGCGTCGCCGGCTCGGCGGTTGCGGGGGGCAGGGGCGACGTGTAGCAGCGGCGCGAACAGGGGAGAGACAGCGCATGCCAGCACCCGTGAGGCCGTCGGTCCGGATCGGCGCGGGCGTGCGCCATGCGCCGCTCGATGGCCGCGGCGGCGCCCGGCGGATCGCTTGCGGCCTGCTCCTCGCCGGTGTTTCGGCGGGTGCGGCGCGCGGCCAGGCGCCGGCGATCCCGGCACTGCCCGGCGCCAGCGCGCCCACGC
>LJHX01000052.1 GCA_001295935.1 alpha proteobacterium AAP81b
GGCGAAGCCGGCGCGGCGGGAAGCCCCGCGGATGAACCGGTGACGGGCGAAGCGCCGCGCGCCACCGTCGATGGCGGCGACCTGACCCCGGCACCGCCGGCGGCGATCGACTATCGCGCCAAACTGGGCTCGGCACGCGACCTTGTCGATGCCGACGCCGATCGCGCCACCGCGGTCGCCCGCCAGATGCTGGGGGCGGCATGACGACAGAGCTCACCGGCGCGCAGAAATGCGCCATCCTCGTCCTGCTGCTCGAAGAGGCGCAGGCGGCCGAGCTGCTGCGCCGCCTCGACCCCGCCGAGGTCCGCGCCGTCGGCGAGGCGATGCTGACCGTCGCCGAGATCGAGCCGGCGGCGATCGACGCGGTGCTCGACGAGTTCCTCAGCCGCACGGCGAATGTCGCGGCGCTCGATGCCCAGGGCCGCCAGGTGCGGGCGCGCATCGGCCGGGCGCTCGGCCAGCCGCGCGCCGGGCGGATCATCGACGAGATCGGGCCTCCCGCCGCTCCCCGCCGCTTCGCCATGCTCGACTGGCTCGACGCGCCGACGATCGCCACCCTGCTCGACGACGAACATCCCCAGGCGGTGACGCTGGTGTTGGCGCATCTGCGCGAGCCCCAGGCGGCCGCCGTGCTCGACGCGCTGCCGGCGCCGGTGCGCGCCGATGTCGTGCCGCGGCTGGCGACTCTGAAGCCGGTGCAGGCGCAGGTCATCGCCGAACTCGAGGCCGATCTCGACGCCAAGCTGGCGACGCAGACGGCGCCGGTCAACGATACCGCGCTCGCCGGCACCGACTTCACCGCGCGGCTGGTCAAGCTGTCGAACAACCGCGCGCTGCTGCTCGAGGCGCTCGCCGGGGTCGATCCGGCGCTCGCCGAGGAAGTGGCGGCGCAGCAGTTCGTCTTCGCCGACATCATGGCGCTTGGCCCCAAGGACATGCAGCTGGTGCTGCGCGAGGCCGATCCGGCGCTGCTGCCGGTGGCGCTGAAGGGCGCCGACGCCGACATTCTGGCGCGGGTGTTCGCGTCGATGTCGAGCCGCGCGGCGGCGCAGTTGCAGGACGAGCTTGCCGAGCGGGGGCCCTTGAAGCGCGCCGACGTCGAGGCGGCGCGCGCCGAACTCTGCGCCGTGGTGCGGCGCCTGGGCGAGGCGGGGACGATCATGATGCCGGGGGCGGCGGGGGCCTATGTCTGAAGCCGCCGCGCTCTGGGATCGCCCGCCGCCGCGGCTTGCACGCGGTGCGCCGCCGGCCAGCGCGCTGGCGGTGCTGCTCGACCGGCTGGCGCCGCGGCAGCCCGAGGTCGCGGTCGAGCAGCCGCCCGCGCCAGATGTCGAGGCCATCCGCGCTACCGCCTTCGCCAAAGGCCATGCGGAAGGGTTCGAAGCCGGCCATGCCGCCGGCAGCGCCGCCGCCGAAGCCGCGCTGGCGCCGCTGCGCGCCGATCTTGCCGAAGCGGCGGCGGCGCTCGATGCCGCGCGGACGATCGACCGCGCCGCGCTGGCGCCGCTCTTCGCGCAACTGCTGGCGCGGCTGGCCGACGCGGTGCTTGCCGGGGCGCGGCGCGATCCGGCGGTGCTGCTGCCGCTGGCGGAAGCCGCGCTCGCCGAGGTGCGCCCTGGCGAGGTGGCGACGCTGCGCGCCCACCCCGACACGCTCGCCGGGCTGGCGCCGCACCTGCCGGGGATTGCCACCGCGCCCGATGCGACGCTGGCGCCGGGCTGTTTCACCGTCAGCGGCGCCGATTTCGTCGTGCCCGTCGATCTCGACCGTCGCCTCGCGGCGGTGCTGGCGGGGCTGGCATGACGGTCACCGCCGCCCTTGCCGGCCTGTGTACGGCGGCGAGCCCGGTGGCGCCGATGGTGCGCCGCGGCGGCGTTGTCACCGGCTTCGATGGCAGCATCGTCAGCGCCATCGGCATCGAGGCGCCGGTCGGTGGCCGTGCCCGCGTCGGGCCCGACGCGGTGGCGGCCGAAGTCATCGGCTTTGCCGGCGGCGGTGTGCAGCTGATGGGGCTGGCGCCGCTCGCCGGGCTGGTGCCGGGGGCGGCGGTCATTGCCGATGGCGTTGATGACGAGGTTGCCGGCGGGCCGGCGCTGCTCGGCCGCGTCATCGACGGCCTTGGCCGGCCGCTCGACGGGGTCGGGCCGATTGCCGGCGATGTCCGCCTGCCGGCGCGGGGCCGGCCGTTGCGCCCCGCCGAGCGCCTGTCGGTGACGGCACGCCTCGACACCGGGGTGCGCGCGCTCGATGGCCTGCTGACCTTCGGCCTTGGCCAGAGGATCGGCATCATGGCGGGGACGGGGGTCGGCAAATCGGTGCTGCTCGGCCAGATCGCGCGCTGGGCGGCGGCCGATGTCGTCGTCGTCGCGCTGATCGGCGAGCGTGGCCGCGAGATCACCGATTTCGTCGAGCGCGAGCTGATAGGCGAGGCGCGAGGCCGGATCATCACCCTGGCGGTGCCTGCCGACGAGCCGCCACTGCTCCGCGTCCGCGGCGCCGAGCGCGCCTTCGCCATCGCCGAGGGCTTTCGGGGCGAGGGCGCGCAGGTGCTGCTGATCGTCGACAGCCTCAGCCGCGTCGTCCATGGCGCGCGCGAAGTCGCCCTGGCGCGCGGCGAACCCGGTGGCGCGCGCGGCTACCCCCCGTCGGCGCTGGCGACGATCGCTACCCTCGCCGAGCGCGCCGGCGGCGAGCGCGCCTCGGGCGGGGCGATCACCCTTGTCGCGACGGTGCTTGCCGAGAGCGACGATGCCGCCGATCCGGTCGTCGACGCGGCGCGCGGCGTGATGGACGGGCATATCCTGCTGTCGCGCGGGCTTGCCGGGCGCGGGCAGTTTCCAGCGATCGACCTC
>LJHX01000053.1 GCA_001295935.1 alpha proteobacterium AAP81b
GACCACCCCCACCCGCCGCGGCTGCGCCGCGAGTCGCCTCCCCCCTCCAGGGGGAGGAAACAGGGCGACCCCGGCACGACGCCTCGCCTCTCCCCGCCGGGGAGAGGCCGGAGAGACGCGCCACAGGCCTGGCCCGGGAGAGGAGCCGGACTCACCCGCTCCCCGGCTCGCTGCGCTCGCCACCCCTCTCCCGCGAGGGGAGAGGGGAAGGTTCGTCACGGCGGCACAGGCCCGCCCGCGCGGCCTGTCCTACACGTGCCAAATCGGTTACAAGTGCGGCATGGCAAATGCCCGCCGCGACGCCTCCCGCGCGATATCGAATCTCATCGTAAATCGACTGGCCTTCGGTGAACTTCCACGGCGCGCGCGGCCAACCGACGCCGCCAACCGGCGCCGCGCGAATCCGGCCGAAACGGTCAACTTGGTCAACTTCCGCGCCGGGCACCCCCGCGCCGGCACCGGCGTGGTTGTGCCGTCACCATGGGATGCTAAAGCGCGCGGCATGAGTGGTCCGATCGATATCCTGGTGCTCGGCGGCGGCGGTCGCGAGCATGCGCTGTGCTGGAAGCTCAGGCAGTCGCCGCGCTGCGGCCGGCTGGTCTGCGCGCCGGGAAATGCCGGCATCGCCGATATCGCCGAGTGCGCCGATCTCGCCATCGCCGACCCGGCGGCGGTGACCGAATTTGCTCGCGCTAACGACATCGGCCTTGTCGTCGTCGGGCCCGAAGGCCCCCTCGTCGCCGGCGTCGTCGATGCGCTGCGCGCCGCCGGCATCGCCGCCTTCGGCCCGACGGCGGCGGCGGCGCGGCTCGAAGGGTCGAAGGGCTTCACCAAGGATCTGGCGCGCGCCGCCGGCGTGCCCACCGCCGGCTATCGCCGCTTCGCCAGCGCTGGCGAAGCGCATCATTATGTCGCCGTCCATCCGCTGCCCGTCGTCGTCAAGGCCGATGGCCTCGCCGGCGGCAAGGGGGTGATCGTCGCCGAGACCAACGAGGAGGGGCTGGCGGCACTCGCCGACATCGATGGCGCGGTGGTCGTCGAGCAATGCCTCAGCGGCCCCGAGGCGAGCCTGTTCGTGCTCGCCGATGGCAGCAGCATCGCCGTGCTGCCCTCGGCGCAGGACTACAAGCGTGTCTTTGACGACGACACCGGCCCCAACAGCGGCGGCATGGGGGTGGTCTCGCCGTCGCCGCACCTGACCGATGAACTGCGCGATCGCGCGCTCGCCGAGATCGTGCTGCCGACGCTGAAAGCCATGGCCGACGCCGGGACGCCCTTTACCGGCGTGCTCTACGCCGGGCTGATGCTGACCGCCGACGGCCCCAAGCTGATCGAATACAATGTCCGCTTCGGCGATCCCGAGGCGCAGGCGCTGCTGCCGCGGCTGACCAGCGATCTGGTCGAGCTGCTGCTCGCCTGTGCGCAGGGGCGACTCGCCGAGGTGACGCCGAGCTGGTCCGACGAGACGGCGGTGACGGTGGTTTATGCCGCGATGGGCTATCCGCTCGCGCCGATCACCGGCACGATCCTCGACAATCTCGACGAGGCGGCGGCGCTCGGCGTGCAAATCTTCCATGCCGGCACGAAGCGCAGCGCCGCCGGCAAGCTCGTCGCCGCGGGCGGGCGGGTGCTGGCGATCACCGCATTGGGCGCCGATCGCGGCGAGGCGCGGTCGCTGGCGTACGCGGCTATCAGAAAGATTCGCTGGCACGGCGGCTTCTATCGGCGCGATATCGCCAAAATCTGACCTTCAGCGATATCGGGAACAGCCTCGTGGAAATGAGCGAACGCCAGCAGCAATTTTCCGGCACCGGCGAGGTCCGCGCCGGGCAGGAGATCGACGCCGGCCGCCTGCATGACTGGATGACCGCCAATGTCGAAGGCTATGCGGGCCCGCTGACCATCGAGCAGTTCAAGGGCGGCCAGTCGAACCCGACCTACAAGCTGCTGACGCCGCACCAGAATTATGTGCTGCGCCGCAAGCCGCCGGGCCAGCTGCTGCCCTCGGCGCACGCCGTCGATCGCGAATATCGCGTCATCACCGCGCTCCACGCGCAAGGCTTTCCGGCGCCGAAGACCTTCGGGCTGTGCCAGGACAATGACGTCATCGGCACCTGGTTCTACATCATGGACTGTGTCGAGGGCCGGGTGATCTGGGACACGACTTTCCCGATGATCGCCAAGGAGCAGCGCCGCGACTATTTCGACGCGATGAACGCGACGATCGCCGAACTCCACATGATCGACGTCGACAAGGCAGGGCTGAGTGACTTCGGCAAGCCCGGCAATTATTTCGCGCGGCAGATCGGCCGCTGGTCCAGGCAATATGTCGAGGATGTCGACGCCGGGCGTTATGAAGCGATGGACCGGATCGTCGAATGGCTGCCGGGGAACATCCCGGCGGGGGACGAGGTCAGTGTCGTCCATGGCGATTACCGCTGCGACAACATGATCTTCCATCCGACCGAGCCCAGGGTATTGGCGGTGCTCGACTGGGAGCTGTCGACGCTGGGGCATCCGCTCGCCGATTTCTCCTATCATCTGATGATGTACCGGATGCCGCCGTCGACGACGACGGGATTGGTCGGCAACAACCTCGCCGACCTGGGGATCCCGACCGAGGCCGAATATGTCGCCGCCTATTGCGCGCGCACCGGGCGCGACGGCATCGCCAACCTCGATTTCTATGTCGCCTACAACATGTTCCGGCTGGCGGCGATCATCCACGGCATCAAGGGCCGGGTGGCGCGCGGCACCGCGGCGAGCGCGCATGCGAAGAAGTCGGCGGAAGGCTTCGAGGTGCTGGCCGATCTCGCCTGGGCGCAGGCGCAGAAGATCGGCGCGTAACGCAAGCGGGAGAGGAGAAGTCAGGCCTTGGGCTTGGCGTTCTTCGCCCGCGATGCCGGTGTGTCGCGCTTGCCGGCGAGGATCGGCGAGCAATTCTGGTCCTTGGCGCCGGCGGGATCGACGAAGGCGAGCAGCGCCGCCACCGGCGTCGCGACGACACCCAGCGCCACCGCCGCGGCCGATGAGCTCGCCCGAGATCAGATTGACGCCCGGTGCCGCGAAATGCCCGTTGATGCCGATCGGCGACTGGCCCGAGAACAGGCTGATTTCCTTGGACTTGCCCTCGATCGACAGCCCGAGCGATTCGTCGCCGAAGTCGAAGCCGCCGGCGGCGCGATAGGTCGCCTTGCTGGTGTCGAAAACGATCGGGTCGGCGATCGCCTTGCCGTCCTTCACCGTGAAGGCGAGGATGCCGCAGCGCAGTTCGCTCGGCTTCTTCAGCCGACGCCCGAGGAAGTGGGTGACGAAATTCTGGATGTCGAGCTTGGCGAGTTCGATGTTGCGGATCCACAGCGTCCCCTGCGGGAAGACCAGTGCGATGCGGCCATCGCTGTTGGCGAGCGATTTCGCGACGCTGTTGCCGCTCCCCCGCATCTGGATGCGACCGCGGACGCTGGCGGTGGCGCCGGCATCGTCGAGCTTGAACGACGCCAGCAGCCGCTTCAGCGGCACGCGGCTGAGCCGCAGGTCATAGTCGGTAACGACCGCCGGGCGGCGCGCGTCGATCGCGACAGTGCCGCCCAGCCGCCCGCCGGCGACATCGACGGCGATCGGATCGAGCTTCAACAGGCCATGGTCGAGATCGACGCCGAGGCGCAGCCCGGTCAGTTCGACCGTGCCGGTGGCGATGCGGTCGGCGCGATAATCGACATGGGCGTCGAAGAGCCGGATCTGCTCGACGGCGAGCGGCGCGTCGGGAAGGATGCGCGGGCTGCCGCCGACCTGGCGGATAGTGCCCTTGCCGCCCTGCGCCTGGAGCTTGTCGGGGTTGTAGCCGAACAGCGGCCCGATATCGAGCGCGGCCAGGCGACGGCTGGCGAGATCGCCGGTCAGGCGGAAGCGGTCGCTGGCGGTCTTGGCAGGAATCGCCGTCAGCTGGCCGGCGATATCCGAATCGCCGATGCGGCCAGTCAGATTGGTGAAGCGATATTCGCCGTCGACGCGCGTCAGGTTGCTCGCGAGCGAGTAGGGCCGCGTCGCCGGCAGCACGATGCCGAACAGCCGGCCCGGCGCCTGGAGGTTGCGCCCCGCGACGGTGACGCGCAAGTCGGCGCCGTCGAAGCGCGTCACGCCGGGCAGGGTGCCCGCCAGCGTAACGTGCGTGTCGGCGGCGGTGGCGCGCAGCTGCAGCCCGACCCGCCCGCCGGCAGCCGCCTGGTTGGGGGTGGTCAAGGCGCCCGAAAGGGTGAAGGGGGTGCCGAACGCCGTGCCGGTGCCGCGGAAGATCAGCGGGCCATCGACTCGGCCGATCGCCTTGCCGTCGCGGTTCGCAGCGCTGCCGGCGATGTCGCCGAAGACGACTTCGACCCGCGCGCGCTTCAGCGCGTCGATGAAGTTCAGCCGGCTGTCGGTGATCGCGGCGCGGTCGATGATCGGCAGTTCCAGCGCATTCTCGCCGCTGAAGGTCCAGGTGTTCTGCCCTTTGGCATCGCGCTGGAGTGCCACGCGGCCGCCATCGACATCGAGGTCCGAAATCGTCCGCGGACCGAAGACCAGCTGCCACAGCGGCATGTCGAGCGCGATGCGGCGCGCGGTGAAGAACTGGTCGGCCTCGGCCCATTCGGGGTTGGCGACGCTCAGCCCCTCGGCAAGGAAGTGCAGATCGGGACCGAAATAGAGCTGGAAGTCGCCCGCCACCCGGACCGGGCGGCCGGCGCGTTCCGACACCATGCGCTCGAAGGTGCCGCGCCAGAAGCGGCCCTTGGTGACATATTGGTAGATGTAGAGGGCGAGCAGGACGAGCAGCACGCCGCCGACCCAGGCGCCGATGCGGCGCAGCAGCCGCCGGCGGCGCGTCGGATGGTTGGTGGGGGACAGGTCCATGCGCGGTCGAACCCTTGGCCGCGCCGGGTCGTTCCATGTCCGACGGGGACGCCACCGTGACGCAGGGGCGCTCTGCCGGGGGTGGCTGACTTTCGGCAGGGGGGCCGATTGATCATTGCGCGGCGCGCCCGGCGTCGCTATAGGCCCGCGCTTAGCATGACCCAACCGCCTGGCTGAATGGGCTGCCATGGCGGTTCGACGATGCGTCTTTTGGAGACCGAAATGCCCAAGCTCAAAACGAAGAGCGGTGTGAAGAAGCGCTTCAAGTTCACCGCGACCGGCAAGGTCAAGCACGGTGTCGCCGGCAAGCGCCACCGTTTGATCAGCCACAATGCCAAGTACATTCGCCAGAATCGCGGAACCAGCGTGCTGTCGGCGGCCGATACGCCGACGATCAAGCTCTGGGCCCCCTACGGCCTGAAGTAAGGAGCGCTGAACCATGGCACGTGTAAAAAGGGGCGTTACCGCCCATGCCCGCCACAAGCGGACCCTGGCTGCCGCCAAGGGCTATTATGGCCGCCGCAAGAACACCATCCGCATCGCCAAGCAGGCGGTCGAGAAGGCCGGGCAATATGCCTATCGCGACCGCAAGGTTAACAAGCGCAACTTCCGCGCGCTGTGGATCCAGCGGATCAACGCCGCGGTGCGCGAGCAGGGCCTGACCTATGGCGTCTTCATGCACGGCGTGAAGCTTGCCGGCATCGAGCTCGACCGCAAGGTGCTCGCCGATATCGCCATGCACGAGCCCGACTCGTTCCGCGCGATCGTCGGCCAGGTCCAGGCGGCGATCGACGCCAAGCCGGCGCTGGCCGCCTGAGGCTTCGCTGCTGGAAAAAGGGGCGCGGTTCCGATCGGGGCCGCGCCCTTATTTGTACGGCCTGCCTTCTCTTCCCCCTCCCCCCACGTGAGCGAAGCGAACGTAGAGTGGGGAGGGTCGGGGTGGGGGCTGTGCCGCGAGGAGTCGTTTCGCTAGCATCGCGCTGATGCCCGACCGTCCGTTGCAGCTTCGTGCCCAGGCAATGCGCGCCGCGCCAACGCCGGCCGAACGCGCGGCCTGGCGGATCCTCAAGGCGCCGCCGTTCGACATCTGGCACTTCCGCCGGCAAGTGCCGTTCGGCACCCGATACATCGCCGACTTCGCTTCGCATCGCGCGCGGTTGATCATCGAGATCGATGGCAACACCCATGATCTTGAGGCGCCAGAGGAGATCGCGCGGACGAAATGGCTCGAAGCGCAAGGTTATCGGGTGCTCCGCTTCACCAACGCCGAAGTCGGCGAATGGCGCGTGGTCGAGCGCACCTTAGTGGCGGCACTCGGTCCTGGCTGAGCGGCCCCCACCCCGACCCTCCCCACTCTCTGTTCGCTGCGCTCACAGGGGGGGAGGGGGAAGGAAGAAGTCGCGCCCCTTCTGCGCCCCTACCGCCCCGCCAGCTCCTGCCCGGTCAGCCGCACCACATGCACCACGTTCGTCGTCCCCGGCGTCGAAAACGGCACCCCGGCGATCAGCACCAGCGGGTCGCCGGCGCCCGCCAGCTTGGCGCGCAGCGCCATGCGCTTCGATTTCTCGACCATCTCCTCGAACGACGCGACGTCGCGGGTGACGATGGCGTGCACCCCCCAGACCAGCCCCATCCGCCGCGCCGTCGACGGTCGCGGCGTCAGGCACAGCACCGGCACCGCGGCACGCTCGCGCGCCGCGCGGCCCGCCGTCGAGCCGGTGATGGTGAAGCAGACGATCGCCTTGGCGCCGATCGTCCGGCTGATCGACGCCGCGGCGGCCGACATCGCCGCCGCGGTCGAGCCGCCGCCCGCCACATCGGCGAAATGCACCCGGCCGAAATAGCCGGGGTCGGCTTCGACCTCGCGGGCGATGGCGTCCATCATCGCCACCGCCTCGACCGGGTACTTCCCCGCGGCGCTTTCGGCCGACAGCATCACCGCGTCGGCGCCGTCATAGATGGCGGTCGCCACATCGCTGACCTCGGCGCGCGTCGGCGACGGCGAGCCGATCATCGATTCGAGCATCTGCGTCGCCACCACCACCGGTTTGCCGGCGGCCCGCGCCAGCGCGACGATGCGCTTCTGCGCCGGCGGCACCTGCTGCGGCGGCAGCTCGACGCCGAGATCGCCGCGCGCCACCATTACCGCATCGGCGACCTCGAGGATCTCGGGCAGGCGCTCGAGCGCCGCGGGCTTCTCGATCTTGGCGAGCAACGCCGCCTGGCCGCGGATCAGCGCGCGCGCCTCGGCGACATCCTCGGGGCGCTGGACGAAGCTGAGCGCGATCCAGTCGGCGCCATGGTCGAGCGCCAGCGCGAGATCGGCGCGGTCCTTCACCGTCAGCGCCGGCAGCGGCACGACGACATCGGGAACGTTGACGCCCTTGTTGTCGCTGATCCGCCCGCCGACCTCGACGCGCGTCGTAATGACATCGTCGTCGCTCGCCTCGACGCGCAGGACGATCTTGCCATCGTCGACGAGCAGCCGCGCGCCGGGGCGCAGCACGGCGAACAGCTCCTTGTGGGGCAGGCTGACGCGGGCGCCGTCGCCGGGCTCGCCCGAGCGGTCGAGGCGGAAGGCCGCGCCGGCGACAAGTTCCACCCCGCCGGCGGCGAAGCGCCCGACGCGCAGCTTGGGCCCCTGGAGATCGGCAAGGATCGTCACCGGCCGGCCGAGTGATTTCTCGACGGCGCGCACCGCGGCGATCAGCGCGACGCGCGCTTCGGCGGTGCCATGGCTCATGTTGATGCGGAAGGCGTCGGCGCCGGCGGCGATCAGCCGGGCGATCATTTCCTCGCTGTTCGAGGCGGGTCCCAGTGTCGCGAGCACCTTGACCCGGCGGCCCCGCGGTTCGAGATGTCGGGTCATTGCCGTGATCCTTCGCGATGCCGGCCCCCTCTAGCCGGGCGCGCCGCTGCCGCCAACCGGAGACAGGCAAATGAACGAAAGTGATCGCGAACGCCTCGAAGCCGCCGCTTTCCGCCGGCTGGTGGCGCATCTGCGCCATCGCACCGACGTCCAGAATGTCGATCTGATGGCGGTCGGCGGCTTCTGTCGCAACTGCCTCGGCGACTGGCTCGCCGACGCCGCCACCGAAGCCGGGATGCCGCTCGACAAGACGGCGGCTCGCGAACAGGTCTACGGCATGCCCCAGGCCGAGTGGAAGGCGCGCCACCAGACGGAGGCGACTCCCGAACAACTCGCGGCGATGGCGGCGAGCGTGGCGAAGAACGCCCATTGAGGCTATGCCCGCGCGCTTCACCCGAATCACGGAGCCGACATGACCGATAATGTCTCCGCCGAGCAGCTGCGGCTGTTCATCGAGCGGATCGAGACGCTGGAAGAAGAGAAGAAGGGGATCGCCGACGACATCAAGGATGTCTATGCCGAGGCCAAGGGCACCGGTTTCGACACCAAGACGATGAAGACGCTGATCCGGCTGCGCAAGATGGAGCGCGCCGCGCGCCAGGAGGCCGAGGCGCTGCTGGAGACCTACAAGGCGGCGATCGGGCTGGAATAGGCGGGCTTCCCCTTGGGGAGGGTGCTGCCCCCTCCCTGATGTCGCGGCCTTCGCCTTCGGCTTCGCCTCGGCTACAAGCAGCACAAACGCCGATTCCGCAGGAGAGCCAATGCCGACGACGATCACCATCAACGGCAGCGAGGTGGCGCGCGACATCGCGCCGGCCACCCTGCTCGTCGAACTGCTCCGCGACGACCTCGGGCTGACTGGCACCCATATCGGCTGCGACACCAGCCAGTGCGGCGCCTGCAACGTGCTCGTCGATGGCGTCGCCGCCAAGGCCTGCACCCTGCTCGCCGTCGCGCTCGACGGTCGTGCCGTGACGACGATCGAGGGCCTCGCCGATGGCGAGACGCTCCACCCGATGCAGGCTGCCTTCCGCCAGGAGCATGGCCTGCAATGCGGTTTCTGCACGCCGGGCATGGTGATCGCCGGGATCGAGATCGTCCGCCGCCATGGCAGCGACGTCACCCGCGAGCAGATCGCCCATGATCTCGAGGGCAATCTTTGCCGCTGCACCGGCTATATCAACATCATCAAGGCGATCGAAGCCGGGGCGCGCGCCATGGGCGGCACGTCGGTCTTCGAAGCCCAGGGGGAGGCCGTCGATGCGTGAGTTCGCCTATGCCCGGCCGGCGAGCCTCGCCGATGCCGCCGCCGCTTTCGCCGCGGGCGGTGAAGCGGCCTTCATTGCCGGCGGGCACACGCTGCTGCCAGCGATGAAGTCGCGGCTGCGCATGCCCGATACGCTGATCGACCTGTCGGCGCTGTCCGGCCTCGGTGGCGTCACCCGTGAAGGCGACCGGCTGTGGATCGGCGCGCTGACCACGCATGCCGCCGTTGCCGCCGACGCGACTGTCCACGCCGCGCTGCCCGGCCTCGCCCGGCTGGCGCTGCAGATCGGCGACCCCCAGGTCCGCAATCGCGGCACCCTGGGCGGCGTTCTCGCCAACAACGACCCCGCCGCCGATTATCCTGCCGCGGCGCTGGCCTTGGACGCGACCATCGAGACCGACCGCGGTGCCCATGCCGCCGACGATTATTTCCAGGGCATGTTTACCACGGCGCTCGCCGATGGCGAGATCGTCACCCGCGTCGGCTTCCGCATTGCGGCGCGCGCGGCTTACGCCAAATTCCGCCATCCGGCCTCGCGCTATGCGCTGGTCGGGGTGTTCGTCGCCCAGCATGACGACGGCGTTCGCGTTGCGGTCACCGGCGCCGGCGCCGGGGTGTTCCGCTGGGCCGAGGCCGAGGCCGCGCTCGCCGGCGAGTTCAGCGCGGCGGCGGTCAAGGGCCTGGTGCTCGACGCCGCCGACCTCAATTCCGACATCCATGCCGGCGCCGAATATCGTGCCCATCTCGCCGGCGTCATGCTGGCGCAGGCGGTCGGGGAAGCCTGATGCCGGGACCCTGGGACCAGCCGACCGATCGACCATTGGGAGACCGCGCGATGATCACCACGACGACGAGCAGCATCGAAGGCCATGCCATCCGCCAATATCTCGGCATCGTTTCGGGCGAGACGGTGATGGGCGCCAACATCTTCCGCGACTTCTTCGCGGGGCTGCGCGACATCGTCGGCGGCCGCTCGGGGAGTTACGAGAATGTCCTGCGCGGCGGCCGCGACCAGGCGCTCTCCGAACTGATCGAGGATGCGCAGCGCCTGGGTGCCGACGCCGTGGTCGGCGTCAGCTTCGACTATGAAGCGATCGGTGCGAGCGATTCGATGCTGATGGTGGTGGCCACGGGGACGGCGGTGAAGCTCGGATGAGCGAGCCGGGGTTGCCGAAACCGTCAGCCGATTGGGTCGGTACGGCTGCGACGCGCGGTGAGCTCTTTATTGTGGCCCGACGCCTGCATCTGTTGATACTGGCGGCGCGAAATCAGGCCTTGATGAATGCTGCGGCGCGCGGAAGCGAGCATTCGCTGAAAGCCGACGAGGCATTCGCCGACATCGAAATTGCTTTGAAGAGCGATTTGACGGCGCTATTGGACGGAACTTTGCTGGACGGAGACTGATGGCATCGCGTAGCTTTCCTAGACTTGCCAGCGAGCTTGACGCCGAGGCTTCTGCTCTCCGTGCTGCGGGTCAGCAGCCCGACGCCTTGAAGTCGGGCGGCGGCGATGGCACATCTGGCGACATGGAAGTCCGCGTCGCCCGACTCGAATCAGATGTTGAATACATCAAGCGTGATGTAGGCGACTTGAAGCTCGACATGCGTGTCGTTCGTTCGGACGTTTCCGGCCTGAAGGTCGATGTCGCCCGCCTCGACGAGCGCGTGAAGGCGCTCCCCTCCAAGGGCTTCATCGTCACGGCTTCGGTGACGATCGTCGGCGTGCTGACGGCCGTCATCGCGCTTGCCGACAAGGTGCGTGCCCTTTTGGGCTGACACGCCGCCCGATTGCCGCGGCCCCGCGCCATCGTCTAAAGCCGGGCCTCGAACCAATCCGAAACGGACCCCATGGCCGGCCATTCCAAATTCAAGAACATCATGCACCGCAAGGGTGCCCAGGACAAAAAGCGCTCGGCGCTGTTCTCCAAGCTCAGCCGCGAAATCACCGTCGCCGCCAAGATGGGCCTGCCCGATCCGACGATGAACGCCCGGCTGCGCGCCGCCGTGCTCGCGGCGCGCGGCCAGGGCATGCCCAAGGACAATATCGACCGCGCCATCAAGAAGGCCGAAGGCAGCGACGGCGAGAATTACGAGGAAATCCGCTACGAGGGCTTCGGCCCCGGCGGCGTCTCGCTGATCATCGAATCGCTGACCGACAACCGCAACCGTACCGCCACCAACGTCCGCACCATCGTTGCCAAGAATGGCGGCAATCTGGGCGCTTCGGGGTCGGTCAGCCATGGCTTCGAGCGGCTGGGGCTGATTTCCTATCCCGCCAAGGCCGGCAGCGCCGACAAGGTGTTCGACGCCGCCCTCGAAGCCGGCGCCGACGATGTGTCGTCGAGCGACGACGGCCATGAGATCTGGACGCAGATCGATGCGCTGCACGAAGTCGCCAAGGCGCTGGAGGCGACGCTCGGCGAGGCCGAGGGCACCAAGCTCGCCTGGAAACCGACGACGATGGTCGAGGTCGGCGAGGCCGATGCCGGGCAGCTGATCAAGCTGATCGACGCGCTCGAGGAGGACGACGACGTCCAGACGGTCTGGGGCAATTACGACGTTGCCGACGAGATCATGGAACGGCTGTGAAGGCAGCGCTGGCGCTGGCCGGAATTTGGGGGTTGGCGATGGTCTTGGCAGTTCCCGCGGCGGCCGATCCCGCCGCCGACATTCGCGCCGCGCGCGCCGCCTATAATGCCGCGATCGCCAGCCGCGACGTCGTCGGCATCCGCGCCGTGCTCGGCGAGCCCTATATCGGCATCGCAGGCTCGGGCGGCGAGCGCATCGAGACCGCCGACGCCATGGCCGAGTATTTCGCCCGCGCCTTCCGCACACCGGGCTTCCTGGGCTTCGTCCGCACCCCAGATGTCGTCACCATCGCCGATCCGCCGGCGCGCGCCATGGAGCGCGGCCATTGGTCGGGGGGCAGCCTTGGCGGCCGACTGCGCGGCGAATATCTCGCCGTCTGGGTGCCGACGCCGCAGGGTTGGCGGCTGCGCAGCGAGACGTTCGTGACACTGGGCGTCACCTTGGGCGGCGACCCCGCAGCCCCGGCGCGGTGATCGTGCTCGGGCTCGATCCCGGCCTGGCGGCGACCGGCTGGGGGGTCATCGAGGCCAATGGCAATCGCCTCGGCCATCGCGGCCATGGGACGGTGAAAACCCCTGCCGCGGCGCCGCTCGCCGATCGGCTGCGCGCGCTCCACGAGGGGCTGATCGCGGTGATCGGCGAGTTCGGCGCCGAGGTCGCCGCGGTCGAGGAAGTCTTCGTCAACGCCAATCCGCAATCGACCCTGAAGCTCGGCCAGGCGCGCGGCGTCGTCCTGCTCGCCGCCGCCAATGCCCGGCTGCCCGTCGCCGAATATGCGACGCGGCTGGTCAAGAAGGCGGTGGTCGGCGTCGGCTCGGCCGACAAGGCGCAGGTCCACGCCATGGTCGAGCGGTTGCTGCCGGGGGTGAAGGTCAGCGGCAGCGACGCCGCCGACGCGCTGGCGGTAGCGATCGCCCATGCCCATCTCGGCGCCAGCCGGTTGCGGGGGTTGGCATGATCGCGCGGCTGAAGGGGCTGCTCGACAGCGCGGCGGCTGACTCATGCGTGATCGATGTCGGCGGCGTCGGCTATCTGGTCAGCGCCTCGTCGCGAACGCTCGAACGGCTGGGGTCGGTCGGCGGCGCGGTGACGCTGCACATCGAAACGCAGGTGCGCGAGGACGCCATCCAGCTGTTCGGCTTCCTCAGTATCGGCGAGCGCGACGCTTTTCGCCTGCTGACGACGGTGCAGGGCGTCGGCGGCCGGGTGGCGCTGGCGATCCTGTCGGTGCTCGGGCCCGATGATCTGGCGCACGCCGTCGCCGCCGCCGACACCGCCAGCATCGCGCGCGCCAATGGCGTCGGGCCGAAGCTCGCGGCGCGCATTGCCAATGAGCTGAAGGGCAAGTTCGGCGGCATCGCGCTGGCGGCATCGGCGCCGCTGCCGGTGGCGGGTGGCAACAGCGCCGTCGCCGATGCGCTGACAGCACTGGCGGGGCTGGGCTTCCGGCCGATGGAGGCGAGCCGCGCGGTGGCCGAAGCGCAGGCGGAGCTTGGTGCCGACGCGGCGGTGGGCGAGCTGATCCGGGTGGCGCTGCGCAAGAGCGCGCGCTGACCCTTCTCCCCTCCCGCTTGCGGGCAGTCGAAGACGGCGCGCAGCGCCAGCGGTCGGGGGAGGGCGGTATCTCACCGAACTCACTCCCCGGCGGCGCGAGACTTCCCACCCCCGACCCCTCCCGCAAGCGGGAGGGGAGTTGGCTACGCCCCCCAGACGTCGCCATAGAGCCGCAGCAAATTCGCCCCCAGCACCTTGTCGATCCGTGCCGCCGGCCAGCCCGCCGCCGCCAGCGCATCGGCAAGCAGGCGATAGCGCATCGGCGTGTCGAGATCGGCGACGATGTTGAAGATGTCGGCGCCTTCGCCCGGCGCCGCGATCCCGCGCGCCGAACGCTCCTTGAAGAACTTGGCCTGTTGCTCGCGCGCCTTTGCGTCGATCACCGTCGCCGACAGGCCGCCGTCGGTGCCGATACCGACATGATCCTCGCCGCAGACATTGACCGCATGGGTCATGTGGCGGACGAGGTCGGTGGCCATCGCCTTGCTGTTGGGCACCAGGAACGGCATCCAGTAGATGCCGACGACGCCGCCCTTGTCGGCACAGGCTTTCAGCTCGGAATCCCAGACGTTGCGCGGATTGTCGTGGAGCGAGCGGCAGCCGGTGTGGCTGATCATCGGCGGGCGTTTCGCCGCGGCGATCGCTTCGGCGATGGTGCGGGCGCCGCCGTGCGACAGGTCGAGAAGCTGCTTCTCGGCTTCGATCCGCTCGATCGTGGCATGGCCGAGCTTCGACAATCCGGCATTGCCCGGTTCGAGCGAACCGTCGCCCGACTGGTTGCGGAGGTTGTAGGTCAGCTGGACGATGCGGACGCCGAGGCCGTTCAAAATCCCGAGGCGGTCGAGGTCGGTGCCGACCATCGCCGTATCCTGGGTGCCGAAGACGATGGCGATCTTGCCGGCGGCCTTGGCGGCGCGGATGTCGGCGGCGCTGCGGGCAAGCGTCAGCAACTCGGGGTTGGCGGCGATGATCCGGCCGTAATTGCCGATATTGGCGATGGTCGCGTCCCAGGTCATGCGTTCGTTGCCGACTTCGCCGACGGTGACGCCGAGCGCGGTCACGCCGCTTTGGCGATATTGCGCGACGGCGCGGGGGGAGAGGCGAATGCTGGTCTCGGTGCCGTCGGGGTCGTCGAGCCCGGTCAGCCCGTCGATGACGATGGTGCGGTCATACCGCGCGGTGTCGAAGCCTGCGGCGCGTGCCGCCCCCGGCAACGCGGCGAGCGTCGCCGCGCCCAGCATCAGTTCGCGCCGGTTAGCTCTGATCATGGCAGTCTCCCCGTTTCGGGCCAGGATAGCCGCGCGCTGACCCAGCGGCTAGACAGGCAGCGATGACCGCTTCCGCCGATCTCTCGCCGCTCCGCAAGCCCGACGATATCGACGCGGCACTGCGACCGAAGTCGCTCGACGAATTCATCGGCCAGGAAGCGCTGCGCGCCAATCTCGGCGTGTTCGTCAGCGCGGCGCGCCAGCGTGGCGAGCCGCTCGATCACGTCCTCCTCCACGGCCCGCCCGGCCTCGGCAAGACGACGCTCGCCCAGATCGTCGCGCGCGAACTCGGCGTCGGCTTCCGCGCCACTTCGGGGCCGGTGATCGCCAAGGCCGGCGATCTCGCCGCGCTGCTGACCAACCTCGACCACCATGACGTGCTGTTCATCGACGAGATCCATCGTCTCGCGCCGGCGGTCGAGGAAATCCTCTATCCGGCGATGGAGGACCGCGTCCTTGATATCATGATCGGCGAGGGGCCGAGCGCGCGATCGGTGCGCATCGACCTGCCGGCCTTCACCCTCGTCGGCGCAACCACCCGCGCCGGGCTGCTGACGACGCCGCTCAGGGACCGCTTCGGCATCCCGCTGCGGCTGCAATTCTACTCGGTCGACGAGCTCGAGCGCGTTGTCACCCGGGCGGCGGCGTTGCTGGCGCTCGAGCTCACCGCCGATGGGGCGCGCGAGATCGCGGCGCGGGCGCGCGGCACGCCGCGCATCGCCGGGCGGCTGCTGCGCCGCGTGCGCGATTTCGCCACCGCCGCCGGCACGTCAGTCGTCGATCGCGTCGCCGCCGATCGCGCCCTCAATCGCCTCGAAGTCGATGGCCTCGGCCTCGACGCGATGGACCGGCGCTACCTGATGATGATCGCCGACATCTACCGCGGCGGCCCGGTCGGCATCGAGACCTTGGCCGCCGGGCTGAGCGAGGCGCGCGACACGCTCGAAGAAGTCGTCGAGCCCTTCCTGATCCAGCAGGGGCTGGTGGCGCGCACCGCACGCGGCCGGATGCTGAATGCGGGCGCGTGGCGGCATCTCGGGCTGGCGCCGCCGGCGGGGGCGGCGGTGCAACTGCCGTTGCTTGAGGAGGAATAGGGGCGATCTCCTCTCCTGGAGGGGGAGGCGAGAGACGCGCGTAGCGCGGCCCGGGTGGGGGTCGCCGCCGGGCGGGGGAGCTTCGTCGGGAGGCAACCACCCCCTCCCGCCGCGGCTGCGCCGCGAGTCGCCTCCCCCCTCCAGGGGGAGGAGATCCTACCGCGGCGGCTGTGCCAGCGTCTGGTCGAGCCAGCGTTGATCGAGGCGGGGATCGGCACGGGGATCAGACCGGGGGTCATCACGCGGATCGTCGCGCGGGTCGGCGCGTCGATCGACGCCGCCGGCCGGCTCGCCATCGGGCCCCAGAAACTCGACCTCGTTGCCCGACAGTGCCGGATCGGTGCCATTGTCGAGCCCATAGGCCTCGGCATCGGGCTCGACGCTGTCGAGCGCCGGGTCGAGCTCGGTGGTCAGCGGTTCGGGCGGCGTCCCGCCGACGGCGCGCGCCATATAGGCGGCGAACGCCCTCGCCGGCGCCCGCCCGCCGGCGAGGCCCGCCACGGCTTTCGCGTCGTCGCGACCCATCCAGACACCCGCTGTCATCCCCGTCGTGAAGCCGAGGAACCAGCCATCCTTGTTGCTGCTCGTCGTCCCCGTCTTGCCGGCGAGCGGCCGACCGATCTGCGCCGCGCGCCCGGTTCCCGTCTCGACCGCCGCCTTCATCAGGTCGGTCATCTGGGTCGCGACGAAGGGCGCGACGACGACGCGGGCGGCGGGCGGCTCGCGCGCATAGAGCACCTTGCCGCTCGCCGTGGCGATGCGGACGATGGCATAGGGCGCCGCCTCGCTGCCGCCATTGCCGATCGTCGCATAGGCGTTGGTCATTTCGAGCAATGTGACGTCCGAGGTACCGAGCGCCATCGCCGGCTGGCGGTCGATCGGCGTCGAAATGCCGAAGCGCCGCGCCATCTCGGCGACGGTATCGAAGCCGACACGCGCTGCCAGCTCGACGGCGACGGTGTTGATCGACTGGGCGAAGGCGTCGCGCACCGTCACCGGGCCGATGAAGCGGCCATTGTTGTTGCGCGGGCTCCATTTGCCGATGGTGATCGGCCGATCCTCGACGATGTCGTCGGGCTTGACGCCGCTTTCGAGCGCCGCGGCATAGTCGAACAGCTTGAACGACGACCCCGGCTGGCGGCGCGCCGCGACGGCGCGGTTGTAGCTGGTCTTCACATAGTCGCGGCCGCCGACCATCGCCTTGATGGCGCCGTCGCGCGCCAGCGCCACCAGCGCGCCCTGGGCGCCCTTGGGCGTTTCGGCGGCGATCGCGGCTTCGGCGGCGCGCTGCCCGATGGGGTCGAGCGTCGTCGTTACCAGCAGCGGCTCGACGCTCTCGTCGGTCAGCGTTTCGACCTCGCTCAGCACCCAATCGGTGAAATAACGCACCCCGCTCGTCTGGTCCTGCGGCGCAAAGCGCAGGGTGACGAGATCGGCGGCGCGGGCTTCGTCGGGAGTGACGGCGCCGCCGTCGACCATCGCGGCGATCACGGTGGCGGCGCGCTGGCGGGCGGCCTCGGCGTCGGCGGAGGGAGCGTAGCGCGACGGCGCCTTGACGAGGCCGGCGATGATCGCGGCTTCCTCGAGGCTGAGCTGCGTCGCGCTATGCCCGAAGAATTTGCGCGCCGCGGCGTCGATGCCATAGGCGCCGCCGCCGAAATAGACGCGGTTCAGATAGAGTTCGAGCAGCGCCTGCTTGGTGAAGCGGCGTTCGAGCGCCAGCGCCAGCACCATCTCGCTGCCCTTGCGCGCAAAGGTCTTGTTGGAGGTGAGGAAGATGTTGCGCGCCAGCTGCTGGGTGATCGTCGAGGCGCCCTGGACCTTGCGGCCGGCGCGGAAGTTGACGACGGTCGCCCGCGCGATCCCGATCGGATCGACGCCGGGGTGATACCAGAAGCGCTTGTCCTCCACCGCGATCATCGCGGCGACCATCGTCTTGGGAATGCGCGCAAAGGGCAGCCATTCGCCATAGCTCGGGCCGACGGTGAGCAGCACTGAATCATCGGCGGCGCGCAACTGGACCGACTGGCCCTTGGGGCTGCGCATCATCTCGTCGAAGCCGGGCAGCTGGCGCCAGGCCAGCGCGACGGCGACGGCGAGCCCGAGCAGCCCGACGAGGCCGGCGAGCAGGGTGATGCGGGTGAAGGCGCCGAAGGCGCGCGAGAGGAAGGCCACGCTTGCTAAAGCCTCAACCGGAATTGCCAGAGGCTGAACGCGCCGCGGCCGAAACGGCGCCGCAGGCGGGGCACGCGGGGTCTTTCGCCAAGCGGACGTTGCGCATCCGCGCCGACAGCGCGTCGTAGAGCAGCAGCCGCCCGGCAGCGGGTTCGCCGAAGTCGGCGACGAGGCGGAGGATTTCCAAGGCCATCATCGCGCCGATGATGCCGGTGACGGGGCCCAATATGCCGGTATCGGCGCAGCTGTTGCCGGGAGCATCGGCGGCGTTGCCGACGAGGCAGCGGTAGCAGGGCAGCTTGGGATCATGGCCGATGAAGACGCCGACCTGGCCATCGAAGGCGCCGACCGCGCCCGAGACCAGCGGCGTGCGCAGCGCCAGCGCCGCATCGGCGACGGCGAGGCGGGTGGCGAAACTGTCCGACCCATCGGCGATGACGTCATGGCCGGCGAGCAGGTCGGCGGCGTTGGCGGGGGTCAGGCGGATGGCGCGTTTCGTGATGGCGACATGCGGGTTGAGCGCCGCCAGATGCGCGGCGGCCGTGGCGGCCTTGGGCGCGCCGATCTCGGCGGTGGTGAAGAGAATCTGGCGCTGCAGGTTGCTTGGCGCCACCGTGTCGTCGTCGATGATGGTAAGCTGGCCGATGCCGGCGGCGGCGAGGTAGAGCAGGCACGGCGCGCCGAGCCCGCCGGCGCCGATAACGGCGACGCGTGCCGCCTTGATCGCCGCCTGGCCGCGGCCGCCGACCTCGCGCAGCACGAGGTGGCGGGCGTAGCGATCGAGTTCGTCGTCGGAAAAATCCACGTCAGGAAATACCCTCGTCAGTCTCACCCCAATCGCTCATGCCGAGCGAAGTCGAGGCAGGCGCCGGCGTGCTGGCGCGTGCCTCGACTTCGCTCGGCAGGAGCGGGGTTGGGCATTCCATGGCAAGCGCGCAACGCCTCAACGCCCGGTCGATCCGAAGCCGCCCGCCCCGCGCGCCGTTGCGTCGAGATCGGCGACGACGGCGAGTGTGGCGCGCGTCACCTCGGCAGGCACCAGCTGGGCGATGCGCATGCCGCGCTCAATGGTGACAGGGGCGTCACCCAGATTCACCAGCAGCACCTTCACTTCGCCGCGATAGTCGCTGTCGATGGTGCCCGGCGCATTGGCGACGGTCAGGCCGTGCTTCGCCGCCAGCCCCGAGCGCGGCCGCACCTGCACCTCGAAGCCCAGCGGGATCGCCATGGCGAGGCCGGTCGGCACCGCGGCGCGCGCGCCTGGCGCCAGCACCAGCGGCGCGTCGACCGCGGCGACAACGTCCATGCCGGCGGCGCCCTCGGTGGCATAGACCGGCAGCGGCAGGCCTTCGCCATGCGGCAGCACCTGGATGGCAATGGCGATTTCAGAGGGCATCGATGATCCTTGCCACCATGCGGTCGGCGACCTCGGCCTTGCTGGCGCCGCCCCAATCCTCGACGCCCTTATGGCTGACAAGATGCACATGCGTCCGGTCCTCGCCGAAGACGCCGTCCGAAACATCATTGGCGACGATCCAGTCTGCGCCCTTCTTCGCCAGCTTGGCGGCGGCATTGGCGAGCAGATCGTCGGTCTCGGCGGCAAAGCCGATGACGAGGCGCGGCCGCGGCGTGCCATGGCCGACACTGGCGAGGATGTCGGGGTTTTCGACCAGCGCCAGGTCGGGCGGGCCGCCCTTGTGCTTCTTCAATTTGCCCGCCGCGGGGTCGACCCGCCAATCGGCGACGGCGGCGACCATCACGGCGATGTCGCAGGGCAGCGCGGCGCTGACCGCGGCGGCCATCTCGCGGGCGGTGACGACATCGACGCGGCGGACGCCGGGGGGCGTCGCTAGCGCCACCGGGCCGGCGACGAGGGTCACTTCGGCGCCGGCCCGGCCAAGCGCCGCGGCAATGGCGAAGCCTTGTTTGCCCGACGAACGATTGCCGATGTAGCGGACGGGATCGATCGCCTCATGCGTCGGGCCGGCGGTGACGAGGGCGCGAGTGCCGACAAGCCCTCCCCTCCCGGTTGACCTTCGGTCGCCTTCGGCTGCGGGAGGGGTCGGGGGTGGGAAGTCCTGTGCCGGATGGCGTGGTGTTGGCCGTGAGTCACTTCCCACCCCCAGCCCCTCCCGCAAGCGGGAGGGGAGCAGGGCCGTCACCGCGGCAACGATCGCCGCCACCTCGGGCAATCGCCCCGGGCCGAACTCGCCGCAGGCCATCTCGCCGTCATCGGGCTCGAGCACCGTCACGCCGCGCGCTCGGAGCGTCGCCACATTGGCGACCGTCGCCGCATGCTGCCACATCCGCACATTCATCGCCGGCGCCATCAGCACCGGCGTGTCGGTCGCCAGCAGCAGCGTCGTCGCGAGATCGTCGGCCATGCCTGTCGCCGCGCGCGCCATCAGGTCGGCGGTGGCGGGGCAGACGACGATCAGATCGGCCGAGCGGCTCAGCTCGATATGCCCCATCGCCGCCTCGTCTTCCAAATTCCACAGGCTGGTGCGCACCGGCGCGCCGGCGAGCGCCGCAAGGCTCAGCGGCGTCACGAAGCGCGCGCCATTCTCGGTCAGCACCGGCGTTATGCCCGCCCCGGCGCGGCGCAGTTCGCGCACCAGTTCGAGCGCCTTGAACGCCGCGATGCCGCCGCCGACGATGAGCAGGATGGACTTGCCGTGCACAGCGGCGCTTTAGCCCCGGGCGGGCGCCGTGTCGAATGGCCTCAGCCGCGGATCGCCCAGACCAGCACGGCGCCGATCGCCATCGTCGCAACCCCGGCATGGCTCCACACACCGATGGCGATGCCGCGCGGCCAGGGGCGGGCGATCACCGCGGTCAGCACGCCGGTGACCAGCGCCGCCGCCAGCATCCCCGCCGCCCAGCCGCTCGCCGTGCCGGCGGTCAGTTGCCGGCCGTCGGGGGTGCCGCGCAGCAGCACGGCGGTGACCTCGAGCGCGGCGGCGCCCATCAGGAAGTGCAGCCCGACGAGATTGGCGTTGTTGCGCTCCCCCATCAGGTGGCGGAACAGCAGCCAGCCGCCGAGCGCGCCGGTGGCCAGCACCAGCAGGGTCACGGGAAGGGTGATCATGCCGATCAGTCTCGCCCCGGCGGCGGCCGGCTGTCAAAAACTTTGATCAGAGATGGCGGGCGTAAACCGTCGTCGGCGCCATCGCGCCGTCGGGCAGCAGCGCATAGGCGGCGATCGCGCCGACCCGCTGCCAGCCGCAGCGCTCGTAGAGCCGCGCGGCGGTGCTGCCCGAAATCGTATCGAGCACCAGCGTCGTCCGGCCGAGCGCGCGCGCCTCGGCCTCGATCGCGGCCAATAGCGCGGCGCCGAGCCCGCGGCCCTGCGCGCGCCGCGCGACGATCATCTTCTTCACATCGGCGCGGTGCGGCTGGTTGGGCGGCATGGCGATGCCGAGGCTGACAGTGCCGGCGAGGCCGTCATTGTCGAGCGCCACCAGGGTCAGCGTACCGGGGCCGCACTGCCCGCGCCACCATTGGGCGCCGTCGGCCGCGCTGAACCCCGCCATGAAGCCGATCGAGGCGCCATGGGCGACGGCTTCGGCGGTGAGCGCGCCAAGCGCGGCGAACAGATCGTCGGTGTCGGCGGCGAGCCGGCGGATGCGGGCCATGGCGCTACTCTGGCGCGCGGCCCGTGCGTCGTCCAGCCGGCCCCGCCGCCGGCGCGGCGCTGTTGCGGCCCCGCAACACAAATCCGGCTTCGCCCGGCCCCGGCTTGACCTTGGCGCCAAAGCCTTCTCTTGGCGTACCAAAGCCAGTAGGCAAATCCTATCGTTTCAATGGGCTTTAACCGCCCCGGGGAGTTACCGATGATCCGCACCGCCCTGCTCGGCACCGCCGCGCTGCTGCTTCCGCTCGCCGCCGTCCCGGCTTTCGCCCAGAACGCGCCCGCGCCGGCACCCGAAACCGCCGCAGCCAGCGACGATGTCGCCTCGCCCGACGAAATCGTCGTCACCGCGCAGAAGCGCTCGGAGCGCTTGCAGGATGTTCCCGTCGCCGTCTCGGTGATCAGCGGCGACCAGCTCGCCCGCGCCGGCGGCATCAACCTCGAGAATGTCCAGTATCAGGTGCCGGCGCTCAACTTCCGCAAGTCGGGCACGGTGCTCAACCAGTCGATCTATCTGCGCGGCGTCGGCACCGCGACCTTCTCGATCGCCGGCGAGCCGTCGGTGTCGACCGTCCTCGATGGCGTCGTCCTCAGCCGCTCGGGCGAGGCCTTCACCGATCTCGTCGACATCGACCGGATCGAGGTGCTGCGCGGGCCCCAGGGCACGTTGTTCGGCAAGAATGCCTCGGCGGGTGTCGTCAACGTCGTCTCGAAGAAGCCCGGCCGCGACTTCGGCGGCTTCATCGATGCCGCCTTCTATTTCGACAATGGCAATGAATATCGCGTCCGCGGCGCCATCGACACGCCCTTCAGCGACCGCGTCCGCAACCGCCTGACCTTTTTCTATGGCCAGTACGATGGCAACATCTTCAACGATGCGCCCGGCGTCAATCGCCGCGTCAACGGCTATGAGCATTATGGCGTCCGCGACATCCTGGTTGCCGATATCGGCGAGACGGGGACGTTCACGCTGATCGCCGACTGGCGCAAGTCGAGCGACGATTGCTGCGGCGAAGTGATCAGCACGGTCAACGGCGCGCCGCTTGCCGGGGTCCCCGGGCTGGCGCTCGCCGGCATCAACTTCCGCGGCGACAAGACCCGCACGCTGCGCCAGAACCTCGTCACCCGCACCGAGGAGGAAAGCTGGGGCGCCTCGGGCCAGTTCGACTTCGAGCTCGGCGACCATGTCGTCACCTCGATCACCTCGTATCGCAACTACAACAACCGCGAAATCCGCGACGGTGATTTCGTCGGCGCGGCCTATGCCGGCTTGAACCAGCTCCACGACGACGGTCCCCAGGTCGGCGACACCTTCACCCAGGAACTGCGCATCACCTCGCCCGCCGACCAGACGATTTCCTATGTCGCCGGCGCCTTCTACAGCCGCGCCTACAGCCGCCGCATCTTCACCCGCAACGACATCGTCTGCAACCCGGCGCCGACCCCGGTGGCGCTGGTGCAATGCGGTGCCACCGGTGCCCCGGCGTCGACCTTCCCGTCGGCAACGGCGACCTTCGGCTCGACCTTCACCAACATCGCGCTGTTCGGCCAGGGCACGATCAACTTCAGTTCGCGGCTGCGCGGCATCATCGGCCTGCGCTACACCATCGACGATCTCAGCGTCTTCCACAGCCGCACGACGCAGCTGACCGGCCCCGGCATCCAGCCGAGCTTCGACGCCGGGGTCTTCGCCGGCGGCGCCGCCAATGGCATTCCCTTCACCACGTCGAGCAATACCGACAATCTGTCGGGCAAGGCCGGCCTGCAATACGACATCAGCGACGACAACATGGTCTATGTGACCTATGCGCGGGGCTACAAGGGCCCGGCCTACAACATCTTCTTCAACCTGACGGCGACGGGCACCAACGAAATCGCCTCCGAAATCTCCGACAGCTATGAAATCGGCCTGAAGAACAGCTTCTTCGACGGCAAGCTGACGCTCAATATTGCCGGCTATTATGCCGAATATCGCAATTTCCAGGCCAACAACCCCGATCTCGTCGCCGGCGTCGTCGTCACCCGCTTCACCAACGCCGGCGATGTTTCGACGCGCGGCGCCGAAGTCGATTTCGCCTGGCGGCCGCTCCCCGACCTGTCGATCGGCGGCGCGCTGACCTACACCGACGCCCATGTCGACAATTTCCGCGCGCCGCTGGGTGCCGCGGTGATCCCCACCGGCACGCCGCTGGGCTATGCGCCAAAGTGGCGCGGCGCTCTCAACGCCGAATATCGCTGGCGCACCGGCGGTCCGATCGACGCCAGCTTCGGCGCCCAGGCCTCGGCACAATCGAGCCAATTGTCGCTGTTCGACGCCAATCAGGCGGTGCGCAACGCCGGCACCATCCGCGGCTATTCGATCGTCAACCTCCAGGCCGGCATCGTCGACGCCAAGGACGCCTGGCGGCTGACTTTCGTCGTCAACAACGTCGCCAACGAAAGCTTCGCCGCGGCGATCACCAACGGCGGCCCGGGCGGTTCCTTCCGCTATCTCATCCCGCGCGAGGCGAACCGGTACTTCGGGATCGTCGGGCGGGTGAATTTCTAACGCAGCGCCGCGAGCGCGCTGAACCGATTTTGCGCCGCAAAATCGGGAAGCGCGCCGACAGGCGCAAGCTCGGCCGGCGAGCGAAAAAGGCGACCCTCAGGTCGCCTTTTTTGACTCGTCCGACGCCGCGGCGCCGCCGCGCTCTTCCTTCTGCCTCCTGCCCTTCACACCCCAAGCGGACTCGGCGGCTCCGCCGCCGTCCGCTCGTCAATGCCTATCCCGCCGCTGCCTCGATCGCTTCCATCTGAGCGTCCGACAGCCCGAAATGATGCCCGACCTCGTGCACCAGCACATGCGTCACTACCGCTTCGAGGCTGTCGCCGCTTTCGGTCCATTCGTCGAGGATCGGCCGGCGGTAGAGGAAGATCATGTCGGGCATGGCGCCCGAGGGTTCGTCGCCCTTCATCCCGACATGGCGGCCCTGATAGAGCCCGAGGATGTCCCAGGGCGATTCGAGCTCCATCTCGGCCATCACCTCGGCGTCGGGGAAGTCCTCGACGCGGAGCAGGACATGGGCGAGATGATCGCGGAACAGCGGCGGCAGGCGCTCGACGGCGACCTGGGCGAGGGCTTCGATATCGGCAAGGCTCGGCGGCGTCTTCATGGCGCTGGCGATAGCGAGGCGGCGCGGCTAAGGCGAGGCGGATGATTGCCCGCCTCACTCCCGATGCCATTGCCGCCGAAATTACCGGGCTTGCCGATTGGTGCTTCGTCACAGATGCCAAAGGCATCGACGGCATCGAGAAGGACTATCGCTTCGCCGACTTCGCCGCCGCCTTCGGCTTCATGGCGCGCGTCGCGCTGCTTGCCGAAAAGGCCGATCACCATCCCGAATGGTCGAACGTCTGGAACCGCGTCCATATCCGGCTGACGACGCACGACGCCGGCGGACTGTCGGCGCGCGATTTCGCTCTGGCGAAGGCGATCGACGGCTGAGGCTGGCGTTTCCGTCCGGGCGAGGGGGCAGCGCAACCCGCTCATGCCGAGCGAAGTCGAGGCACGACCCCACCCACGCCCCAACGACGTCCCCGCGCCGGAAGTGCCTCCACTTCGCTCGGCATGAGCGAGCAGGCGCGCGGCGCGCCAACGCTAGGCGGCGCTATTGTCTTCGATCTCGGCGCCGGGGCCGTTCTTCTTCATCGATTCGATGGCGTTCATCGCTGATGCCTTGCTGGCATAGCCTTCGGTCGCGAACATCGTTTCGCTGTTGTATTTGAAGCGGACGCGGAATTCGCCGGCCTTGTCTTTGTAGACTTCGAACTTGTGGGCCATGTGGGCCTCCCCTTTTTGTTGCGGGGGCGATGCTAGGCGGCGCGGGGGGCGGGGGTCAACCGGGTGGTTTTGGGACCAATCGTCCAGCGGCGTCACCCCCGCGAACGCGGGGGCCCATCTCCTGAATTTGGTCGCATGGGCGGCGGTCGTCGGAAGGAAGTACGGCGCGGCAAAGCCGCGCCGTGACGTTGGACGGGTTCGCCGGGCTTTAGGCCCGGCGCCCCGCCAGCCGTGCTGGCGCGAGTCCGCGCGCTTCAGAAATTTGCTTCGCAAATTTCTTCCAGCGCGCGGCCGCGCTCAGCGTGGCGCCATCCGGATCGACCCATCCAGCCGCACATCCTCACCGTTGAAATAGCCATTCCGGCACATCTCGACCGCCAGCGAGGCATATTCCTCGGGGTTCCCGAGGCGCTTGGGGTAAGGCACCGACGCCGCCAGCGCCGCCTTCACATTGTCGGGCGCGCCCTGCAGCAGCGGCGTGTTGAAGATGCCGGGCAGGATGGTGTTGACGCGGATGCCCTCGCTCGACAGGTCGCGGGCGATCGGCAGGGTCATGCCGACGACGCCGCCCTTCGACGCGCTGTACGCCGCCTGGCCGATCTGGCCGTCCTCGGCCGCGACCGACGCCGTGTTGACGATGGCGCCGCGGTCGCCGCACTCGAGCGGGTCGAGCGTCATCATCCCCGCCGCCGACTTGGCGATGCAGCGGAAGGTGCCAATGAGGTTGATCTGGATCAGCAGCTCAAAGGCATTCAGCGGGAAATGCTTGATCTCGCCCGTCTCGCGCGAGCGGCTGGCGGTCTTGATGGCGTTGCCGGTGCCGGCGCAGTTGATCAGGATGCGCTCCTGGCCTATCGCGGCGCGCGCCTTGGCGAACCCTGCATCGACCGATTCCTCGCTCGTCACATTGACGTTGCAGAATACCCCGCCCAGCTCGGCGGCGACGGCTTCGCCCTTTTCGGCGTTCATGTCGAAAATGGCGACCTTGACGCCATGTGCCGCCAGCAGCCGCGCCGTCGCGGCGCCCAGCCCCGACGCGCCGCCCGTGACGACCGCCGACAAACCTTCGAGCTTCATGATCTTCTCCCGATGAATGGTGGCGCCTTATGGAAAGCGCGCGTGCCGGCGGCAACCGCGCAAGACAGACAGGGCAACCTCTCCCTCCCCACAAGGGGGAAGGGAGGCAGCGCCTAGCGCGCTTCCTCGAACGCCGCTGCTTCCGCCGCGCGCGCCGAGCGCGCGGCATGCGCCTCGCGCAGGGCGAGATAGACCGTCGCGCCGAGGATGACCGCCCCGCCCACCAAGGTCAGCGCATCGAGCCGCTCGCCGAACAGCGCGATGCCGGCGACCGCGATGATGGCGAAACGGACGAAATCATAGGGCAGCACCGCCGACGCCTCGGCGAGGCTGAAGGCCTTGCTCAAGGTCAGCTGGCCGACCGCCGCGGCGCCGCCGATATAGGCGAGCGCCGGCCATAGCGCCGGCGCCGGCCAGGTCCAGACGGCGAGCGCCGCGAGGAAGCTGGGGCCGGTCATCAGCAGGAACGTCCAGGCGGCGACGGCGCGGCTGTCGTCGCTCGCCACCAGGCGGCGAATGGCGACGATCGAAAACGCCGTCGCCAGCGCCGAAACCACCGCCGCGGCAATGCCCGGCGTCATCGGCAGATGGCCGGGCCGCACGACGATCAGCATGCCGATGAACCCCGCCACCAGCGCCGCGGCGCGCCGCGCATGGATCGCCTCGCCGAGAAAGAGCACCGCCCCCAGGGTCGCGAACAGCGGCGCCGTGTAGTTGATGGCGAGCACCGTCGCCAGGGGCGCGGTGGCGACGGCGTAGAAGGTCGCCATCGTCGCGATGAAGCCCGACGTCGCGCGGCGCAGATGCACCCGCCAGCGCGACGGCACGATCAGGCCCTTGTTGGCGAGCATCATCGGTGTCAGCGCCAGCACGCCAAAGGCATTGCGGAAGAAGACGATCTCGACACTGTGCAGGCTGCGCGAGACATAGCGGATGACCACCCACATCGACGCAAAGGCGATGCACGAAAGGATCATCCACAGGATGGCGCGCGAGGCGGCGGAGGTGGGCACGCCCGGGGGGTAGCCGGCGATTGTGGTTGAAGGAAGGGCGCGCTGGCGCTTTCAAGAGGCAAGAAAAGCGGCCTCCGGCGGCAAGGGCCTGAGGCCCTTGACCCACTTACCTTGGGCGCCGCGCCCGGGTGGCCGCTGGCGGCCTTTCAAAAAATGGGTGCAGGCCTCAGGCCTGCCCGCCGGAGGCCCCTCTTCTTGGTTCTTTCCGCCAATCGTACGCCGATAGGGAAGGGTTCGCGATCGACTACGCGTCGAGCAGTCGCGTCAGCAGCACCACATCATTGTCGAGCTCGCGGTCGCTTGCCCGCAGTTCCTCGATGCGCTTGACGGCGTGCATCACCGTCGTGTGATCGCGGCCGCCGAAGCGGCGGCCGATCTCGGGCAGCGAGCGCGACGTCAGCTTCTTGGCGAGATACATCGCCACCTGGCGCGGCCGGGCGACCTCGCGGGCGCGGCGCGGCGACAGCAGGTCGGCGAGCTTCAGCCGGAAATGCTCGGCGACCTTGCGCTGGATCTCGTCGATGGTCAGCTTCTTCTCATGGGCGCGCAGCAGGTCGGCGAGCGTTTCGCGGGTGAAGTCGAGCGTCACCGGCTGGCCGAACAGCCCCGCCGACGCGGTGACGCGGTTGAGCGCGCCTTCCAACTCGCGGACATTGGCGGTGATCTTGCGGGCGAGAAACTCGATGACCTCGGCGGGCACCGGCACGGCATTGGGCATCGCCGCCGCCATCGCCTGGACCTTGGCGTGGAGGATGTTGAGCCGCAGCTCGTAATCGGCGGGGTTGATGTCGGCGACGAGCCCCCAGGCCATACGGCTGAGGATGCGTTCCTGGATGCCTTCGAGGTTCTGCGGCGAGCGATCGGCGCTGATCACCAGGCGGCGGCCAGCGCTGATTACCTCGTTCATCGTGTGAAACAGTTCTTCCTGCGTCGAATCCTTGCCGGCGATGAACTGGACATCGTCGATCATGAGGAGGTCGACGGTGCGCAGCCGCTGCTTGAAGCTGATCGTGTCCTTGGCGCGGAGCGCCGCCAGGAACTCGACCATGAACTTTTCGGCCGAGAGATAGGCGACCTTGGCATCGGGCTGGCGCGCCAGGAAGGCGTTGCCGATGGCGTGCATGAGGTGCGTCTTGCCGAGCCCGGTGGTGCCGTGGAGGAACAGCGGGTTGAAGCCGACGGGCCCCGGCTCGGCGACCGCCTGGGCGGCGTTGTAGGCGAGCTCGTTGGGCTTGCCGACGATGAAATTGTCGAAGGTGTAGCGTGCCTCGATGCCGCTGCTGCGGTCGGGGCCGGGGCTCGCCGGGGCCGGCATCGCCGGGGCAGGGGCGGCGGGCAGCGACGCCGGCGCCTGGACGATCACCGAGACCTGGCGGGTGCCGGGGCGCTGGGCAATCCAGTGCGCGCGCAGTTTTTCGGCATAGTTGCTTGCCACCCAGTCGGCGAGAAAGGCCGAAGGTACGGCAAGGCGGACATGGTCGCCCTCGACGCCGGCAAGCCCGAGCGGCGCCAGCCAGGCATCGAAATGGCGATCGCCCGATTCGGCGCGCAGCGCGGCGCGGATCCGCGCCCAGGCGAGGTCGACGTCGTCGGCCGCGGCCGGGTCGCAGGTGTTCCGGTCGGGCACGCCTTCGGCAAGCGTACCGGGGCGAAGCGCGCCCCAGCCAAGACGCGACGTCGCGATCGGTTCGCGGTTCGACAGATTCTGAGACGCAGTAACCGCCGACACTGACACTGACCCTTGCCCTCCCCTCCACCCCCGGCAATGGCCGGCGGTGCCTCTGATGCCCCGGTGCCCCACCCGGGATTGTCGTCGATCCAGGCCCTGCCGGGCGGCAACTGGCGCTGGACGCGAGGGGCAAAAAATCCCCCTGCCGCCGACTTGCGTCGGCGGCACACGTTCATCATCATGTCGACCGGCCGGATGACGCCTGGCGCGGCGTCGGGGCCTTGAAACCGACGCCAGATAAGCAAGCGTGGCGCGCCGCGACAAGCGTCAGAATCACCGCGGAATTGAAATAAAAGCGTTGACACGGACTTGTGCGATTTCGCCGCGAGCCGCCGGCAAGGCGCTGATTTTTCGTGACAAGCCTGTGAAAGAACCGTGACAGCCGACTCGACGACACAAGATCATGTCTTTGAAATCATTGCCGCCGGATCGTCGTTCGGCGCCGCCGATTCGACCCGGAAATATTTTTGCCGGCTGTCACAATCGCCCGATGGAGGGGCTGGCGCGATGGGTCGAAGCCGTCACGGAAGCGTCATCAATGTCGAATCGTCGTGCGAATCGGTTGGTAACGATTGGTGCCGAAATGGTGGTTCGGGTCAGCGGCGGGTGCGACGAAAAACGGCGCCCGGAGGTGTCCTCCGTGCGCCGTCCCGTAAACCAAATCGCAAGGATCAGGCGGTCTGCAGCGCCTTCAGCCGCTTGGCGAGGCGCGACACCTTGCGGGCGACGGTATTCTTGTGAAGCACGCCCTTGGCGACGCCGCGCATCATCTCGGGCTGGGCGGCCTGCAGCGCCGCAGCGGCGGCGGCGGGATCGGTGCCGGCCAGGGTCGATTCGGCCTTTTTGACGAAGGTCCGGATGCGGCTGACGCGCGCCTTGTTGATCTCGGCGCGGCGGCCGTTGCGGCGGATGCGCTTTTCTGCCTGGGGCGTATTGGCCATGATCGTCCTTGAAACCTTGGGTCGCGGTGCGGCGGTGTGTTGGTCGGCACGGCACCGTGGAACGGGGACGAGCCGGGGTTTGGCGCGCGGGCTACCGGCACCGGAAGGCGACGCGCATAGGCGGGAGCGTCGCCAAGGTCAAGCGATTCGCGCCGCCGTTCCTGCCTCAGCGCTGGTCGCGCGGGCAGAAGAAACTCGACCGCCCCGACTGGACGATGCGTTCGATGGCGGTGCCGCACTTCGGGCAGGGCTCGCCCTCGCGGCCATAGACCTGGAAGCCCTTCTGGAAATAGCCGAGCGTGCCATCGGGGGCGGCGTGATCGCGCAAGGACGATCCGCCCGCCGCGATCGCCGACTCGAGCACCGCCGGCACCGCCGCCGCCAGCGCCTTCAACCGGGCGCGGGCAATGCTGCCGCCGGTGCGCGCCGGGTGGATGCCGGCGGCAAACAGCGCCTCGCAGACGTAGATATTGCCCAGCCCGGCGACGACGCGCTGGTCGAGCAGCAGCGCCTTGGCCGGCGCCAGCCGATCGGCGAAGGCGGCGACCAGCAGGCCCACGCCGAAGTCGGGCCCGAGCGGCTCAGGGCCGATCCCCGCGAGCAGCGGATGCGCCGCGGCCATGTCGGTGGCGACCAGGTCGAGACTGCCGAAGCGCCGCGCGTCGTTGAAGGCGACGGTGCGGCCCTCGTCGGTGGTGAAGACGACATGATCATGTTTGCCGATCTCGGCGGGATCGAGGCGCATCCGCCCCGACATGCCGAGGTGGAGGATCAGCGTGTCGCCGCGATCGGTATCGACGAGCCCATATTTGGCGCGGCGGCGGCAGGCGATGACGCTGGCGCCGGTCAGCCGCTGGCCGAGGTCGGCAGGGAAGGGCCGCCGCAGGTCGCCGCGATGCAGGATGACGCGGGCAAAGCGCCGCCCGGTCCAGACCGGCGCCAGCCCACGCATGACGGTTTCGACTTCGGGAAGTTCGGGCACCCCGGGGCTTTAGGCATGGCAACGGCCAAAGGCAAAGCGCCGGCACCCCCGCGCGCATTGGCGCGTTTGCCGCGACGCCGGCGGCAAGCTAGGACCCGTGGCGATGAGCACCCCTGAAACCGTCAGCTTCGGCTACACCGACGTCACGCCCGAGGAAAAAACCCGCAAGGTCGGCGAGGTCTTCGCGTCGGTGGCGCGGCGCTACGACATCATGAACGATCTGATGTCGGCGGGCTTCCACCGGCTATGGAAGGACGATTTCGTCCGCGCCGTGCGGCCGCGCGGCGGCGAGCGCATCCTCGACATGGCGGGCGGCACCGGCGACATCGCCTTCCGCCTCGCCGCCGCGGGCGCCAGCGTCACCGTCGCCGACATCAACCCGGCGATGCTCGACGTCGGCATCGCCCGCGCCGCGGAACGCGGCATCACCAGTCTCGTCTGGCGCGAGGAAAATGCCGAGAAGCTCGGCCTCCCCGATCGCAGCTTCGACGCCTATACGATCGCCTTCGGCATCCGCAACGTCACCGACATTCCGGCGGCGCTGCGTGAGGCGCACCGCGTCCTCGCCTTCGGCGGCCGCTTCTTCTGCCTGGAATTCTCGACGACCGAATGGCCGGGGTTCGCAGGGGCCTATGACGTCTATTCGGAACGCATCGTGCCGCGCGTCGGCAAGCTCGTCGCCGGTGACGCCGACAGCTACCGCTATCTGATCGAATCGATCCGGCGTTTTCCGAAGATGCCCGATTTCGCCGCGATGATCGCCGCCGCCGGCTTTGCCCGGGTCAGCTACCGCCCGATCCTCGGCGGCGCCGTCGCCATCCACAGCGGCTGGAAGTTCTAGCCCACGATGGCATCCACCCCCGTCCATCTCTGGCGGCTGCTCGTCTGGGGCCGCCGCCTCGCCCGCCACGGCGCGCTGCGGCCCTTCGAGGGCCCGCGCCTGCCGGCGAGCCTGCGCTTCATCGCCCGGCTGGCGCGCTTCGGCACCGCGGCTCCCACCACCCCCGATTTCGCCCGTGGCCTCACCGCCGTCGGCCCCGCGGCGATCAAGCTCGGCCAGGCGCTGGCGACGCGCCCCGACTTGATCGGCGCCGACGCCGCTGCTGACTTGGCGCGCCTTCAGGACCAGGTGCCGCCGGTGCCGTGGAGCGTGATCGAACCGACGCTCGACGCCAGCTACGCCTCAGGGACCTGGCGCGATCGTTTCGCCAGCATCGATCCCGTCGCCGTTGGCGCGGCATCGATGGCGCAGGTGCATCGCGGCGTCACCAGCGACGGCCGCGCCGTTGCCATCAAGATCCTGCGCCCCGGCATCGAGGCCGAGCTGGCGCGTGCCATCGACACCTATGAATGGGCGGCGCGGCACATCGAGACGCTCGGCGGCGAATTCGCCCGGCTGCGGCCGCGCGCCGTCATCGCCACCTTCAAGGGCTGGACCGACGGCGAGCTCGACCTGCGCCGCGAGGCGGCGTCGGCGTCGGAACTCGCCGAAGCGCTCGAAGGCATCCCCGATTTCCTGGTGCCCGGCATCGACTGGGCGCGGTCGTCGCGGCGCGTGCTGGTCATCGACTGGATTGACGGCATCAAATTGAACGACGCGGCGGCGTTGGCGGCGCAGGATTTCGACCGGCGGCGGCTGGCCGAAGTCCTCGTCCACGGCTTTCTGCAACAGGCGATCGCGCAAGGCTTCTTCCACGCCGATCTCCACCAGGGCAATCTGTTCCTGGTGCCGGCGACGCCCGACCACGGCGCCCGGCTGGCGGTGATCGATTTCGGCATCATGGGGCGGATCAACCGCCGTGCCCGCATGTATCTCGCCGAGATCCTCTACGGCCTGGTGACGGGCAATTACAAACGCGTCGCCGAAATCCATTTCGAGGCGGGCTATGTGCCGCCGCACCACAATCCCGCGGCCTTCGCGACGGCGCTGCGTGCGGTCGGCGAGCCGATCCGCGGCAAGCGCGCCAAGGAAGTCAACATCACGCAATTGCTCGATGGCCTGTTCGCCATCACGCGCAGCTTCGACATGCAGGTGCAGCCGCATCTGCTGCTGCTGCAGAAGACGATGGTGATGGTCGAGGGCGTCGCGCTGACGCTCGATCCGCAGGTCAACATGTGGGAAGTCGCCGAACCCTATGTCAGCAACTGGGTCCGCGACGAAATGGGCCCCGAGGCGCTGATCGCCGACTGGCTCGTCGAGAACGGTCGCGCGCTGACGGCGCTGCCGCGCATCTTCCGGCAATGGGCCGCCGAGCACCCCATCCCCGGCGCGGCACCGCCGGCGCCCCCCTTGCCGCCGCTGCCCGAGCGTAGCGGCTGGTCGAGCCTGTGGCTGACGGCGGCGCTGGGGGCAGGGCTGATGATTGGGCGGTGGTTGGTTTAGAGGCGGTCGCGTCGGCGAAAACGCCGGCCTCTCGTCGATCGGCGTAGTCGAGGTAGTACGGGATGCCTGTCCTGAATGGCGTCAGGTAGCATCCGTGATGACCGGAGGGTAGATACAGTCCTTGGAAATTCTTCATCCTTTGGAAATGAAAGCAGAAAGCTCCAAATTGGATGCTCTCGACGTTAATGGCTTGCAACAAGCAATCAAGAGTATTATGTCTGCTGATAGGGATGGCTGTAGGTTTCGGGACTGTGACGCCAGCACTTGCAGGTGAAAAGTGCCAGGATAACCACTTTTTTTTGTGAAATTTTCCGGCCTTATTGGATCATTAAGATATACCTGCCGGTCTTGATGTTCACTTCTTCGTGTACTTCAGCTCCTCCGCCAAAAGAGCTGTTGATCTCTCAGAACTGGCCCAGCGGCCTCTATGATCGAGAGTCTACGATAGTAACTTGTGTATTGCAAGGGTATGATACCCAAAAAACTATTAACACGGCATTAAAAAGTTTTGCTGGTTACAAAAAGACCTACCAAGGAAGGAGTCTTTATGTCGATGAAGAAGAATTCGCTATAGTAAATATCAGCCGCAATGACAATAGTGCTGTTCTTAGATTCTCTGCTATTTGGGATGTAAATGAAAGTTTGAAGGCGAAAATCGTATTCAAAGGTAGGGTTTGTTTCGATCCGCGTCGCACCTCCATTTCAGTTTCAAGAAGGCCCTATGCTCGATTTTTCGGAGTATATGAGGTTAATGTGGGTTGACCTTTTTGGGAGGGGTTGACGACTATCTGGGGCGGTTTCGTTTCTTGGCTGGCCGGGCATGCTAATGCCGTCGCGGCCGGTAATGGTATATCCAATTACGCTGACTTGAACGCAATTCAGCACGCGCACGTAAGTGCTGAAGTTGCCTACAGAACGTCCACGGGAATCGCGGAAACTCTAGGAAACCTGAAAGAGCTTCCATCAAACGATCCTCTAGATTCATATAAAGACCAGTTTAACAATGACGTTGGGCGTCAGATCGGAGACTATGCCAATCAGCACGGCTATTCAGGAGACGCCATAGATCATTTGGTTATGGATGCCTATAAAAATGGTCATCTTATGATCGACCCGAATGCGCCCGCTCCGTCGCCTTGGTCGCCGTCGCCAAATTGGCCTCATGCCTCAAATGGGGCGCCTTACTGCCCCTCTCCGCCCTTCCGAATGCCCGCTTATCCTTATCCGGCTCCAGGCGCGGTGCCAGGTTGGTATTTTCCGCTAAACCCGCTCAATAGTCCGCCTGCTCCGACGTGCCCTCTGGCACTCGATCTCGATGGTGACGGACTTGAAGCAATTAGTGTTGTGGGATCGTATTCTTGGTTCGATCTTGATCGCGATGGTTTCGCGGAGCGGAGTGGCTGGGTCGCGCCTGACGACGGCTTGCTCGCCTATGATCGAAATGGCGACGGAAGAATCAACGATATCGGCGAACTTCTTGGTGGCGCCGCCGCTGGCGGGTTCGCGGCCCTGCGAGCATTGGACACCAACAGTGATAACCGCATCGATGCCAATGATTCGCAATTCGCCAGCCTCAGCGTATGGCGTGACCTGAACAGTGATGGATTGACCGACATGGGCGAATTGCAGTCGCTTGCCGCCGCCGGTGTTGCCGCGATCAGCCTTGCCGCAACCGCGCTTAGTGGCGTCACCGCCGCCGGCAACCCGGTAACGGCGCAGAGCAGCTACACCCGTGCCGATGGCAGCAGCGGCGCGATCTTCGATCTGTGGTTCCAAAACGACCAGATGCTGACGCGCTACGCCTATGGCAATGAGCGCAGCTACACTGCCGAAGTCACAGCGCTGCCTTCGCTGGCGGGCTATGGCAAGGTCAAGCCGTTAAGCGATGCCCTGACCGAGGATGCGGCCCTGCGCGCCGATTTGAAGGCCGCCTTGCTCGCCGGCGGCAGTCGCAGCTTCGGCCAGCTCTATGGCGATATCGAAGGCCTGTTGCTGCGCTGGGCCGGCGCCGCCAATGCCGTCGCCGGGTCGCGCGGCAGCATCGATGCGCGCAAGCTGGTGTTCCTCGAACAATTGCACGGTGTCGCCTTCCTCAACGGCGGCAATCCACAGGGCCTCCAGATTGCGCCGCTGCTCGATTATTATCAGCGCATCATGGACGATCTTGTCGGCAAGGTGTTAGCGCAAGCGCCGAGAGCGCTGTTTGCGTTCGGGGCGGGTCCCGAAGCCTGGACGGGCAACCCGCTCTTATCGTTGTCCGCGACTTTCTACGATCCCAATACGGATCGACTCAGCATCGACGTCGGTGGCGCCGTCGATATCATCGCCGAGCAGATGCGGTACCTGGGCGCGACAGGCGATCAGCGGTTGAAGGCGTTGGGCAATTTGTTCGGTGTCATCGAGCTCGCCGAGCTATCGATGACCGCGATGCCAACGGCTGTAACGGTCGCCACGACATTGACCGACGCCGGATTCTCGCGATTCGAGATCAGTTTCGCCACCGGGGCCCTGGTGAACGATCATTCTCTCGGCACCGCCGGCGCCGACACCGTCGTGCTGACCGGCAAGGAAGCCCATATGGTGGCGATGCTCGCCGGCAACGACACCGTGCCGGCACCAGCGCCGCCCAAAGCTATTTCTACCGCGACGGCGACGGCTTCGATACGATCATCGAGCCGCACGACAGCTCGTCCGGCGCGATCGATCGGATCGTCTTCGGTGCCGGGCTCAGCGCCGCCGACCTGGTGATGACGCGCAGCTTGCAGGCCCCGTTTGATCTATCGCTACGCTTCGTCGGCAAGACCGGCGGTATCACGATCCGTGATCATTTCTACGTCAACAACGCCATCGACGAGCTGGTGTTCGACGATGGCACGACCTGGTCGCTGACGCAGATCGACGAATTCTATCTCGCACGCGCGCAGACGGCGGGCAACGATACCATCGTTGGGTTCGACCGACCGACGAACTATACCGTCAATGACCTTGCCGGCGACGATGTCATCGCCGAGCCGACCCACACGCTGAACAATTTCGACGTGCTCAATCTGGGCGCGGCGTTTTCGCCGACGACTGTCGTGTTGACGCGATCGGCCAGCAACGCGACGGCGCTGACATTGCGCCTGCCAGGGCAGACCGGCAGTTTGACCTTGCGGGCGCAGTTTGAGGAGCCGGGTGGCGGCTTTGAAGAAATTCGCTTCGCCGATGGCACGGTTTGGCAGCGCAGCACGATGTTCGCCCGCTATGTCGAGCGCACCCAAACGGCCGGCAACGACACGATCCTCGGCAACGACAGCAATGACAGCTTCGCCTATGGCGATTTTGCTGGCTCAGATGTGCTCATCGAAGGCGCCAATTATGGCGCCGGCAATCTCGATCGACTGGTGCTCGACGCGGCGGTGACGACCGCCAATGTGCAACGGACACGCAGCACCGCCGCCCTCAATGATATCACCATCGGCAGGATTGGTGGCGCCGGCGTGCTGCGGTTGCAGGACGAATTCGCCGGCAGCAATATGGGTGTGGAGCAAGTCGCCTTTGCCGATGGCACGCAATGGGATCGGGCGCGGCTGCTTGAGGAATATGCCGTGCGTGCGCAGACGGCGGGAAACGATACCATCGTCGGCGCCGCACGTATGGGCACGAACTACCTCATTGCCGCACCGGCGGGCGATGATCGGCTCATCGATGGCTGGGATCGCTTCGGCAACATCGACCGCCTGGACATGGCAGCCGATTGGACGCCATCGAACATCCGGTTGACTCGCGCCAACGGCAATAATGATCTTGTCGCGCGCATTTTCGGCAGTGCGGGCAGCCTGACGGTAGAGCGGCAGTTCGCCTCGGGCGAAGGCATCGAGGAAATCCGGTTCAGCGATGGCACGGTGTGGAATCGGACCGAAATCCAGTCGCGCACCACATCGGGCTCGGGGTCGATGCTGGTTGCCGGCGGTGGTTATGGCGAATTCGCGATGGGCGGCGGCGGAGGCCGCGCCGGCCATTATGACTTCGATCTGGTTTGAGAGCGACGAGAAAGAAAGGCGGCCAGGGGCTCGGCCCTGGCCGCTTGGGGCATTTTCGAGCCGTCCAAAATGTCGCGACGGCTGTCCTACACTGGCCGAAACGGCTATAAGCGGCGGGTCTTGAATTGTCGCTTTTGACGGTAGCCGATTTGCTCTTTCTCATCGTCGGATGACTGTACTTCGGTGCACTTCCGCGCGCCGAGGCCTGGCTACAGCCCCAGTTCCGCCATCGTCACCACACGGTGCTCGCGGGCGCTGATTTCCGCAGCGAGACCCATCGCGACGGCGCGCAGGCCGTCGTCGGCGGTGACGAGGACCGGGCCTTCGCCGCGGACCGCGCGGGTGAAGGCGAGATGCTGGAAATAGGTCGAGCCATGGTGCTGCCCCGCCGCCAGCGCCTCGGCCGGCGTTTCGACATGGGCGCGCGTTACCTGCTTGGCGTTCATGAAGCCGACGCGTGGGGAATGGACGATATCGCCCGCCGGGATCAGCACGTCGAGGCGGGCGCGGTCGCCGACGGCGGCGATCTCCTCCTGTTGCTCGGCGCCGTCGGCGAACATGCACAGGTCGAGCATGGCGCGGACGCCGTTCGCGAAGTCCACCACCGTGTAGCTGTTGTCGATGATGTCGGGCGTGCGGCCGTCATAGCGTTCGTCGCGGTGGTTGACGTCCATGGCGCCCGAGCAGAACACCCGCGTGGGTTCGGCGCCGACGATCAGCCGCATCATGTCGAAGAAATGGCAGCATTTTTCGACCATCGTGCCGCCGGTGTTGGCGGCGAAGCGGTTCCAGTCGCCGACCTTGACCAGGAAAGGAAAGCGGTGCTCGCGGATCGACAGCATGTGGAGCGCGCCGATGCGGCCGCCATGCACTTGCGCGACGAACTCGGCTACCGGCGGCATGAAGCGATATTCCATCGCCGTCCAGAAGACGCGGTCATAGCCCGCCGCGGCCGCCGCCATCGCCCGGGCGCCGTCGATCGTCGTCGCCAGCGGCTTTTCGCAGAGGATGTGGAGGCCGGCGTCCATCAGCGGCGGGACAACGTCGACATGGGTGAAATTGGGGCTGGCGACGACGACCGCGTCGCACAGCCCCGAGGCCGCCAGCGCCGCCGCATCGCCGAAGCGCTTGGGATCGCTGCCCGCCGCGGCGCTGGCGCGGTCGAGGCTCTTCGCCACCGGATCGGCGAGCGCCGTCACCCGGTGGCCGGCGAGCTTGATGTTGGCGATATGCTCGATCGCCATCATGCCGCTGCCGACAATGCCCCAACGCAGCGGGTCGGTACTTTTCATTGCAGGCGTCTCCGGGCATTGGGGGGATATGGATGAAATCGCCCTTTCCCCCGAACCCCGCCCGCTCGGCAAGTCCGCACTTCGCGTCAGCCCGATGGCCTGGGGCATGTGGCGCTTCGCCGGCGACGACGTCCGCGCCGCGCGCGAGAAGGTCGAAGCGGCGTTGGCGGCGGGGATCAATTTCTTCGATACTGCCGATATTTATGGCCCGGACAATGACGAGCCGTTTGGTGCCTCCGAAGCGCTGCTCGGCCGGGTGTTCGCCGAGGCGCCGGGCTTGCGCGACCGCATCGTGCTGGCGTCGAAGGGCGGTATCCGCATGGGGGTGCCTTATGATTCATCGCCGGCCTATCTCCGCGAGGCGGTCGAGGCGTCGCTGACGCGGCTGGGGGTCGAACGGCTCGACCTGTGGCAGATCCACCGGCCGGACATGCTGGCGCATCCCGCCGAGGTGGCGGCGACGCTCGATGCGCTGGTGGCGGAGGGCAAGATTTCGGCGGTTGGGGTGTCGAACTTCACTGTCGCGCAGACGGCGGCGCTGGCCGCGCACCTGACGTCGGGCATCGCGTCGACCCAGCCGGAGTTCTCGCCGCTGGCGCTGGCGCCGTTGTTCGATGGCACGCTCGATCACGCCATGGGGCAGGGGATCGGCGTCATGGCCTGGTCGCCGCTCGGCCAGGGCCGGATCGGCGGCGGCGACCCCCGGCCGGGACGCGGCAGGCCCGATGATGATCGCACCGCGCGCGTCAAGGCGGCACTTCGCGCGCAAGGCGAGCGCCATGGCGTCGACATGACCGCCGCCGCCTATGCCTGGATCATGGCGCACCCCGCCGGTATCGTGCCCATCGTCGGCACGCAAAACCCGGCGCGCATCGCCGCCAGCAGCGACGCCTACAAGGTGCGCTGGACGCGCGCCGAATGGTACGAAGTGCTGGTCGCGTCGCTTGGGGAGAATCTGCCGTGAAGACGCCCGAGATCGCCTGGTTTTCGGCGCTGTGCGACGATGACTATGAGTTTCTGGGGGTGCCCGACCCGGCTTTGAAGTCGAGCTGGGAGCATTGCCGCGACATCGTCGTGGCCGCCGAAACCGGTGGCTTCGACAATGTGCTGCTGCCCTCGGGCTATGCGCTCGGGATCGACTCGACGGCCTTCGCCGCCGCCATCGCCGCGGTAACGCAGCGCATCAAGCTGCTGCTGGCGGTGCGCGTCGGCGAGATGTGGCCGCCGCAGCTGGCGCGCCAGCTTGCCACCATCGACCGGATCGCCGGCGGGCGGCTGAACGTCAACATCATCTCGTCGGATATCCCTGGCGAAGTGCTGCCGTCGGCTCCTCGCTACCAGCGCACCGTCGAGGTGATGGAAATCCTCAAGATCCTGCTGAACGGCGGCGCGCTCGACTATCAAGGCGAGTTCTACCGGCTGAAGCTCGACCCGCCCGGCGCGACGACGCTCTCCGGCCGCTGCCCGCCGCTCTATTTCGGCGGCCTCAGCCCCGATGCCCGCGAGGCGGCGGCGCGCGCCGCCGATGTCTATCTGATGTGGCCCGACACCATGCCGGTGGTCACCGACATCATCGCCGACATGACGGCGCGCGCGGCGAAGCACGGCCGCACACTGAAGTACGGCTACCGCGTCCACATCGTCGTCCGCGACACCGAGGCCGAGGCCCGCGCCTATGCCGACCGGCTGTTGTCGAAGCTCGATGCCGCCACCGGCGAGGCGATCCGCAACAAGTCCCTGGACACGCAATCGGTCGGCGTCCGCCGCCAGGCCGAGCTGCGCGACAGCGCTGCCGACGGTTATGTCGAGGCCAATCTGTGGACCGGCATCGGCCGGGCGCGCTCGGGCTGCGGCGCGGCGATCGTCGGCGATCCCGACCAGGTCGTCGCCAAGCTCCAGGCCTATATGGACCTCGGCATCGATGCCTTCATCCTGTCGGGCTATCCCCATGCCGCCGAGGCCGATCTTTTCAGCCGCCACGTGCTGCCACGGCTGCCGCATGGCGCGCTGACCTTCTGACGGCACGCCTTGCCGGCTCGCCGGCGGCGCGTCATTATGGCACGACATCTGCCATAAGGATGCGTGCCGATGCTGCCGCCAAGCACCAATGCCGATTATCACGGCGCGCCTGTCGCCGCCTGGGTGCTGGGTTTCGCCGGGGTGACGACGATCCTGCCGGGGATCATCCACTATTTCCTGCCTGACGGCGGCGCCGGGGTGATCGCCGGGCTCGACCTGTCGACGCGGCGCGAGATCATCCTTGCGCTGTTCGCCTGGGTCGGCGCGATGCAGATTCCGCATGGGCTTCTCGAACTGCTGATCGCGGTCCGCTACCGCAGCCTGGTGCCGGTGGGGCTGGCGTTGATCGTCCTCGAACGCGGGCTGATGGCGACGGACGGCTGGTTCGGCAAGGCGTCGCTGACCGGGCATCATCCGCCCGAACATTATGCCAGCCCGATCGCGGTGGTGGTGGCGGGGGTGGCGCTGCTGCTGGCGCTGCGGCGCCGTGCCGTGGTTCAGGAGCGGTAGATTCATCCGCGGACCTTTGCGGCGCTCAGGCGAGCGCTGTCGGCATGCGCCGGGTTGATCAGAACATCATCCTTTTCCGGCATGATGGCGGAGGAGACAGCGATGCACCGGCTGATCGATCCCTGATCGAGAAACGCCAGCGCAGCCGGCAGTTTCATCCTTATTGCCACCGCCGTTCGCATCCCGGCGCTGCGAGGCCAGCACGCCAGGGGCATCCACCAGGGTTTCCCCCACCAGCAGAGCGACTGTCCACGACGTCGGATAAGGTTTGCAGACCGCACCCAGGCGTACGGTGGTTCTGCCTGCCGCCGCATCAGGTGCACCTGCAGCCTGGGTGCACGATATTTGTCGAAGGCCAAGACGATCGTTTCGACATCGACCTCTCCGTGCCGCTCGAGGACGATCTCCCGAGCGGAGGCCGGCTCGGGATCGTCGTGATAGCTCGGAACCCAGCGAAAGCCTTGCGACACGAGCGGATCGACGACCTCGGCGCGAACGGCTGCTGCAAGGTCGCGCGTCGCGCCGGGCGCCAGGTTGAGCCAACGCTCTAGCCGGCGATCGGGCGGGCCGACGACGCCCGACACTATTTCCCCTTGAACACCGGCGCGCGCTTTTCGCGATAGCTGGCGAAGGCTTCGCGGAAATCTTCGGTGCCCGTCGCCGCTTCCTGTTCGTGGTCGGCGTAGGCGAAGGCCTTGGTGTAGTCGTCGTCGATCGCTGTCCAGATCTGGGCTTTCATCGCCGCCATTGCGCGGGGCGCCGAATAGGTGGCAACGTTCGCGGCATATTCGGCGACGTGGGGCATCAGCGCCTCGTCGTCCAGCACGGCGTTGACGATGCCGAGGCGTTCGGCATCTGCCCCATCGAAACGCCGCGCCGTATAGAGCAGGTCGGCGGCACGCGCCGTTCCGACCAACCGCGACAGCAGCCACGCCGAGCCCTTTTCGCCCGGCACGCCGATGCGCGCGAAAGTGGCGTTGAACAGCGCCGAGCGGGCGGCGAAGCGGATGTCGCAGTGCAGCGCCAGGATGAAGCCCCAGCCGAAGGCCGGGCCGTTGACCGCGGCGATCGTCGGCTTGCGGCAGGTGATCAGCGCGTTCCAGCCGCCCGAGTAGAAGCGCGCAAGGTCGGGGCCGATGTCGTCGCCCCATTGCGGCGCGATGCCGGGATCGAGCTCGACCCGCCCGCCGGCGCCCGAGCCGATGATGCCGAGATCCAATCCGGCGCAGAAGCCGCGGCCGGCGCCGGTCAGCACGATGACCTTGACCGCCGGATCGGCGCCGGCCTCCGCCACCCGCCGGAACAGCGCGGACAGGATTTCGGGCGTCAGCGCGTTCAATTTGTCGGGGCGATTGAAGGTGATCGTCGCGACGCCATCGGCCACGCCATAGAGCAGCTCGTCCATCGCCCCGTCTCCCCTTACGCCGCGAAGCGGGCCAGCCGCCCCTGGATGATCGCCTCGGCCTCAGCCATGATGCCGTCGATCAGTTGCTGGCAGGTCGGGATGTCGTGGATCAGCCCGACGACCATGCCGCACGACCAGGCGCCGGCCTCCATCGTGCCGTCCTTCATGATTTTGGGGTAGACGCCGGCGACTTCCTCGATGATGTCCTCGAACTTGATGTTGGCGCCCAGCTCCTTCTCCTTGGCGAGCAGGCGTTCGACCGCGGGGTTGTTGAGCACCCGCTCGGTGTTGCGCAGCGGCCGCATGACGAGGCGGGTGTCGAGCTCGCTCGCCGCCAGGATCGCCTGCTTGACGTTGTCGTGCACCGGCGCTTCGACCGTGGCGATGAAGCGCGTGCCCATGTTGATGCCATCGGCGCCCATGGCGAGCGCCGCGACGAGCTGCTTGCCATTGGCGACGCCGCCCGAGGCGACGAAGGGAATCTTCAGTTCTTCAGCGGCGCGTGGCAGCAGGATCCAGTTGGGGACGTCGTCCTCCCCCGGATGCCCACCGCATTCGAAGCCATCGACCGAGACAGCGTCACAGCCGATGCTCTCGGCCTTGAGGCTGTGGCGCACGCTGGTGCATTTGTGGATGACCTTGATGCCGGCCTCTTTCAGCACCGGCAGCCACTTCGCCGGATTGTTGCCGGCGGTTTCCACCGCCTTCACGCCGCCATCGATGATCGCCTTGATATAACCGGGGTAATCGGGGGTCGAAAGGCTGGGCAGGAAGGTCAGGTTCACGCCGAAGGGCTTGTCGGTCATCTCGCGGCAGCGGGCGATTTCGTTGGCGAGGTCCTCGGGCGTCCGCTGCGTCAGGCCGGTGATGATGCCGAGCCCGCCGGCGTTGCTCACCGCCGCCGCCATTTCGGCAAAGCCGACATAGTGCATGCCGCCCTGGAGGATCGGATGTTCGATGCCGAACATTTCGGTGATCTTGGTCTTCATCGCGGCGGCTCCCCAAGGGCGTGGTCTGGTTGACGTAAGCGTTAAGCCCGCTTCGTGACGGTCGCAAGTCAGGCGCTGTCCGCCTTTTTGAGAGTGTGGCGCGCGAGATAGTCGTAATCATCGCGGCAGGCAGCAGCGATGGCGGCGGCGTCGGCATCGAGCGCCGGGGCCGGGCCTTCCGCCGCGCCGAAGCCGGTCGAGGCCTCGACGGCGCCATACCAGTGCGCGGCCCAGATGCCGTCGCTGGCGCGGCGCCCCGGCGGCCAGGCCAGCATCGCCGCGTCGAACGCGATGCCGAGCGCGGCGCACAGTGCGTCGAGCGTGGCGGCGGGGTCGCGGAGGATATCGGCGGCGTCGACGACCACCGGCGCCCGGCCGAGCCGATCGGCCTCGCGGTCGAAATAGCGGCGCAGGGTGGCGTAACCGAGGTGTTCGGGCCGCACGGCGACGCGCTTGGCGGCATAGGAGGCGACGACCCGTTCCGGCGCGCGGATCAGAAAGGCATGGGTGTGGGCGGGCAGGTCGGCGATCCCGACCGGGCCGACCATGTGATGTGCCATATGCTTCTGGTACCAGATCGGGCGCTCGCTCGGGCCATTCAGCGCCGCGGTGACGCTCCCCCAATCGCAGTCCATCGACGCCATCACGTCGTCGGCCATCGGTTGCGGGTCACGCGTCGCGGCGAGATAGGCGCCATAATAGGGCTCGTCGGAGACCTGCGTATCGGCGCGCGCGCCGAAACTGCGCATCATCGCCGTCGAAAGGTTCCTGGGGCCACTCCACATGGCGATGCGGATGGGGGCGGGGCTGGTCTCGGTCATGATCCGGCTTTCTGACCCGGTGGCCGTGCGCCGGCAAGCGGCGGGCCGAAGTTACCAGGTTGGCGCATTCGACCGGCTTCTCGCGGCGTGTCGGGTCCCGGTCGACTGGCACCGGCCAGGCCCGCGAACGGCCGGCAGTTCAGCGAGGCTCCGTCATCGGGCGCGGGCGCGCAAAGAGCTACGGAACGTCATTACTCAAGATGTGCTGCTGCGAGCGCGGTCTGCTTCGGCAGGACTGCAGTCGCGCCACCCCTGTCCGCGATTGACACCAGTCGAATTGATGACATGATGTAACGTATCATGACTTACTGCTTCGACATTGAGACTCCGATCCAGCAGGCGACACCATGCCGGTGGCCACCGTCGCCGCGATCGGCCGTGCCGCCACCCCATGGCAGCGGCGTGCATCCGCCTGATGGCAAGGCGGCGCGCTGCCGCGATTGGCTGCTGCTGGCCGTGGTGGCGGCAGCCTCGCCGCCTGCGATGGCACAGCCCGCGGCGGGCGTCGCGCCGCCCGCCGCACCGGCGGTAACCGATGCGACGGCGGCAACCGGCGCAAGGGCCGCCGAAAATGCCATGCGCAGCGCTGCCGACGCCTTCGGCACCTCGATCGGGCGTGAAACCATCGGCCTTTACAACAGCGGCAGTGTCCGCGGCTTTTCGCCGACCGCGGCCGGCAATGTCCGTGTCGATGGCCTGTATTTCGATCAGGTCTGGGCCCTGAACTCGCGATTGCGCCGGGCGACCAGCATCCGGGTCGGCCTGTCGGCGCTCGGCAGTCCGTTTCCGGCGCCTACCGGCATCGTCGACTATGCCTTTCGCAAGCCGGGGGACGCCGCGGCGCTCAGCGTGCTGGCCGCTGGCGATGAATGGGGCAATGCCTCGATCGAACTCGACGGCAGTCTGCCGCTCGCCCCGGGCGTCAGCCTCGCATTGGGCGGCGCCGCGTTCCGAGATTCCTACTATAACGGCACCAGGGCTGCCTTCTGGCAGTTTTCGGGGGCGCTGCGCTACGCTCCATCCGAACGTTTCGAGATTATCCCCTTCCTGGCGCGATCGGAGGGGTTTGACCAGACCGGGCCGATCTTCCTGCCTGCCGGCAATTCTCTGCCGCCGCGCCTGCCGCGCCGGCTGTTCATCGGCCCCGACTGGGCCCGCTATCGCGGGGTCGCCGTCAATGCCGGTGTCCTGGCCACCTGGCGGCCAGGCGCCGCTTGGGAAGTCCGGCTAGGGCTGTTCCGCTCGCGGTTCGACGATGCCCGTGGCTTTGCCAATCTGATCACCGATCTCGATGGCGACGGGGGCGGCCGGCAACTGGTGGTCGCCGATCCGCCGGTAAAATTCGCTTCCACCAGCGGCGAACTGCGCGTCACCCGTCGCTTTCGCGATGGCCCGCGGGCGCATCTGATCCATGCCGCGGTGCGCGCCCGCGCCGGAGATCGCCGCTTCGGCGGGTCGGCGGTGGTCGATCTGGGGCCGACCGACATCTTCACCCGCAACAATCCGCCAAGTCCGGATTTCACCTTTTCCGAACAGCAGCGCGACCGTGTCCGCCAGGTCACCGTCGGCCTCGCCTATGAGGGCCGCTGGCCCGGTGTCGGTGAACTCAGCCTCGGCATCCAGAAGACGGACTACAGCAAGCGGATCGGCCTGCCGAGCCGGGCCCCGGTGACGACCTATGCCCGACCGTTCCTGTTCAACGCCACCGCGGCCATCGAGGTGACGCGCCGGCTGGCGATTTACGCCGGTTGGGTGACCGGGCTGGAGGAAAGCGGCATCGCGCCCGGTAACGCTGCCAATCGCAATGAGGCGTTGCCGGCGATTCGCACCAGTCAGCGCGACGTCGGTCTTCGCTATGCCCTGACCGATGAGGTCAAGCTCGTCGCCGGCGTCTTCGATGTGCGCAAGCCTTATTTCAACCTCGATGCCGCCAATCGCTTCGATGCGCTGGGCGATGTCATCAACCGCGGGATCGAGCTGTCGGTGGCGGGGCCGGTGACGCCGCGCCTCAGCATCGTAGCCGGTGCAGTGCTGCTCGACCCGCGGGTCGGCGGCACGGGCGTGGCGCTCGGCCGGGTGGGGCCGCGGCCAGTCGGCGCCATTTCCCGACGCCTGCAGTTCAATGCCGATTGGCGGCCGGCATTCGTGCCGGGCCTGTCGCTCGACATCACGGCCTCGCACCGCAGCCCGGAAACGGCGACCGTCAACAGCCTGGTGACGATCCCGGCCCGCACGCTGGTGGACGTCGGCGCCCGTTACCGTTTCAGGCTGCGCAGCCGTGAGGCGACATTGCGCCTGCAGGTCGAGAATGTCGGCGACCTCCAGGGCTTCGAACTGGTTGGCGCCGGCGCCTATGACCTGATCCCCGGCCGCCGCTTCGGCGGGTATCTGACTGTTGATTTCTGACCGGCCGGCCGGCGGCGAGATGGTGCCTCGGTCGGCCCGGTTATCGGTGCGGGCCGGTCGTCATGGGCGCCCTCGCGTCGCCACATCGTTTGCCATCAGCGCGCGGTACAGGCCCTGCAGCCGCTCGGCCATCGGGCCGCGGCCGTCGCTGATGGGGCGGCCGTCGATGCGGGTAACGGGCGCGACGCCGGCGAAGGTGCCGGTGACGAAAGCTTCGTCGGCACTGTAGACTTCGGTCAGCGAGAAGTTCTTCTCGAACACCGGGATGCCGTTCTGGCGGCACAGGCGGATGACGTTGGAGCGGGTGATGCCGGCGAGGCAGTAATCGCCGGTCGAGGTCCAGACTTCACCCTTCCGCACGATGAAGAAATGCGTCGAATTGCAGGTGGCGACGAAGCCATGGGGATCGAGCATCAGCGCCTCGTCGGCGCCGGCCTCGATCGCCTGGATGCAGGCGGTGATGCAGTTCAATTTGGAATGGCTGTTGAGCTTGGGGTCCTGAACGTCGGGGTGCCCACGGCGGACATGGACAGTGAACAGCGTGAGCCCCTTTTCCAGCGTCTCGGGCAGCGGCGTCTTGAATTCGGCGATGATGACGATGGTGGCGGGGGAAACGACGACGCGCGGGTCCTGATAGGGTGTCGAGCGGATGCCGCGGGTGACCATCAGCCGGATATGGCCGCCGTCGGTCATCGCATTGGCGTCGAGGCACGCGTAGAGGCGCCGGGTCAGTTCGTCGCGCGAAATGCCGATGTCGAGGGCGATTGCCTTGGCGCCTTCCCAGAGGCGGTCGAGATGCGCATCGAGAAAGGCGATGCGCCCGCCGGTGACGCGCAGGCCTTCCCAGACGCCGTCGCCGAGCATGAAGCCCGAATCGAACACCGACACCGCCGCTTCGGCGCGGGGGACGAGGCGGCCGTTGATGTCGATCAGGACCGCGGCGTTGCGTGGGTCTGGGGTGAAGTCGTGGGTGCCTTGGGCCATCGGGGGAGGGTAGCGGCTGTCGCAACGAGAGGAAAACAATTCCTCCCCCTGGAGGGGGGAGGCGAGAGACGCCGAAGGCGGCCCGGGTGGGGGTGGTCGCCGCAGGGGGTAGCTTCGTCGCGCGGGCGGCCACCCCCACCCGCCGCGCTTCGCGCGAGTCGCCTCCCCCCTCAAGGGGGAGGAGACGGCAACCTATATCCGCTCGATGATGATCGCCGGCGCCATGCCGCCGGCGGCGCACATCGTCACCAGCCCGCGCTTCAAGTCGCGGCGCTCGAGTTCGTCGAGGATGGTGCCGATCAGGATCGACCCCGTCGCGCCGATCGGATGGCCGAGCGCGATGGCGCCGCCGTTGACGTTGACCTTGTCGCGATCGAGCTTCAAATCACGGATGAACTTTTCCGCCACGACGGCAAAGGCTTCGTTGATCTCGAACAGGTCGATGTCGTCGATCGTCAGCCCGGCCTTGGCGAGAACCTTGCGCGCCGCCGGGACGGGGGCGTTGAGCATCAACGTCGGGCAATCGCCCATGTTCGCCATGGCGACGATGCGCGCGCGTGGGCGAAGGCCAAGCTTGTCGGCATAGGCCTTCGACGCCAGCAGCACGCCCGCCGCGCCATCTACGACGCCCGACGAATTGCCGGCGTGGTGAACGTGCTCGATCTTGAGGTCGGGGTATTTCTGGTTGATCAGCTTGCGGAAGGTCGTGCCGGCTTCGTCGAGCGGCATGTCGGCCATCTGCGCAAAGCTCGGGTTCAAGGCGGCGAGGCCTTCGGCGGTCGTCTGCGGGCGGGGGAATTCCTCGCGGTCGAGGGCGACGCTGCCATCGTCACGCAGCACCGCCACCACCGACTTGTCGAAACGGCCTTCGGCGATCGCCTGGGCGGCGCGCTTCTGACTTTCGAGGCCGAGGTCGTCGACATCCTGGCGGCTGATCCCCTCCATCGAGGCGATGGCGTCGCCGCAGACGCCCTGGTGGCTCTGCGGGTGCATCTTCTGCAGCCGCGAATTGCCGCTGCCCATGCCCATCGGGCGCATGCCGGCGGCCATTTCCTCCTGCATCATCTGCGCCGTCAGGCTCATCATCTCGGTGCCGCCGGCGATGACGAGATCCTCCATGCCGCTCATGATCGAGGCGGCGGCGAAATTGACCGTGGTGATGCCGCCGCCACAAAAACGGTCAAGCGTCGTGCCGCTCGCCTTCAGGTCATAGCCCGCATCGAGCGCCGCCATGCGGCCAAGGTCACCGCCCTGCTTGCCCTTCTGGGTGCTCGTCGACCAGATGATGTCGTCGACGTGCGCGGTGTCGATGTTGTTGCGTTCCGCCAGCGCCTTGAGCACCGCCGACGCCAGATGCTGGGGGTGGAAATCGGCAAGCGCGCCCTTGCCGACCTTGCCGATGCCACGCGGGGTGCGAACTGCGTCGATGATGTAAGCGTCTGCCATGATCTGATCCTCTGCTGGGCCGCGCGGCCGTTGGCGCTGCGGTGCGACAAGCCCGCGCCGCTGCCAACTGGCATTGAAGGGGGGGCAGCTTTGCCGGGCGGGTAGGCTCGGCTAAGGCCCGCCGCGGGGAGGCCGGCGATGACCGACGCACGCGAGATCTTTGCCCGGGCGCTCGCCCATCATCGCGCCGGCCGCGCCCGTGACGCGCTGGCCGGCTATGGCGAAGTGCTGGCGGTCGATCCGGGCTTTGTCGACGCCCATGTCAACTCCGCCATCCTGCACAGCCTCGCGGGGGATTTCGCCGCGGCGGTCGCCGCTTATGATGCCGCCGCGGCGCTCGCCCCGGCGCGCGGCGATATCGCCTTCAACCGCGCGATGACACTCGACCTTGCTGGCCGCCCCGATGACGCGCTGGCGGCGGTCGAGCGCGCGCTGGCGCTGGGGCTCGACCAGGCGATCGTCCATTGCCGCCATGCCGAGCTGCTGGCACCGCGCGGCGATGCTGCCGCCACCCGCGCCGCCTTCGCCGCGGCGCTGGCACGTGGCAGCCAGCTGAGCCCAAGCCAGCGCGCCGCGGCGTGGCGCGGCCAGGCCCTCGCCGATCTCCAGCGCGGCGATTTCGGCGCGGCGCTCGCCGGTTATGACGCGGCATTGGCGCTCGAGCCCGATGACGCGACGGCGAACTGCCTGCGCGGCGTTGCGCTGCATCGCCGCGGCGCGCGTGCCGAGGCGGCGGCGGCGCTCGAACGCGCGACGCAGCTCGATCCCGGCTATGCCGCCGCCTGGAACAATCTGGGCGAGGTGCTGCGCGACCTGCGCGACTATGCGCCGGCGCGCGACGCGCTGGCGCGGGCGATCGCGCTGACCGCCGGCGAGGGCAATTCGGCGCGCTGCCAATGGCTCAACGCGCGTTCGCAGCTTGCCGATTGGGACGGCTTTGCCGCGGCACGCGACGCGCTCGTCGCCGATTTCGCCGCCGGGCGCACCGAGGTCGTGCCCTTTTCGATGCTGTCGCTGGTCGACGATCCGGCGGTGCATCGCGCCGCTGCCGCCGCCTGGCTGGCGCGCGAGCC
>LJHX01000054.1 GCA_001295935.1 alpha proteobacterium AAP81b
TGCTGCGGGTGTCGGCGCCGCGGCGGGCGCCGGCGCCGTCACCGCGGCGGTTGCCGTACCCGCCGGCGTGCCGATGCGCGCCCATTCGCTGCGGGCGCGGGCGATCGCCGTCGCCGGCAGCGGCACATAGCCGAGGCTGCGTGCCGTTTCGGCGCCATTTTCAAAGGCCCAGCCGAAGAAATCGAGCGCCTCGCGGGTTTGGGCGGGGTTGGCCGGCGCCTGCGGCACCAGGATATAGGTCGCCGAAACGATCGGCCATGTGATGGCGCCAGGCAGATTGAGCATGTCGACCGTGGCACCGGGCGCCGATCCCCAATCGACCTGGCTGGCCGCCGCGACAAAGCCGTCGGGCGAGGCCGCAACAAAGGCGCCCGAGGCGTTGGCAAGGCGGGTCATCGTCAGCTTGTTGGCATGGGCAAAGTTATATTCGACATAGCCGATGGTGCCGACGCCGTTCTTGACGTTGCCGGCGACGCCATCATTGCCCTTGCCGCCGCTGCCGACCGGCCAGGAAATCGTCTTGCCCGACCCCAGCGTCCAGTTCGGCGCCGCCTTGGCCATATAAGCGGTGAACACCGCCGTCGTGCCCGACGAATCCGAGCGATAGACGGGCGTGATCGGCACCGGCTTGAGCGGCAGGCCGGGGTTGACCGCGACGATGGCGGGATCGTTCCAGCGGGTGATCTTGCCGGCATAGATGTCGGCGATCAACGGCGCGGTCAGCTTCAGCTGGCCATCGGCGATCCCCGGAATATTGACGATTGTGACCAGCGCGCCGATCACCGCCGGGAACTGCACCAGGCCCTCGGCGGCGAGTTCCTCGGGCTTCATCGGCGCGTCGGTGGCGCCGAAATCGACGGTCCGCGCCTTGATCTGGGCAATGCCGGCGCCCGAACCGATCGCCTGATAGTTCAAGGCATTGCCCGTCGCCGTCTTATAGGCCGAGCCCCATTTGGCGTAGATCGGCGCGGGGAAGGTCGCGCCGGCGCCGGTGAAATCGCCACCCGCCTTGGCCGTGTCGCCGGCCGGCGTTTCGTTGCCGCTGCCGCCACAGCCGGCAAGCACCAGCAGCCCGCCGAGCAAACCGGAAACAAAGGCCCGGCGCGCGAGCGTGGTCGTCATGTTCATTGCTTGCCTACCCCGATGTGCCGATGCGCACCCGCCACGCTCTAGGAGGGCTAAATGACACTCGCGTGACAGGCTCGCGGCAAGACCGACCCCAAATGCACCCGAAACGAAATTGGCAGGGAATGGTGGGCGCGGCAAGGATTGAACTTGCGACCCCTGCGATGTCAACACAGTGCTCTACCACTGAGCTACGCGCCCACACTCGCCATGGCTGGCGATTTCCGTGTCGGGCGCTGTTAGTGACAGTCGCCCGCCAAGGCAAGCCACCGCTGGCGAAAAATCATCGCCGCCGCCGCGTCGCCACGCAACTGGCGGCATCGCGCCGCCTCGCCTAGGCTGGCACGATGGTCGATTCCCTCGGTTCGGGCTTCAGTGTCAGCGGCGATGGCGACGGGCGCTGGCCGCTGGTCATGGCGTCGCCGCACAGCGGCCGCGATTACCCGCCGGCGTTCCTCGCCGCCACCCGCCTCGGCTTCGCGCAACTGCGCCGCGCCGAGGACCCGATGGTCGATACGCTGCTCGAGGGCGTCGCCGGCGTGCCGGTGCTGCGCGCGCGCTACGGCCGCGCCTTTCTCGACCTCAATCGCGCCGAGGACGAGCTCGACCCGGCGATGTTCGACGGGCCACCGCCGGGCCGCCCGCGCGCCACCGAACGTGTTGCCGCCGGCCTGGGCGTGCTGCCGCGCGTCGCGGCGCAGGGCCTCGACATCTATCGTCGCAAGCTGGCGCCCGACGAAGCGCGGCGGCGGCTGGCGGCGATCCATCGCCCCTGGCACAGCCGCATCGCCGCGCTGCTGGCGGCGGCGCGGGCGCGGCACGGCCATGCCATCCTGCTCGACTGCCATTCCATGCCGCAGCCGGCGGGCAGCCTGCCGCCGCAGGTGGTCATCGGCGATCGCCATGGCACCACCGCGGCGCCGGCGCTGGTCGCGCTGATCGAAGCGCACTTCCGCGGCTGTGGCTGGCGGGTGGCGCGCAACATTCCCTACGCCGGCGGCCATACCACCGAGGCGCATGCCGCGCCGGCGGCGGGCATCCACACCGTCCAGATCGAGATCGACCGCCAGCTCTACATGGATGTCGGCAAGTTCGTGCCGGGCCCCGGCTTCGACGCCGTCGCCGATGCCTTCACCCGCCTCGCCGTCCGGCTGGTCGCCGCGGCGCCGGCGCTCGGCCTGGGCGCCGCCCTGCGCGAGGCGGCCGAATAGGCTTCGACCGCGCGGCGCCGGCGCCCGCGGCGCGGAACAGCGGCGTGCCATCCGGCGCCCGATGCGGTGGTGCGGGGCCGACGCCCAAAGTCATCGTCTTCGCCCTCCGCGGCGTCTTGGCAACTGAGGACCCGGTCTGCCTGCTGACGGCGGCTCGATTCTGGCGAACCAAGTCCAGCTATAGCACAGTAAAAATACGGTTCATGGCTAGCGGAAATTAAGGATAAATTTCAGTTACAGATATTACTTGCTAAATATCGTTAATTTACAAGCGATGTGTTGACGATATCTTTTCAATTGCTATCGCCTTTACAGCGCAGCGAACGTGCCGTTCAGTGCTGTGTTCACCGGAGTAGTGTTACCATGATCAGCAAATTTGCCGCCATTGCCGCACTGGCAATGCTCGCTGCGGGCAGCGCGCAGGCGGTTACCGTGACAACGGCGAACGGCGCTCCCGATCCCGGCTTCGGCGCCGGCGAGTCGCTGCTCGTCGATTTCAACAACGACCTGCCCGCTGGCTACAGCCTGACGGGCGCCTTCGCCTATGCCACCGGCTCCTCATCGTCGGCCGCCGCGCCGGCGCTCGATACAAGCCGCTATCTGGTCGTCTCTTCGGCGATTTCCGATGGTGTCGCCACGCTGCGCACCGCCTTCGACCTGTCGAGCCTCAGCTTCTACTGGGGATCGATCGACGCCTATAACAGCGTCCATATCCTCGGACTCAATGGCGCCACCCTGCTCGAACTTGCCGGCAGCAGCCTCGGACCGGCCAATGGCGGACAATGGCAAGAGGCGACCAACCGCCGGGTCTATTTCACCGCTGACCCGGGCGAGGTCATCACCGGCGTGCGCTTCGCTTCGACCGGCATCGCCTTCGAGCTCGACGACATCGCCGGCATGGCCGCCAATGGCGGCATCGCCGCCGGCGTTCCCGAGCCGGCGACATGGAGCCTGATGCTCATCGGGTTTGGCATGATCGGCGCCTCGATCCGCCGCAAGCAGATCAAGACGGCTGCCGCCTGACGGTTTCGGCGCTGCCAAAGAAAAGCCGCCCCTGCCGGATCGGCAGGGGCGGCAAGGGTTCAGGGAGATACCCGCTTGGGGGAAGCGGGGTAGCAGCGGCGCGCCCGCGAAACAGGGGGGGCGGGCGGCGCTGGTGTCGCCGCGGGGGGAGGCGGCGACAGACCCGAAAGATAGGTAACCCCGAAAAGGTTGCAAGACCCGCGGCAACGAGGGGCACTACAAGGTAAATCGCAGCGACACGCGGATGTCGCGGCCGGGCAGCGGCGCCGAATCCTTCAGGAACGAGGCGTGGCGGCGGGCATCGACATCGAAGAGGTTGTTGGCCGAAACCAGCACCGCGGTCGGATTGCCGGCGCCGAAGGGTTTCCAGGTCAGCGAGGCGTTGACCAGCGTATAGCCCGGCGTGCGCGTCTCGAATGTCGCCAGACGCGTCTGGGCGATTGTCTGCTCGACTTCGATCCGGCCGCCGAAACGCCCGCCGCTGGCTTCGATGCCGCCGAGGAAACGGAAGGGCGGGATGCGCGGCGCCGGCCCGGCGCCCCCCAGCACGGTGGCATTGACATAATCGGCCAGCGCGGTGACCTCGAGCCTTGTGTCGCCGAAGCGGGCGATCGTGAACGCCGCCTCGGCCTCGGCGCCCCAATAGCGGGCATCGGCCTGGAAATACTGGAACACCGGCAGTTCCTCCGCCTCCTCGCCGGTCGGCGCGAGGTAGATGAAATTGTTGAAGCGGGTGAAATAGCCGGAAAGCTCGAAGCGCCAGGCGTCGCCGCGGCCGCGCAGCACCGCCTCGATGCCGTCGGAGCGTTCCTTGGCGAACGCCGGGTTGCCGATCTCGAAGGCCTGGGTGGCGGCATGGGCGCCATTGGCGAACAGTTCCTCGGCCGAAGGGGCGCGCTCGCTATGGGCATAGCTTACCGCCAGACGCAGCCAATCGGCCAGTGCCAGCGAAGCCCCCACCGAGCCCGAGAAGCTGTCGAAATTGCGCGCGATGCCGAGTTGCGACGCCTGCACGCTGCTGTTCTCGTACCGCGCGCCGACCTCGATACCGACGCGGCCGAGATCGAAGCTCTGCAAGGTGAACAGCCCGACCTGCTCGCTGTTGTTGAGCGGCACATAGGCTTCCTCGCCGAAGGATTCGAAGCGGCGGGCAAAATACTGCACGCCGGTCGCGCCCTTCCAGCTGCCACGCGGCGTCTGGACGAGTTCGAAGCGGCCCTCGGTGCCCTGATTCAGGAAGGTGGTGCCGATGGCGCCATCGCTTTCCAGCTCGTCATGGCGATAATCGGCATAGCCGAAGCGCAGCCGCGCCTGTTCGAACCAGCCCTGCATCGGTACGATCGCCCGGCCGTCGAGGCGGGTCTGGCGCAGCGCGATGCGGATATCGGCATGGCCGTGGGATGCCTCGTCAGCGTCATGCTCATGGTCTTCCTCGGCGAGCGCAAGGCCGTTGGGAATGCCATAGTTGCTATCGATATGGCTGACGGCAAAGCCGATGTTGCCGCCGTTCTCGCCGACCCAGGCAAGGCCGCCGCCCACCGTCCAGGTGCGGGCGGAACTGTTGTCGACCCGGCCGCGCGCGGCGGCGTCCTCGGCGATGTCGCCGCCGATGGCGCCCGCGGCGTCGCGCAGGGCTCGCGAAAAGACAAAGCCGCCGCCGCTGTAATCGCCGGTCTGCAGGAAGCTGCCATCGGCGTGGACGATGAGGCCGGTTTTGCCGACGGCGACATCCAGCGAGCCGGCGCCGCCGCGTTCATCGGCATTGCTGCCATAACCCGCGGTGGCGTCGAGGTGGACGGCCTCGCCCCCCAGCGCGCGCGGAATCCGACGGTCCTGGATGTTGACGACGCCGCCGATCGCCGAGGATCCGAACAGCAATGCCGCCGGGCCACGGACGATCTCGACGCGCTCGGCGAGCAGCGGGTTGATGGCGACGGCGTGATCGACCGAGGTGTTCGACACATCGAAGCTGCCGATGCCGTCGGTCAGCACGCGCACCCGCTCGGCATCAAGGCCGCGCAGGATCGGCCGCGAGGCATTGGGACCGAAGAAGGTCGCAGAAACGCCCGGCTGGCGCGCCAGAGTCTCGCCGATGGTCGAGCGCACTTCGCGCAGCAGGACATCGCCCTGCACGACGCCGACCGCCGTCGGCAAGGCGAAGCGATCGCGGCGATAGGGGGCGGTGACGATGATCTCGCCGGAGACCGGCGCGTGGCTGTCGGCGTCGCTCGCCGTGGCGGCGAGCGGGGCTTCGGCAGCGGCGGTGTCGGCGGCAGCATCACCGGCGCCGGCGGTATCGAGCGCGGGATCGGCGAGCGCCGGCGCTGCCAGCGCGGTGACGCCGAGCAGCCCCGAACAGGCGAGCATTGTCGAAAAGCGCATGAAGGGCAGTCTCTTGACCAAAGGTTGGAGCGGTCAAGCTATATGTTATACTGTATCACGTCAACGCCGCAGAAAGGGGTCGGGCGGGGTGGTTCCGCGGCCGCCGCCCTCGCCGGATCCGCGCGGCTAGCGGCGCGGCAGCATCCGCGCCAGCATATTGTCGCGATCGAACCAGTGATGCTTGGCGACGGCACCGACATGCAGGACGAGCAGCGCGATCGTCCCCCAGCCGAGGATTTCATGCGCCTCGCCGAAAAAGCCCTTGAGCGCCGGATCGACCGGCAGCCGCGGCACGTCGAACAGCCAGAAATAGCTCGTTTCGCGCTTGCCCAGCGACGCCATCGCCCAGCCGGTCAGCGGCATCGCCAGCATCAGCGCGTAAAAGCCCCAGTGAGTAACCTTGGCGAGCGCGGTTTCCAGCGGCGTCATATAGTCGGGCAATGGCGGCGGCGGATTGGCCAGCCGCCAGCCGAGGCGCGCCAGGCTGAGCACCAGGATGGTCAGCCCGAAGCTCTTGTGCAGCGCCATGATCAGCCCGCGCTGCTCGCGCGGGAATGCATCATGCGTTAGCCCGCCGATCAGATTGCCGATGATGGCAAGGCCGATCAGCCAGTGCAGCGCGATGGCGACGGTCGAATAGCGGCTGCGCGTCATGATCCCGGCCTCTTCTGCGCGAAGGTTGCCGCCCTGCAACAACCCCGGCAAGAGGCCTTACGCGCGGCGACCCCGAAAGACCCGCCGCGCGAAAGCCGTCAAGCGCGGGGCATCACGCGCCCGGATTGGCCGCCTGGAACTGGCGCTCGAACAGCGGCGAGATCAGCCCCAGCGAGAAGAGATGGGCATAGACCAGGCCCATCATGCCGTTCTGCACCATCTTGCGCGCCTGGTCGCCGCGCAGGTTCTGGAGCTTTTCTTCCGAGACCATGCGGAAGCCGCGATACACCGCCGGCTGGTCGAGGCCCGGGCGCTGGATGGTGACTTCGCCGTCCATCAGCAGGTCCATCTTCTCGAGCTCGTCGATGAAGTTGCGGGTGCGCATCACCGCCTTCTCGAATTCCTCGCAGAATTGCAGGATGTTCTTGGTCGTCTCGGTCGGCTCGGTGCCGGCGAACAGCGGGTCGCCCTCGCCCGCGGCGATCATGCCCGAGGCATCGTCGAAGCACAGCGACAGTTCCTGCGTCTCGGGCGTCAGCTTGGCGAGCATGAAGGGATAGCGGCGGACGAACGCCGGGACATAGGCGCCCTTTTCCCACTGGCCATCGCTGACATACATGTTGCGGCCTTCGTTCAACCCGACGAGCGCCAGCGGCGCCGGGCTTTCGCCGAGGCCGAAGACGATCGGATAATGGCGCTGGGCGATCGGGAATTCGTCGACGGTCACCGGCACGGCATGGGTACCGGCGGTGAACGCCATGTCCTCACGCGGCTTCAGGCCATGCGTCGGGTGCAGCTGCGACGACAGCGGGACCAGCGAATTGTAGAAGAGCGGCAGCTGATTGGTGGCGTTGGCGGGCGTCGAAGCCATGACTGTTCCTTAAGACCGGTTGTCGCGATGTCGTTGGGATGGCGGCTCTGTAAGGAGGCGTTGCGCGCGGCGCAAGCGCGCGCGTTACGCCATCGGCACGAGCGCTTCGGGGGCGGCGATCAGGGCGATCAGCTTGCCGGGGTTCATCAGCCCGTGCGGATCGAGCGCCGCCTTGATGGCGCGAATCGCCGCGAGCTTGCCGGGATCGCCGAGCCGCGCCAGCTCGTCGCGTTTCAGCACGCCGATGCCATGTTCGGCCGAAATCGACCCGCCGGCGGCGGTGACAAGCTCATAGACCCGCGCCGTGACGCCGTCGCCATGCGCCGCCAGCCAGGCCGGGCCGCCTTCGGCCGGCGCGCGGACGTTGAAGTGGAGGTTGCCGTCACCGAGATGGCCGAAGGCGAGCACCCGCGCGCCGGGAAACTCGGCTTCGATCGCCGCTGCCGAGGCGAGCGCGAAATCGGGCATCGCCGCCACCGCGACACTGATGTCGTGATGCGCCGCCACGCCGTCGCGGCGTTCGGCCTCGGGGAGTTCCTCGCGGATCGCCCACAATGCCCTGCCCTGCGCGACGCTGGCGGCGATCGTCGCATCGCCCGCCTCGCCCGCCGCCAGCGCCGCGGCGAGGCCGTCGGCGAGCACCTCGTCGAGGCTGGCCGGGCCGGCCAGTTCGACGAGAACATGCCAGGGGTGGGCGCTCGCCAGCGGCGCGCGATGGCCGGGCAGCTGCTGCAGCACGAGCGCCAGCCCGGCATCGGGAATCAGCTCGAAGCTTTCGACCTGCCCGCCCGAAGCGGCGCGCAGCCGGGCGAGCAGCGCCAGCGCCGCATGCGGCCCCGGCACGCCGACCCAGGCGATGGCGCGGTGCGCCGGCGCCGGCACCAGCTTCAAGGCCGCCGCGGTGACGATGCCGAGCGTGCCTTCGCCGCCGATCAGCAGCTGCTTAATGTCATAGCCCGAATTGTCCTTGGCCAGCCCGGTCAGCTGGTGGAGGATCTCGCCCGTCGGCAGCACCGCCTCGAGCCCCGCCACCAGCGCGCGCATCGTGCCGTGGCGCAGCACCTGGACACCGCCGGCATTGGTGGCGATCAGCCCGCCGATCGTCGCGCTGCCCTTGGCGCCCAAGGACAGCGGAAAGGCACAGCCCGCCGCGGCGGCGGCGGCGTGGACATTGGCGAGAATCGCGCCGGCGCCGACCGTCAGGGTCAGGCCGCCGGCGTCGACCGCGCCGATCGTATCCAGCCGCGACAGGCCGACAATGACACTGCCGCCGCCGGCATCGGGGATATTGCCGCCGACCAGCCCGGTATTGCCGCCCTGCGGCACCAGCGCGACCCGATGCGCGATCGCGGCGCGAATGATGCGCTGGACGGCGAGCGTATCGCGCGGCAGGAGCAGCAGGCCGGCGGCGCCGTGGAACTTGCCGCGCCAATCGACGAGGCGCGGCGCCAGGATGGCGGGATCGGTCGACCAATTGCCGGCGCCAACGGCTTCGGTCAGCGCGGCAAGGGCGGCGGGGGCGAGCGGCATGGCCGGGCCTTACGCCGCCCGGCCGCCGCCGCCAAGCGCGGCGGCGACCCCCGGCCGGCGCGCGCGGGGGGCCTTGGCGAAGCGCGAAACGGCTGCGTAAGCTGGACCCGCCGGGTTCAGCGCGCGTTCAACCAGCCGCGCGCAAAAATCACGGTGGGGCGTGTTTGGAGAGAGTGTTGAGGGGCACAGGCTTGGCCGCGCGCAGCGGGGTGCTGCCGTCGTCGGCGTTTCCCGCGGCGGCGGCGGCGGCTCAGGCGGTGCTCGTCGGGCTGGGCGCCGTGGTGGGGCTTGGCCTCTGGTCGGCGCCGCTCGCCGCCCAAAGCCATGTCCACGGCCGCGACGGCGATCGCCGCGTCGCCGTCGCCGATGCGGCGCCGGTGGCGACCCGCCCCTATCCGCCGCGCATCGGCCGCAACCGCTGCATCGCCATGGACGGCATCGCCGCGGCCCAGCTGTTCAGCGATCGCGCCATCGAACTCGTCATGCGTGACGGCCGGCGCTACCGAATGTTCTTCGCGCGCGAATGCCCCGGCCTCAGCTTCTACCAGGGCTTCTACTATCGCCGTGCCCGCGCCGGGCGGCTGTGCGCCGGGCGCGATGCGGTCGGCGCCCGATCGGGCGGCGAATGCGCGATCGCCAGCATCATCGAGATCCGCCGCCTGTCCCCGGCAAGGCCGGGCCAAGGGCGCGCCCAACGAAAGTGATAGGCTTGTTGCCGGCCCGCCACCGATCGCTGTTGTTTTCGCGCAACAGCCGGCGACGCTTTCCCCGAATGTGGCCAGATTGCGCCCGGCGCGCCCCCGCTTCGCTGGACAAAGCCCGCCTCCCTTGCCCAGACTGACAGGTGAACGTGGCGCCTGAATGCGGCACGTATCCAGGCATCCCCCGATTACAGGGGGCACCGGGATTGGCTCATGGGGAGGAATTGTCACATGCGAGCTTGCGGAATCCGTGCCGGCCTGATCGGCGGCGTATCGTTCATCGGTCTCATCACCGCCGTTCCGGCACTGGCGCAGCCGGCAACGGCGGCCGCGGTCGAGGACACCAACGCCATCGAGGAAATCGTCGTCACCGCGCAGCGCACGGCGCAGAGCCTGCAGGACGTGCCGGTGGCGGTCAGCGCCTTCACCGCCGAAGCCCTGCAGAAGCAGCAGATCAACAACGCCTCGGACCTGCAACTCTCGCTGCCCAACATCACCTTCACCAAGGGCAATTTCACGGGCTCTAGCTTCACCATCCGCGGCATCGGCGATCTGTGCGTCGGCGGCACCTGCGACAGCGCCACCGCCATCCACACCAACGATTTGCCGCTGTTCGGCACCCGGCTCTTTGAAACCGAATATTTCGACCTCGAGCGCGTCGAAGTGCTGCGCGGGCCGCAGGGAACGCTGTTCGGCCGCAACGCCACGTCGGGCGTCATCAACTTCGTCACGGCGAAGCCGACCTTCGACAAGATCCATGCCGCCGGCGAGATCGACTACGGCAATTACGACAGCATCCGTGGCAAGGCGATGTTCAACCTGCCGATCACCGATACGTTGGCGGTCCGCGTCGCCGGCACCTATCTCAACCGCGACGGCTATACCTTCAACCTGTTCAACAACACCCGTATCGACGGCCGCAACCTTTACGCGCTGCGCGGCTCGGTGCGCTGGCAGCCGACCGACAATACCACGGTCGACGCCATGGTCTATTATTTCAAGGAGGACGACGACCGCCTCCGCATCCAGAAGCAGCTCTGCCAGCGCGACCCGACCGGCGTGCTCGGCTGCTTGCCCGGCCGGCGTGACTTTGGCGTGACCAACGCCAATTCGACCTTCGTCGGCACGCTGTCGAGCCGCGAGTTTCTGACCATCAACGGCGGTGCGGCGCTCGGCGCGGCGCTCGGTTCGCTGGGTCTCGGCAGCCTCTATGGTCCCGACGCCTATGCCAACAACGTCAATCCCGCCGATCCGCGCGTCGTCAACACCGACAATGTGCCGACCTACAAGACCGACGAACTCCAGGCGATGCTGCGCATCGAACATGATTTCGGGCCGATCAAGGTCCGCGGTTCGGGCCTTTATCAACGCAACGGCGTCGACAGCTCGCAGGATTACAACCTGTCGGTGCAGAATGCCGCGATCTACATCCCTGGCCTGACGGCGCTCAACAATTTCGCCAATGGCCTCGCCGGCCCGGCGCTGGCGCAGTTTCGTCCGGTGCGCGACGCGCTGACCCCGAACGGCCCCAATGGTCCCTATTGCACCTCGCTGGCAGAAGAATCCGGCGTCGGCGCCTTTGGCGGCCGGAGTGTTTGCGCCGCGACTCCGCTCGACTTCGACCGGTCCAATTATCGCTCCGAAGCCTATACCGGCGAATTGATCGTCCAGTCGCAGTTCGATGGCAAGTTCAACTTCCTGCTCGGCGGCATCTACAACAGCATCTCGTCGACGAATGTCGACTATTATGTAAACGCCTTCGGCATCGACTATGTCGCCGGCGTTCTTGGCGTCGCAACGTCGCTCGGCCAGCAGGCCGGCAACCCCGCCTTCCCCAATTCTTACCTGGGCACGCCATTCTTCCGCAACAACCAGCAGGATTACAACCTCAGCTCCTATGGCATCTTCGGCGAGGCCTATTACAACCTCACCGATCGCCTGAAGGTCACCATCGGCCTGCGCTACAACAACGACAAGAAGTTCGTCCGTGCCCGCTCGACCCTCGCCAGCTTCCTGGTGCCCTTCGGGTCGACCAGCGCCTTCGGCTCGCCCTTCGTCGGCAGCTTCGACGCCGACCCCGGCCGCGCCGGCAACCAGCTGTTCCAGGAGCGCAATGTCGGCTTCCAGGCGCTGACCGGCCGTGCCGTCGTCGACTGGAAGATCACCGACGACAATCTGCTCTATTTCTCCTACTCGCGCGGCTATAAGTCGGGCGGCGTCAACCCGCCGCTGCAACCGGTGTTCAACGTCGGCGACGGCTTCTCGCCCGAGTTCATCGACGCCTTTGAAATCGGCTCGAAGAATACCTTCCTCGATGGCACGCTGCGCCTCAACGTCACCGCTTTCTACTATAATTACAGCGGCCTGCAGCTCAGTCGCATCGTCGCCCGCACCTCGGTCAACGACAATGTCGATGCCCGTGTCTATGGCCTTGAAATCGACGGCATCATGCAGCCGACGCGCAATTTCGCGGTCAACTTCGGCGCCAGCTACCTGAAGACCGAGGTCATCCAGGACAAGTTCCTCGCCAATCCGCGCGATCCGTCGGGTGGCCGCAGCGATGCCGTCATCATCAAGGACATTACCAACGGCTCGAACTGCGCGATCGTCTCGAACACCGGCAATGCAACCGCGGTCAACACCTATGTCGGCGCCGTCAACGGCGGCCTCGGCCTGCGCGCGCCGACCGCCTTCCCATCGGACAGCGGCCTCAACGGCGCCACCGGCGCCTTCAGCATCTGCGGCGCGCTCGCCGCCACCGCCGCCAACCCGCCGGCGGCGCTGCGCACGCTGTTCGCGACACCGACGGGCGCGCTGCCCTTCACCGTCCTCAACGAAGGTGTCACCACCAACATCAAGGGCAACCAGCTGCCGCAGGCGCCGACCTTCAAGGCCAATTTCGGCGTCCAATACACCTTCGAAACCAACAATGGCTGGTCGATCGTGCCGCGCTTCGACCTGACCTATACCGGGGCGAGCTTCGGCAATATCTTTAACGGCTCGATCAACCGCATCCCCGATTATTTCATCATGAACGCCCAGGTGCAGGTCAACGGCAAGGACGATCGCTGGTACGTCCGCGGTTACATCCAGAACATCGCCAACAACAACGCCGTCACCGGCCTTTATGTCACCGACCAGTCGTCGGGGCTGTTCACCAACATCTTCACCCTCGAGCCGCAGCGCTACGGCATCGCCGCCGGCTTCCGGTTCTAAGCGCCACCCTGCGGGCTGGCGAAGGGCGGGGAGCAATCCCCGCCCTTTTCTTTTGGGCACCCACAGCGCACATTGGCCGGCGAGGAGAGCAGGCCATGGCGACCCGCGCCGATCTGAAACGCTGGACCTTCGAGGAATATTTCGCCTGGGAGGCGATGCAGGAAGAGCGTCACGAGCTCATCGATGGCCTCATCTACCGCAAGGACGATTCGACCGAGCCGACCGGCATGGCCGGCGCCTCGCGCCGGCATATCGTCACCAATCAGCGCCTGATGCGCCAGCTTGGTCGCCTGCTCGGCGACGGCCCCTGCCAGGCCTATGCCAGCGATCTCAAGCTGCATGTCGCTGACTGCGGCGACAGTTTCTATCCCGACGCGCTGGTGCTTTGTGGCGGGATGGAGATCGAGGATCGCGGCGTTACCTGCGATGCTGCTGTCGTCTTCGAAATCCTCAGCCCACGCACGGCGGCGACCGATCGCGGGCGGAAGTTCCAATGCTACCGCACCCTGCCCTCGCTCAGCCATTATGTGTTGCTCGATCCGAACGCGCTGACCGCCGAAATATTCGACCGCAGCGAAGCGTCATGGACCCTGCGAACCGGCCGGCGCGGCGATCCGCTGCCGCTTCCGGCGCTCGGCATCGAGCTCGACCTGGCCGATATATTCACCGGCGTCGGCGAGCCGATCGAGGGCGTCGGCATCCCGGTCTGGAACCTGCGCACCGACCTGGTCCGCACCACCGATTGACTTTTCCGCGATAATTTGCGCAAGCCCCGGCGGCGTGCTGCTTCGGATTGTCCTGGCTGGCACCCAAGGACCTGCATGAGCTTTGCCGACCTGGGGCTGTCCGACGCCCTGCTCCGCGCCGTCGCGGACAGCGGGTATAACGACCCGACCCCGATCCAGCGCCAGGCGATCCCCCCCGTCCTCATGGGGCGGGATATCATCGGCGTGGCGCAGACCGGCACCGGCAAGACCGCGAGCTTCGTTCTGCCGATGATCGATATCCTCGCCGAAGGCCGCAGCCGGGCGCGGATGCCGCGCTCGCTGATCCTCGAGCCGACGCGCGAACTCGCCCAGCAGGTTTCCGAGAATTTCGACAAATACGGCAAGTATCACAAGCTTTCGATGGCGCTGCTGATCGGCGGCGTTTCGATGGGTGACCAATTGGCGACGCTCGAAAAGGGCGTCGACGTGCTGATCGCCACCCCGGGCCGGCTGATGGATTTGTTCGGCCGCGGCAAGATCATGCTCAACCAGTGCAGCCTGCTGGTCATCGACGAAGCCGACCGCATGCTCGACATGGGGTTCATCCCCGATATCGAGGAAATCTGCACCAAGCTGCCGAGCCCGCGCCAGACCCTGCTGTTCTCGGCGACGATGCCACCGCCGATCAAGAAGCTCGCCGACCGCTTCATGACCGAGCCGCGGCTGATCGAAGTCGCGCGGCCGGCGTCGACCAACACCTCGATCACCCAATGGGTCGTCGATGTAACGCCGCGCGGCAAGCGCGAAGCGCTGCGCACCCTGTTGCGCGGCCCCGACGTCAGGAACGCCATCGTCTTCTGCAACCGCAAGCGCGACATCAAGGAACTCGTCGAAGCACTGCGCCGCGCCGGCTTCCCGGTCAGCCAGATCCATGGCGACATGGAACAGGCCGACCGCATCCGCGAGCTCGAGCGCTTCAAATCGGGTGACATCACCATCATCGTCGCGTCCGACGTCGCCGCCCGTGGCCTCGACATTCCGGGCGTCAGCCATGTCGTCAACTACGACGTGCCGCACCATGCCGAGGATTATGTTCACCGCATCGGCCGCACCGGCCGCGCCGGGCGCACCGGCGTTGCCTGGACGCTGGCGACCGAGGCCGAGGCCGACAATCTCGCCGAAGTCGAAAAGCTGATCCGGCAGAAGATCCCGCATCTCGGCGATCCGGCGGCGCCGGTGTTGCCGCCGGTGGTCGAAGCGGCGGTCGCGGAAGCAGCGACAGCGCCGGCCACCACCGCGCCAGCTGCCAGAGCGCCGGCCGCCAAAACGCTGCCCGCTGTCGCACCGGTTGTCGAAGTTCCGGCCGCTGCCGACGAAGCGGGCGAGGGCGACACCGCCAGCGATGGCCGCGGGCCGCCCCGCAAGCGCCGTCGCGGTGGCCGCAATCGCCGCCGCGAATGGGGCGATGCCCCCGGCGAGGCCCCCACCGCCGCCCAGGCCGCCCCG
>LJHX01000055.1 GCA_001295935.1 alpha proteobacterium AAP81b
CCGGCCAGCGCCATCCCGCTGCGCCTGCCGCAACTCGCCGGCGCCTGGCAGGGCTTCACGTCGCCGGCCCCCGAGCGCGCGCCGCGGCCCGCCGGACCGTCACCGCTGTTCGCCCTCGGCGCCGCCTGGCGCCGCCTGGCATGACGCGACCCGCCGCCACCGCCTTTGCCGCCGTGCTGCTCGGCGCGCTGCTGGCCCCCGCCGCGCCGGCCACCGCGAAGAAGAAGCCACCCGCGGCGATCGTGCTGCCGGCGCCGCCGGTCGTCAGCCTCGCCGCGGCACTGCCGCTGATCGATGCCGCCATCGCCGAAAACCGCCTCGACGACGCGCGATCGCTGCTGGCGCGCACCACCGCCAGCAACGACACGCCGGGCAGCGCCGCCGAGCTGCGGCTGCGCAGCGCCGAGATCGCGCTGGCCGAAGCCGGCCTTGCCGCCGCCGCCACCGGCTTCACCGAATTGACCGCCGACCCGCAGGTCGGCGCGCGCGCCAGCCAGGGCCTCGGCATCGTGCGCCTGCGCCAGAACCGCCTGCCCGACGCCATCGCCGCGCTTGACGCGGCACTCGCCGCCGACCCCGGCCTGTTGCGCGCCACCCTCGCCCGCGGCGTCGCCGCCGATCGCACCGGTGACTGGCCGCGCGCCGACGCCGCCTGGGCGCGCGCCCTCGAACTCGCGCCGCAATCGGCGATCGCCCGCAACAATCGCGGCTGGTCGCTGCTGCTGCGCGCCCGCCATGGCGACGCCGAAGCCGATTTCGCCGCCGCCGTCACGCTCGACCCCAAGCTCGGCGCCGCGCGCACCAACCTGATTTTCACCCGCGCGCTGCAGGGCAAATATCGCGAGGCCTTTGCGCTTTCGGACAAGACGACGCTTGCCGGCGATCTCAACACCGTCGGCTTCGGCGCCATGGCGCGCGGCGACAAGGAAGTCGCCCAGACCTATTTCGAGCGCGCCATGCAGAAGAACCCGCGCTTCGACCGCACCGCCTGGGCCAATCTGCAATATCTCTTCGCCGCGACGCGCAGCGCCGGCGACGCGCTTGCCGCCAGCGCCGACGACGACCCGACGCGGCCGGCGCTGCCCCGCCGCCCCTGACGCCGCCGGTGATCGCCACCCTGCCGGCCGCGCTCGGCCTGGTCGCGCTTATCGCCGTGACGATCGCGGCGATCTGCGACCTGCGGCGCTACGAAATCCCCGATTCGCTGTCGATCGTCCTGCTGGTGACGGCGCTGCTGGCGGGTGCACTCACTCCCGGTTTCGATTGGGTCTCGCACCTCGGCGCCCCTGCTCTGATGTTCGGTATCGGCCTTGCCGCCTTCCACTTCGGCTGGTTCGGCGGCGGCGACGTCAAGCTGCTCATCGGCCTCGCCGCCTGGACCGGCCTCGGCGGCCTCGCCCCCGAGCGCACGCCCCCGCTCGCCGGGCTGCCGCTGCTGCTGGCGCTGGTGTCGGTCGCCGGCGCCGGGCTGGCGCTGCTGCTGCTGATCGGCCGCCGCCTTGCCGCCGCGACGCCGCCCGAGCGCCTGCCGCCGATGCTGCGCCCGCGCGGGCCGGTGCCCTATGCCGTGGCGATCGCCGCGGGGAGTGTCTGGTGGGTGGTGGTGACCGGGGCGGGGTAGAAATTTGCCCGGCAACAGGGCGAAGCCCCCTCTCCCGCTTGCGGGAGAAGGGGAAAAGTGTCGGCTTGGACCTGGGGCTTGCGCCGCTCCCCCTTCTTTTCCGCCAGCTTGCCCCACCGACGCAGGCTGCCACGATGCGGCGGGGAGACGATCATGGATTTCGCCGATTACCAACGCTTCCGCTTCCGCCGCGGCGAGTTCAGCCACAACGGCAGCGACACCGCGCGCGTGCTGACCGTCGCCTTCGCCGGCCCCAACCCGGTCAATGGCGTCGACGCCATCATGCACGCCGAACTGTCGCGGCTGTTCACCGATCTCCAGCACGACGAGGGCAGCGATATCATCGTGCTGACCGGCGACGGCCGCGCCTTTTGCGCCGGCGGCGACTTCGACTGGTTCGAGGAGCAGATCGCCCACCCCCACAAGTTCCGCGACATCGGCTGGGAGGCGAAGCGCATCGTCACCTCGCTGCTCGATGTCGACAAGCCGATCATCTGCCGGCTGAACGGCGCCGCCGCCGGGCTCGGCGCGACGATTGCATTGCTCTGCGACATCATCGTCGCCGACGAGAACGCCGTCATCGGCGACCCGCATGTCAAGGTCGGGCTGGTGGCGGGCGACGGCGGCGCCGTTATCTGGCCACAGCTGATCGGCTATGTCCGCGCCAAGGAATTCCTGATGACCGGCGACCTGATCAAGGCGCCGCGCGCCGCGGAGATGGGGCTGATCAATTACGCCGTGCCGACCGCCGAGCTCGACGCCAAGGTCGCCGGCATCGTGGCGAAACTGCTCGGCAACCCGCGCTGGGCGGTGCGCTGGACCAAGACGGTGGCCAACCAGCCGCTGAAGGCGCTCGCGGTGCAGCTGATGGACGCGTCGATCGGCTATGAGACATTGTCGAACCTCACCGCCGACCGCGCCGAGGCGGTCCGCGCCTTCCGCGAGAAGCGCCCGCCGGTGCTGACGGGGGAATGACCTTGCAGACCTTCACCGACGAACCCGCCCATGTCGGCGAACTCCGCCGCACCGTCGCACGCTTCGTCGCCGCCCACGCCCCACGCGAGAAGCGCATCGCCTGGGACAAGGCGCATGACTGGCCGCGCGACGTCTATGCCGAGTTCAACAAGCTCGGGCTGACCGCGCTGACCATCCCCGAGGCGCATGGCGGCGCCGGCCAGGACATCGTCGCGGCGATCGCCGTCATCGAGGAGCTGGCGCAGGCCGGGCCGGCGCTCGCCGGGCCCTATATCCACACCGCCTTCTATGGCGGCCTCAACCTCTCCGAAAACGGCTCCGACGCCCAGAAGGCCGAGTATCTCCCCCGCCTCGCCCGCGGCGAGCTGTTCTTCGCCTATGGCCTTTCCGAACCCGATGTCGGCGGCGACCTCGCCAGCGTCACGACGCGCGCGCGGCTGGAAGGCGACGAAGTCGTCATCGACGGCGCCAAGCGCTGGTGCTCGGGCGCCGATTGGGCCGATGTCCTCTACACGCTGGTGCGCTCCGGCCCGGCCGAGGACCGCTATCGCAACCTGTCCTTCGTGCTGGTGCCGCGCACGACGCCTGGCGTCACCATGCAGCCGATCGAACACGCCAACCTCCGCTACATGGCGAGCCAGGACGTGTTCTTCGACCAGGTCCGCGTCCCCGCCGCCAATATCGTCGGCGGCGAGAGCATGTGGAACCAGGGCTGGAAGATCCTCGCCGGCCGCGCGCTCGATGTCGAAAAGCTCGAGATCACCGCCGTCGCCCTCGGCATCGCCCGCGCCGCCGTCACCGAGGCCTGGGACTATGCCCAGAGCCGCATCCAGTTCGGCAAGCCGATCGCCCAGCACCAGGCGATCCGCCACAAGCTCGTCACCGCGCGCACCAAGCTGCAAGCCGCGCGCCACATGCTCTATCACGCCGCCTGGCTCGCCGGCGAAGGCCGGCCCTGCTCGATCGAAACCTCGATGGCCAAGCTGTTCGTCGCCGATACCGGCGTCGAGATCGCCCTCATCTGCCAGCAGGTGATGGGCGCCTATGGGCTGAGCGATGCCTTCGACATGGAACGCCATGTCCGCGATCTCCTCGGCATGCCGATCGTCGGGGGTTCGAGCGACATGCAGAAGAACAATCTGGCGGGGCTATGGAAACTGTGACGCGCAGGGGCAGGATCGGGGGTGGAACCCCACCATGCCGCGGTCATGCCAGCGCAAGCTGGCATCCAGCCGTGGTGCCAGGCCCCGACCCTCGCCACCCGCGGCGCGGCTGGG
>LJHX01000056.1 GCA_001295935.1 alpha proteobacterium AAP81b
TTTCCTCGCCCGCCGCGCCGCCGCCTCTACGGCGGCGGCGCTGCTGCAGTTTCTCGATGGCGCGCGGCCCGAACCGCAACCGCCGAAGGACGGGATTCAGGCGCCTCGACGGTCAAGCCCTCCTCGCCACCCCGCTCCTGCCGAGCGAAGTCGAGGCACGCCCCACCGCCGACTGTTCGTTTCGCGCCGCGATGCTGCTATGCCGGCACCAACAGCGGGGGCGATGGTGGCGACAACGAAGACACCCGAGGAACGTGAGGCCGAATGGTGGGCTGATTGGTGGAAGTCCGATTATTCGTGGGAAGGCCTCGCCGATCCGAACAAGTCTGTCAGCGGCACCGGCAATCAAACATTACAGGAATTTTGGCGGACGAACCCAGAAAGCACACTGCCTCGAACGGACGAGGCAATGATTTCAGCGGGGGAATTGGTGAAAGACCCAAGCGTCGGTGGATCTGGGCGCCTTTGGCATATTGTCCATGCCCCTTGGACATGGGCAGACGGGACGCCAGCGAAGTCTGATTGGTCGCGCAAGGAGAAACTGACGCTACAAGGCGTCGTCAATGCACGACTGCGAACCGGTGCCCCGACGCAGGTTTCAGGCCGCTCCGTCGAGGGCCATGATGGCAGGTTGCAGTTCTCCGGAGCCGTTCTAGACTTCGGGACCGACACTGTCCCCAACAACCCGAACGGAATACATATCTGTGCTGAGCAGGCGTGGTTCTCGAACATGAAGTGCGCGCACCGGAGCTTTGGACCGCTCACTTCCTTCTTCGGCAGTTTCTTTGTCGGAAAAACCGACTTTTCAGATGCTATTTTTGTCGACTATGCGGATTTTTTGGGAGCTGTATTTGTTAGCGATGTTAGTTTCTACGGCTGCAAATTTAATGCCGACGCAAATTTCGCGCTAACGGAATTTTTTGCTAATGCCGGCTTTGGCGGATGCGAGTTCGGAAAGTCCGCCGGCTTCAGCAAGGCGCATTTTCTCGGCAATGCAAACTTCGAACGTACAGACTTCAAGGCTGCGGCTGAATTTGGGGAAGGGCGCTTCGATGGTGATGCAAATTTTCGTCAATGCTCTGTGTTACAGTCATCGACTTTCGAGAATGCTGTTTTTTTAAAGGAGACCAGTTTTCAGAACACAAAATTTGGCGCAGCAGTCTATTTTTCTGGAACGCGCTTTACCGATACTTGGCAACGCCATCGGTTCGACTTCGAGCGGGCAGTGTTTGACGGACCTGCTGTCTTTCGTGGCGCGAAGTTTCCGACAGCACCGCCGAACCACTCTGGTGCATTTACAGGTGCGCGCTTCGAGGACATTGCCGATTTCCGCGGTGCCGGAACTTACTGGATAGCGGCACTGGATGCAGCAAGTTTCGCCAGCAGCCTATTGATCGAGGACCCGGTCGAACAAGACTCAATCGATCGCTTTGATGCTGTGATTTTGCCCGCAGTGCTCGAATTTGACGATCACGCCCGCTCAGCGGCCGATCTGCGGTTCACGCGGGAAAAGCTACTGCAAGAGCTAGAGGGCGGTTGCCGCACCGTCAAGGTAGCGATGGGAAAGGCCCGGAATGAGTTGCTGGAACAACGCTACTATCGGTTTCAACTTATCGCCCGGCGCCACCAAGCCGGCACGCCGCGAGCCGAACGCTGGCTGTCGGCCGCTTATGGCACGATTTCGGATTACGGCCTGTCGCTGTCCCGCCCCTTGCTGACGCTGGCGCTGACGATCCTCTATTTCGCCGGGCTGTTCGGCATCATCCATTCGGCGACGATGGGCACGACCCTCAACGCCGGTCAGAGCTTCGACGCGCTGGCGATGTCGGCAAGCCGGGTGTTTCCGTTCGGCGCCTTCGACATGGTATCGAAGGATTGGATCGGCGGCGTGGCGCCGGGCGGCACGGGCGGCATCGCCCTGCTCGTCCGCACCATCGCCACGCTCGAATCGCTGATCGCGCTGATCCTTGTCTTCCTGTTCGGCCTTGCCGTGCGGCGGCGCTTCCAGATCGGTTGAGGTGCCGCCGCGCCGCCTGTCCTACACGGCGGAATTCTGCGATAGTCGCCTCATGCTGCGCCGCCCGTCCTGCGATCCTGCCCTGGAAGGCCAGGCGTATTTCGATCGCTGCAGAGCGCCAGCCACTGACCTTTCTGAACTTCCGCAGCGGCAGCAGCGAACCAGCGACACGGCGCGCGAGCGCCGGCACCGGCGGGGAGACCGACCGTGGGCGTTCTCGGCATCGGCGGCATATTCTTCCGGGCGCATGACCCGCAGGCGCTTTCGGCTTGGTACAAGACACATCTCGGCATCGGCGCCGGGTGCAACGCCGATGCGACGGGGCCGGTCGATGAATGGGCGTGGATGACGCTCGGCGGGCCCGTCGTGTTCGCGCCCTTTGCCGACGACACCGACTATTTCGCCGCCGACAAGGCCTTCATGCTCAATTTGCGCGTCGCCGAGATCGATGCGCTGATCGCCAGCCTCGCCGCCGCCGGCATCGCCGTCGAGACCCGCGCCGAATGGGATGCCCCCGAAACCGGCCGCTTCGCGCGAATTCACGACCCCGAGGGCAATGCCATCGAGTTGTGGCAGCCGCCCGGCTGAGTCGCCTTCGGCGCGGCGCTGCGGCGGCGGTTCCAGATCGATTGCGGCGGGCCGACCGCGGACTGTCCTACACAGCCGATTTCTGCCATGTTGACGGAATTATCCGCTCTTTGAAACGTCCAGCAATCTCCTTTCCCGAGGCGGGCGCCAGGCCCGCGCGGCGCTTCTCTTCATGAGCGTCAGCGACTGTACTTCGGTGGAATTCCGAATTTTCGGTAATGTTTCCGGGAAGCCACTTTCGACCGATCGCGACTCCGCCGCCGGGGCTTGCGCCCGACCGCGAACTGCCTAGGGAGCGCGCGTGACCCGACCCACCCATGTCCACGCCCTGATCGTCGCCGCCGGCAAGGGCGTCCGCGCCGGCGGCGATATCCCCAAACAGTATCAGCCGGTGGCCGGCGTGCCGCTGCTGCGCCATGCCGTGGCACATCTGCGTGCCTATTCCGGCATCGGCGCGGTCAGCGTGGTGATCGATCCTGCCTGCCGCGACCTCTACGACGCGGCGGTCGGCGATCTTGGCCTGCCCGCGCCGATCGCCGGCGGGGCGACGCGGCAGGAATCGGTCCGCCTCGGCCTCGAAGCGCTTGCTGGCGATGCGCCCTCGCTCGTCATGATCCACGACGCAGCGCGCGCCTTCGTTCCCGTCTCGCTGCTGGCGGCGCTGCTCGCCGCCTTCGACGATGCCGACAACGATGGCGCCTGCCCCGCCCTGCCCGTCATCGACTCGCTGCGCCGCGGCAGCGGGCACTATGCCGCCAGCGTCGATCGCGCCGACCTGTGGCGCGTCCAGACCCCCCAGGCCTTCCGCTACCCCGCCATCCTCGCCGCGCACCGCAGCGCGGAGCCCGGCGCCACCGACGATGTCGCCATCGCGCTGGCCGCCGGCCTGCGCGTCGCCATCACGCCGGGCGACGAGCGCGCTTTCAAGGTGACGGAGCCCCGGGATTTCGCCAAGGCAGCCGCGATGACCAGCTATTCCAGCCGCGCCGCCTCCGGCTTCGACGTCCACCGCTTCGGCCCCGGCGACCATGTCTGGCTGTGCGGGCTGAAAATCCCCCATTCCCACGGCCTGATCGGCCACAGCGACGCCGACGCCGGGCTGCACGCGCTGACCGACGCGCTGCTCGGCACCATCGCCGCCGGCGACATCGGCGACCATTTCCCGCCGAGCGACCCGCAGTGGAAAGGCGCCGCCTCCGACCGCTTCCTCGCCCATGCCGCCACGCTCGTTCGCGCCCGCGGCGGCATCATCGACCATGTCGACCTGACATTGATCTGCGAGCGCCCCAAGATCGGCCCGCACCGGGAAGCGATGCGCGCTCGTGTCGCGGCGATCCTCGGCATCGACGTCGCGCGGGTGAGCATCAAGGCGACGACGACCGAGGAACTCGGCTTCACCGGCCGCCGCGAGGGGATCGCCGCCCAGGCGATGGCGAGTGTCCGGCTTCCCGAAGCCGCCGACCCGGCGTAAGGCGCCGCCATGGATCCCGAGCTTCTCGCCGCCGCCACCCGCGTTCTCGACGCCAATCGCGCGCTCGGCCGCCGCGTCGTCAGCGTCGAAAGCTGCACCGGCGGCATTGTCGCCGCGGCGCTCACCGAAATCGCCGGGGCGTCGGACGTCTTCGAACGCGGCTTCGTCACCTATTCGAACGACGCCAAATTGGAAGCCGTCGGCGTCAACCAGGACATTCTCGAAACCTTTGGCGCGGTTTCGATCGCGGTGGCCTGGGCGATGGCGCAGGGGGGGCTCGTCCACAGCCATGCCGATATCGCCGTGGCGGTCACCGGCATCGCCGGGCCGGGCGGTGGTTCGGCCAAGAAGCCGGTCGGCACGGTGGTCTTCGCCCGCGCCACGCGCGACGGCGACCCCGATGTCGTCGTCGCCGATGTTCGCCACTTCGGCGACCTTGGCCGCAGCGAAATCCGCCGTCAGGCGGCGCTGGTGGCGCTCGAACTGCTGATGCCCGAAGCCGGCGCGGTGCCGGTGCCGGCGTCGGAAGAGTAGATCGCCGCCGCCCGGGTTTCGAAGGCGCCGACCATCCGCTTCAGCGCCTCGCCGAAGAACAGCCCCGCCAGACGCTCGAACATCCGCGACTTGAACTCGAAATCGACGCTGAAATCGACCGCGCAGCCACGCGGATCGCCGCGGAAAACCCAGTCGTTGCGAAGATATTTGAGCGGGCCATCGATGTAATCGACATGGATGTGCCCCGGCCGGTCGAGCGTCACCCGGCTGGTGAAGCGCTCGCGGACCATCTTGAAGCCGACGATCATGTCAGCGGTGACCAGCGCCGGGGTCGCCGAGCGAATCCGCATCGCCTGCACCCAGGGCAGGAACTCAGGGTAGCGGCCGATGTCGGCGACGAGATCGAAGACCTGCTCGGGGGTGTAGGGCAGCACCCGTGTTTCACTGTGGCGTGGCATCAGGCGGCGCGGCTCCGGCGCTTGGCCTGCATTTCGGCGAAATCGGCGGCGGCGTGGTAGGAGGAGCGCGTCAGCGGCGACGCCGCGACCTGGAGGAAGCCCTTCGACCGCGCCACCGCGGCATAGGCGCCGAAGGCGGCCGGCGTGATGAAATCCTGCACCTTGGCGTGGCGCGGCGTCGGCTGGAGATATTGGCCGACGGTGAGGAAATCGACGCCCGCCGAGCGCATGTCGTCGAAGACCTGGTGCATCTCGGGCGCCGTCTCGCCGAGTCCGACCATCAGCCCCGATTTGGTGAAAATCTCAGGCGACAGTTGCTTGACGCGATCGAGCAGCCGCAGCGAGTGGTAATAGCGCGCGCCAGGCCGGATCGTCGGATAGAGCCGCGGCACGGTTTCGAGATTGTGGTTGTAGACGTCGGGCCCCGCCTCGACGATCATCGCGACGGCGCGGTCGGCCTTGTTGCGGAAATCGGGGGTGAGAATCTCGATCGTGGTCGCCGGCGCGGCGCGACGCAGCTCGGCGATGACCTTGACGAACTGGCCGGCGCCGCCATCGGCGAGATCGTCGCGATCGACCGAGGTGATGACGATATGGGCGAGCCCGAGCGCCGCCGCGGCTTCCGCGACATGCGCGGGCTCAAGCGCGTCGACCGGGCCGGGCATGCCGGTCTTGACGTTGCAGAAGGCACAGGCGCGCGTGCAGGTATCGCCGAGGATCATCACCGTCGCGTGCTTCTGCGTCCAGCATTCGCCGAGGTTGGGGCAGGCCGCTTCCTCGCAGACGGTGGTCAGCCCCAGGCGGCGCATCAGCGCGCGGGTGTCGGCGACGCCCTTCGACGTCGGCGCGCGGACGCGCAGCCAGTCGGGCTTGCGCTGGCGCAGCGGCGCCACGGATTGGTCGGGAAGCAAGACGGGAACGCTCATGGTGCCGAGATAGCGCTTCAGCTGCCGACTGCCAATGTGCGCGCCCGTGCAGGGGTGACGCACATGATCGGCTTTGCTACCAACCGGACATGCCTGAGTTTCGCCAGCTTCTCGAAGGGTATCGCCGGTTTCGCGGCGGTGACTATACCCGCCAGCGCGAGCGCTACGACGCGCTTGCCAACAAGGGCCAGGCGCCGGGCGTCATGGTCATCGCCTGTTCGGACAGTCGCGTCGATCCGACGCTGATCTTCGATGCGGCGCCGGGCCAGATGTTCGTGGTCCGCAATGTCGCCAATCTGGTGCCGCCGTTCGAGCCCGAAAAGGGCCAGCATGGCGTCTCGGCGGCGCTCGAATATGCCGTCACCCAGCTGCAGGTGCACCATATCGTCGTGCTCGGCCATGCCCGCTGCGGCGGTATCGCAGCCTCCTATACCGGCCAGTTCGACGATGCCGGGGTCGGCGAGGGGCGTTTCATCGCTTCCTGGATCCGCATGCTCGAACCGGCGCGCGACCGCGTCCGCCAGGCCGCGGCATTGTCGCCCGATATCGATGCGCTGTCGGCGCTCGAACTCGAGGGCATCCGCATCAGCCTTGCCAATCTGCGCACCTTCCCTTTTGTGAGCGACGCCGAGACCGCCGGCACGCTCAAGCTGCACGGCGCGCTCTTCGACATCGCCGATGGCATCCTGCGCATCCTCGACGGTGAGACGAACCGCTTCCAGCCCGCCGAGATGGACTGGTAGGCCAGGGCCGGCGCGGCGCCGATCCTCAGAGCAGCGCCGCCGTCGCCGCCGCCATCCCTCCATAGCGCGCCCGCATGTCATCGATCAGATGGCGGTGCGTCGGGATATAGAACAGCCCGGCATCGAGGCCGGCCAGCGCGATGTCGGCGGCGCGTTCGGGCAGGATGATGCCCATCTCGGCCGGCCAGTTCTCCGGATCGGGGCCAAGGCCATCGGCGGTCATCCCGGTATAAACGCCGCCCGGCAGCAGCATATGGACGTCGAGCGGCTTGTTGCCGCCGATGCATTCGCCGCGCAGCCATTCGGCGAGGATCAGCACGCCGTGCTTCGACGCGGCATAAAGGCCGAGGCCGAAGGTCTTCACGGCGTCGGGCACCGACAGCGAATTCTCCGAGCCGGTGATCATCAGCCGCCCCCGCTCGCCCGCCGCTTCAAGGCGCGGCACCCAGGCCTGGGCAAGGCGAACGGCCGCGAACATGTTGACCTCGAACATTTCGGCGACCCGCGGTGCATCGAGATCGGCCTTGAGCAGCCGCTTCGGCCCCGGCCCCGAACCCATGCCGGCATTCGACGCGACAAAGTCGAGCCGCCCGGCAAGGTCGTAGGCCTGGGATATCAATCCCGCCGCAGCCCGCGGCGCCGCCAGATCGACCGCGACGCTTTGGCCACCAAGCGCTGCCGCCACTGCCGCCGCGCCGTCGCTATCGATATCGGCGACGATCAGCCGCGCACCGCGTGTCGCCAGCGCCCCGGCGAGCGCCCGGCCGATCCCCGACGCACCGCCGGTGACCAGCGCCACCTTGTCCTGCCAGTCGATCATCGCGCGCTCCCCTTCCGTCTTGCCATTGGCTCGGCCGCCACCCTAGCCTGTGGCCATGCCTGTGTCGCGCCGCCAGCTTCTTGCCGCCCCGCTGCTGCTCGCCGGGACGAACCCCGCGCCAAACGATGACCTCGCGGCGACGATCGCGACGATCGAAGCGCGGAGCGGCCGCTTCGGCGTCGCCGCCCGGGACCTTGCCAGCGGCTGGCGCTTTGCGCATCGCGGCGACGAACGCTTTGCGCTCGCCAGCACCTTCAAGCTGTTGCTTGCCGGCGCCATCCTCACCGCGGTCGATGCCGGTCGGCTGCGCCTCGCCCAGACCCTGCATGTCACGGCGAGCGACCTCGTCAGCTACGCTCCCGTCACTGAGACGCTGGTTGGCAGGCGGGCAAGCCTCGCCACGCTTTGCGATGCGGCGGTGACGCTCAGCGACAATGCCGCCGCCAATCTGCTGCTGCCGCTGGTCGGCGGCCCCGCCGGGCTGACCCGCTGGCTGCGCCGCCTTGGCGACCCGGTTACCCGCCTCGACCGCTTCGAGCCGGCGCTCAACCTCGTGCCGCCCGGCGAAGTGCGCGATACGACGACGCCCGACGCGATGTTGGCGAGCGTCATCCGGCTGCGCGACCGCCTGTCGGCAGCAAGCCGCGCCCGGCTCGACGCCTGGCTGATCGCCAGTCGCACCGGCGGCCGCCGCCTGCGCGCCGGGCTGCCGGCCACGTGGATCGTCGGCGACAAGACCGGCACCGCCAGCGGCATCGCTAACGATGTCGCCATCGCCTGGCGCCCCGGCGTCGCCCGGCCGCTGCTGATTGCAGCCTATCGCGCCGACGGCGGTGACGGCGCGATGGCCGATGCCGACCATACGACGCTGGCGCGAGCCTTGGTGGCGAGCGCGATGAATGCGGTTTGACCGCAACCACGCGTGGCGTCGCGCCGCCCGAGCGTGACGGAAATCGCCAATCTGCGTCGCCTTGGCGCGCGGTCTTGATCGAATCTTTCGCTTGACGGTCCGCCTCCGGTCTCTATGCACGGCGGCGGGCCACGCCGTCCCAACGCGGCGCGCGCTCTCTGTGAGGAGAGACCATGACTGCGAAACCTGCCGCGCTGCCAGCGCGCCCCTATTTCTCGTCCGGCCCCTGTGCCAAAAGGCCCGGCTGGGCACCTGAGCAGCTCGATATCAAGGTCCTCGGTCGCTCGCACCGGTCGAAGCTCGGCAAGGCGCGTCTTGCCCATGCCATCGAGCTGACCCGCGAAGTGATGCAGGTGCCGGCGACCCATCGCATCGGCATCGTCCCCGCTTCCGACACCGGCGCTTATGAGATGGCGATGTGGTCGCTGCTGGGCGCCCGCCCGGCGACGATGCTCGCCTGGGAAAGCTTTGGCGAAGGCTGGGTGACCGACGCCATCAAGCAATTGAAGCTCGACGCCGAGGTCGTCACCGCCCCCTATGGCGAACTCCCCGACCTGACCCGCGTCAACCAGAGCCACGATGTCTGCTTCACCTGGAACGGCACCACCTCGGGCGTGCGTGTGCCGAACGGCGAGTGGATTCGCGACAACCGCGAGGGGCTGACCCTCGTCGATGCCACCAGTGCGGTGTTCGCGCAGGACATTCCCTGGGGCAAGGTCGATGTGCTGACCTATTCGTGGCAGAAGGTGCTGGGCGGCGAAGGCGGCCATGGCGTGCTGATCCTCGGCCCGCGCGCCGTCGAGCGGCTGGAGAGCTATACCCCCGCCTGGCCGCTGCCGAAGATCTTCCGCCTGACCTCGAAGGGCAAGTTGATCGAGGGCATCTTCAGCGGCGAGACGATCAACACGCCCTCAATGCTGGCGGTCGAGGACTATATCGACAGCCTGACCTGGGCACAGCGCATCGGCGGCCTTCCCGAACTGATGGCGCGCGCCGACGCCAATGCCCAAGCGATCGACCGCTGGGTCGAGCGCAGCCCGCATGTCGCGCATCTGGCGAAAGAGCCGGCGACGCGGTCGAACACCAGCGTGTGCCTGACGCTGCCCGATGCATCGGAGGACCAGGTCAAGGCGATCGTCTCGCGCCTCGAAAAGGAAGGTGCGGCCTTCGACATCGGCGCCTATCGCGATGCCCCGCCGGGACTGCGCATCTGGTGCGGCGCGACGGTCGACACCGCCGATGTCGAGGTGCTGACCCAGTGGATCGACTGGGCCTACGCCGAAATCGTCGGCTGACGCCTCCCCTCCCGGTTGACCTACGGTCGCCTTCGGCTGCGGGAGGGGCTGGGGGTGGGAAGT
>LJHX01000057.1 GCA_001295935.1 alpha proteobacterium AAP81b
CCGGCGGCACGATCTTGCCTTGCTTCGGCTGCACCGGGGTCCCCGGCCGGCCGCGCTGGACGCCGGCGATGATGACGCGATCGCTGGCCTTCAGCCCCGAACGCACGACGCGCAGGCCATCGACGATCGGCCCCAGTTCGACGACGCGCTGCGCCACCTTGTTGTCGGGCCCGACGACCAGCACCGCCTTGCGCGTCTGGTCGGTGACGACGGCGTCCTCGGGGATCAGCATGCCCTGATAGGCGCCCGAGCCGAGCAACCGCATATGGCCGAACATGCCCGGCGTCAGAAAGCCCGTCGGATTGCGCACGACGGCACGGCCGCGCATCGTCCCCGAGCCGGTCGCGACGACATTGTCGACAAAGTCCATATGGCCGCGCCAGCGGTAGGTGGTTTCATCGGCGAGGCGGATGTCGACCGGATTGGGGGCGATCCGCGACGACGGCCGCGTGCCGGCCTGGTTGGCGCGCTGATATTTGAGGTAGAGCGCTTCCGACGCGGTAAAGACGAAGTGGATCGGATCGAGGCTGACGATCGTCGTCATCGGCGTCGATCCTGCCGTCACGAACGCCCCGACATCGACGCGGCGATCCGAAACACGCCCCGAAATCGGCGCCGTCACCCGGGTGAAGGACAGGTCGAGGGCGCGCTGCCGCGCCACCGCCACCGCCGCCGCGACCTCGGCATCGGCCTGCGCCGCGGTCGCCTGGTCGGTCTCGAACTCCTGGCGGCTGAGGGCGTTCTGCTCGAACAACGTCTTGGTGCGGCTGAAATTGGCGCGCGCCAGCTGCGCGCTGGCGCGCGCCCGCAGCACATCTGCCTCGGCCGAGGCGAGCGCCGCGGCAAAGGGCCGGGGATCGATGACGAAAAGCAGTTCGCCGGCGCGGGCGAAGCTGCCGTCCTTGAACGCCAGCCGCTCGACATAACCCGAAACGCGCGGCCGCACCTCGACCGACTGACGCGCTTCGAAGCGGCCGATATAATCGTCCCAATCGACGATCGGCTTGATCAGCGGCGTCGCGACGGTCACCGGCGGCGGCGGGCCGCCGGGGCCACCCGGCCCCCCGGCCTGTTTGCCGTCTTCGCCGCTGCACGCCGTCAGGGCCAGCACGCTGACCAGTGCCCGCCATGACCGCATGCGCCCGCAACCCTGTTCAATCTGATGGGCGCACTTGTGCACGGTTGCGGTCGCTTGTGCAATGCAAGAGCAACTTGGGCACCGCAAATCCCAGCTAGACGGCAACGGCAGGCCCTTATCCAGATCGGCCTCGCAACGAAATGTCGGAGTGCGCTGGCGGATGCGTCGGCGCTTGGCAAGCCCGCCCGCCTCGGCCAAGCAGCGGCGCATGGCCCTTTCCCCCTCCCGCACCGCCGGCCTGCCGCCGCGCGAGTTCGCCACGCTGTTCGCGGTGCTGCTCACCGTCGCCGCCGGCAACACCGCGCTGCAGACGGTGCTGCCGGCGATCGCCCGCGTCATCCACATCCCCGACCTGCTGGTGGCGGTGATATTTTCCTTCTCGGCGCTGCTGTGGACCTTCACCGCCCCCTATTGGGCGCGGCAATCCGATCTGCGCGGCCGCCGCCGGCTGATGCAGGTCGGCGTCATGGGCTTCGGCGTCTCGATGCTCGGCTGCGGCGTCGCCATCCTCGCCGGCCTGCAGGGCTGGCTGGCGCCGGTCGCTACCTTCGTGCTGTTCGCCAGCCTGCGCTCGCTGTTCGGCATTTTCGGATCGGCGTCGAACCCCGCCGCCCAGGCCTATGTCGCGGCGCGCACCAGCGAGGCCGAGCGCACCAATGCGCTGTCGACGCTGTCCTCGGCCTTCGGCCTTGGCACGATCATCGGCCCGGCGGTGGCGCCGCTGTTCATCTTCGGCTTTCTCGACCTGTCGGGGCCGCTGTTCGCCTTTGCCCTCATCGCCGTCGTCGTGCTCTGGGCGGTGCGGCAATGGCTGCCCGACGACGATCCCACCCATCAGCCGATGCTGCCCGGCCTCGAGGACAGCCCGCGCGGCGCGCCGGTCAGCGAGCCGCTGGTTTCGGGCGGCGGCACCGGTGCCAGCGTCCAGGCGGCGGCGGCGGGGCGCCAGCCGGCGCTGTCGTGGCGCGACCCGCGCATCCTGCCCTTCATGATCTTCGGCTTCTGCTCAGGCTCGATCCAGGCGGCGACCGGCCAGGCGCTCGGCTTCCTCGTCATCGATCGCCTCGGGGTCGGCGCCGTCGCCGCCCAGCCGTCGATCGCCATCGTCTTCATGGCCAGCGCCGGCGCCACCCTGCTGGCGCAATGGGGGCTGATCCCGATGTTCCGGATGACGCCGCCATCGCTGATGCTGTGGGGTACGGCGATCGCCGCCATCGGCACGCTCGGCGTCGCGCTGGCCCCCGACTTCCATGCGCTGGTCGTCGCCTTCGCGCTGATGTCGCTGGGCTATGGCCTGGCCCGGCCGGGGTTCACCGCCGGGGCGAGCCTGGCGGTCGGCCGTTCCGAGCAGGGCGGCGTCGCCGGCGCGGTAACGTCGATCAACGGCTCGTGCTTCGTGGCGGCGCCGGCGATCGGCATCGGCCTCTATGGGCTCGGCCAGATGCTGCCCTATCTGCTCGGCGCGGCGGCACTGGTGGCACTGCTGGTTTATGCCGTGCGCAGCCCGGCACTGCGCGCCGCGGTCCCCGACGGCGAGAGTTGACGGCGAGCGCCGGGGCGTAACGTCGGGGCGCGGTCAGCAGAACGGCGCCGCGGGCTCTCCCACGGCGCCGTCGTGCAAAGCGTTCGCGATCAGGCGGCGACGACGGTCTTGCGACGGCGCATCGCGACGCCGACGAGGCCGAAGCCGGTCAGCAGCAGCGCCCAGGTCGCCGGCTCGGGAACGGCGTTGCTGGCCACCGGAACGTACTGCGCGTTGAAGCTGCCACCGATGCGGGCGCGGAAGGCGCGCAGCGCGGCGTTGGTGGTGACCGCAAGGCCCGGCGTGAGGTTGGCGAGCGTCGTGGTGAAGCTGTTGCTGCCATTCTCGAAGTCGAGGAAGTCCGAGGTGTAGGTGACGGTCGTGCCGGCGAAGGTCGCGCTGTTGCCGCCGCCCGTTCCGGCGATGGTGGCGCTGCTGAAGGTGGCCGTCAGCAGGTTCGAACCGGCGGCGAAGGTCGTGGTGCGGAACAGCTGGCCCTGAACAGTGATCGGCGCGGTCGACAGGAAGGTGAACGTGCCGCCGAGGTTCGGCTGGGTCCGGGGGCCGGTGGGGGAGCCGCCGATCGGCGTGACCGGGCTGCCCTTCGGCGCGCTGCCGGTGATGCTCAGCGACGCGGTGACGTTGTTGACGAAGCTCGACAGGCCGAGGCCCGGCTGGGTGAAGCTGAAGCGGACGTCGACCGGGGCGAGCGTGGTGCCGCTGGTGTTGGTGACGAAGGTCACGTCGGTGGTGCGCAGGCCCGAATTGCCGCTGTTGTTGAGGCGGAAATTGTTGCCATTGCCGATGGCGCTGAAGGTGGCGAAGGTCACCGCGCTCGCCGGCGCCGCGATCGCGACGGTGGCCAGGGCGGCAGCGGCGATGAGCTTGAGCGAGCGCATGGTGGACCCCCTAAACGATACATGAATATTCATGCACGAAACGTGCCAACGTCGAAACGACCGCCAAGTCACTGTAAATCCCGCCTTGAGAATTGTTACAGCTGTGTGGCTGTAAAATCTGCCGACACTTTGCGTGCCAGGAGCGCGGCGGGCGACGCCCGAGCCGGCTTGTCGCCACCCCGGCGATGGCGTTAGTCCCGCAACGCCTCCCGGAAAGGACCCGCCATGAAGACCCGCCGCCTCGGCCGCAGCGCCCTCCACGTCTCGCCGATCTGCATGGGGACGATGACCTTCGGCAGCCAGGCCGACGAGGCGACCTCGCACCGCATTCTCGACATGTCGCTCGATGCCGGCATCAACTTTTTCGACACCGCCGAGAATTACCCGGTGCCGCCGAAAGAAGAATGGGCGGGGCGGACCGAGGAAATCGTCGGCCGCTGGATGAAGACCAAACGCCGCGACGAAGTGATCATCGCCACCAAGGTCTCGGGGCCGAGTCATGGCTGGCTGAAGTCCTCGCAGCGCGCCGGCATGACGGCGCTCGATCGCCACAATATCGTCCGCGCCGTCGAGGCCAGCCTGACCCGCCTCGGCACCGACTATATCGACCTCTACCAGACGCACTGGCCCGACCATGGCACCGCCTATGACGAAACGCTCGACACGCTCGACGACCTGGTGCGCGCCGGCAAGGTCCGCGTCATCGGCTGCAGCAACGAAAGCGCCTGGGGGCTGATGAAGAGCCTCGCCGTTTCGGAAAAACTCGGCGTCGCGCGCTATGAGACCATCCAGAACAATTTCAGCCTCAACAACCGCCGCTTCGAGGATGCGCTCGCCGAAGTCTGCCGCCACGAGGGCGTCAGCCTGATCCCCTATTCGCCGCTCGGCGGCGGCGCGCTGTCGGGCAAATACAATGGCGGCGCCCGCCCCGAAGGCGCGCGCTTCTCGCGCTACCTCGAACTCGGCGGCCGCCAGGCGGTGATGGCGCGGCGCTATGTCAACGACAAGACGCTCGCCGCGACGGAACGCTTCGTCGCTATCGCCGCCGAGGCCGGGATCGCCCCCGTGACGCTCGCCACCGCCTGGAGCAAGCAGCACGATTTCGTCGCGTCGACGATCGTCGGCGCGACATCGACCGACCAGCTCGCCGAGATCTTCGCCGCCGGCGAGCTGGCGCTGAGCGACGAAGTGATGGCGGCGTGCGACGCGGTGACCAAGGAAATCCTCTACCCGATGGGCTGACCCCGCGCCGCGCTGGTCTTGCCGCCGGGAATCTGATAGTTTCGGCGCCGGGATAGGGAGATGACGATGCGCGTCCGGTGGCTGGCATTCGTAGCGGCGCTGGCGGTCGGCGCCCCGGCATTCGCCGCCGGCGGCGGCGGCGGTGGCGTTTCGGGGGTGCCGAGCGACAGCGGCCCGCAATATGATCCGGTCGTCGAATATCGCGCCGGCGTTGCCGCGCTCGATGCCAAGGATTTCAAAAAGGCCAAAACCGCCTTCGATCGCGTGCTGGCGGTCGCCGCCCGCGACGCCAACGCGCAATATCTCGCCGGCGTCGCCCGCACCGGGCTCGGCGACCTCAAGGGCGCGCGCAAATTCTACGCCAGGGCCGCCAAGCTCGAGCCGACGATGGTCGCCGCCTGGCGCGACCTCGGCATCACCGACGCGAAACTCGGCGACGCCGCCAAGGCGCAGGAAGCGCTCGCCGCGATCCGCGCCCAGCGCGCCACCTGTGCCGAGACCTGCCCCGGCGCCGCCGATTTGAAGGCCGCCGACGAGGCAGTCGCGGCGGCGGTGGCGGGCGGCGGCGTGCCCGCGGCGATGGCGGTCCCCGCCGGCGGGCTGTTGCTCGCGGCGAGCGACTTCGGCGACGGCCAGTATCTCGCCGCCGTCGCGCTGATCAACGAACGCCGCTACGACGAAGCGATCGCGGCGCTGCAGGCGGCGCGCGGCGTCTTCGGGCCGCACCCCGACATTCTGACCTACCTCGGTTTCGCCAATCGCAAGCTCGGGCGCTTCGCGATCGCCGAGGGCTATTACCGCGCCGCGCTGGCGGCGGCGCCCGGCCATCGCGGCGCCACCGAATATTTCGGCGAGCTGATGGTCGAACGCGGCGACCTCGCCGGCGCCCGGCGGATGCTGGCGACGCTCGACGGCCAGTGCCGCTTCGGCTGCACCGAGGCGGAGGAGCTGCGCGCGTGGATCGTCGCCGGACGTTCGCCGCACTCGCTTTAGCACTCGCCGCCGGCGCCGCGGCCGCCCCGGCGCCGGTGCTGCGCGAGTTGCGCTGGATTACCCCGACGCTGCCGCGCGCCGAGGTGGTTGGCGTACTGACGACCGCCCCCGGCGAGTGCCTGACACCCCCCGCCGATGCCGCGACGCGGGCGCAGGTTGCCGTCGGCCGCGCGATGTTTTCAGCGCCGCTGCTGCTCGGCGGCCAGGCGGCGCGCGCCGGGCTGTCATGCGCCGCCTGCCATCGTGGCGGGCGCGGCAACCCGCATTTCGTCTTCCCGGGGGTTTCAGGGGCGCCCGGCACCGCCGATGTCACCAGCTCGCTGTTCAGCAGCCGGCGCGGCGATGGCGTCGCGAACCCCCGGCCGATCCCCGACCTCGCCGGCGATCCGCCGCGGGTCAGCCGCGCGCCGGGCGATCCGGCGCTGCGGCAGTTCATCCGCGGGCTGATCGTCGAGGAATTCGACGGCCTCGAACCGCCGCCACGCATCCTTGACGGGCTGGTCGCCTATGTCCGCGCGCTCGGCCCCGCCTGTAACGGCAGTGTGGCTCGCGACCTCGCCAGTGACGCGGAAAGCGTCGACGCCGCGGCGGCGGCGGCGGGTTCAGCAGTTGCCGAGGGCGATATTGCCTCGGCGCATCTGCTGCTCGCCGCGGCACGTTCGGCGCTCGGCCGCATCGACGAGCGCTTCGCCGGCAACGCCGACAGCCGCCGCCGGCTGGCGCGGCGCGACGCCGGGCTGCGGCAGTTGCAGGCGCTGGCGGCGAGCGATGCGCGCGCGGCGCAGGCCGGGGTGGCCCGCTGGCGCGGCGACTTTCAGGGCGATCTCAAGTCCCTGCGCGCCGGCGAGCCGGCTTCGCTTTACGCGCCAGCGGTGCTCGGGCGTCACCTGACGCCAACCGCCGTTCGCTGACCGCCCGGCGCCATCGCTTTCCGGCATCGAGGCAGTGCCGCGATCCGGTTTCCCCGGCACCCGCGCATGGAGGCTGCGGCGAGCAGCCGCCACCAATCACCGCCGCGCCGATGCTCCAACCGCCACGAAAGCCGCGCCAGCGCACCGCTCCCGAAGGCGCCGCCCGGCCGGCCGCGCCTACTTCGCCGCCGCCGTTTCGACCATTTCACCGGCGCAGGCTTCGTGCAGGATCAGGCCTTCGCTCGGGTCGAATTCGCCGCGCCACGGCGCCTTTGCCAGCGTCTCGCCGGTGTGGCGATAGCCCGCCTCCCAGCGCTGGCGGATGCCCTCGGGGCTGAAATCGA
>LJHX01000058.1 GCA_001295935.1 alpha proteobacterium AAP81b
CCTGCCACGCCGTCGCCTGCCACGCCGTCGCCGGCGACCCCGCCCTTCGCCGATGTCGTCGCCGCGTCGCCGGCGCCGCCCGTCGCCATGGCGAGCGCCGCTGCCGCCGCTGTGACGCCGCCGCCGGCGATTGTCGAGCCCGTCGCCGCGCCGCCGGCCGCGCCGGTTGCCGAAATCGCGCCGCCGCCGGCCGAAGCTGTTGCCGAAATCGCCCCGCCCCCCGAAGTTCCGCCGGCCCCGCCGGTCGCCGAACCTGCCGCGAATGTTGCCGCGGTGGCAGCCGCTCCCCCGGTTGCCGATACCCCGATCGTGCCGCCTGCCCAGGCGCCGCGGCCGGCTTTCAAACTGATCGCCAACCCTTTCTTCCAGGAGTCCACCATGGCCACCGCTTTCGAAACCACCCAGGAAACCGTCAAGACCAACGCCGAAGCCGCGATGAACTCGGGCAAGGCCGCGATGGAGCAGATCACCGCCAAGTCGCGCGAAGCCGTCGAGAATGGCATGAAGTCGCTCGACGAGATCACCGACATGGCGCGCGGCAATGTCGAAGCGCTGATGACCTCGGCGCGCACCGCCGCCGCCGGCATCGAGCAGATCGCCAGCCACATCGCCGACGTCAGCCGCAAGAGCTTCGAGGAAGCCTCGAACGCCGCGCGCGCCATGACCGCCGCCAAGACCCCCAATGAGCTGATGCAGCTGCAGACCGACTATTCGAAGGGCCAGTTCGACGCAGCCGTCGCCGAATTCTCGAAGCTCAGCGAGCTGATGGTCAAGCTGGCCGGCGAAGTGATGGAGCCGATGCAGAACCGCATCGCCATCGCCACCGACAAGATGAAGTCGACCTTCACCAAGTAAGCTGCTTTCCGGCGGGTTACGCCAAAGGGCGGGTGCGGCAACGCGCCCGCCCTTTTCGCGCTGCCGGGCACCTCGGCTCTTTTCGCTGACGCCTTAAGACCGTATATAGGCGGCTGTCCCTGACCTCGACGAGTGCCTGCTGCCGATGCTGCCCAACCCGCGCCTCAGCGATTCCGATCGCGACGACGATGCCGGCACCCCCGGCGCCGGGATCGGCGTCGCCACCCGAACCAAGCCCAAGACCGCCAAGCCGGCGCTCTACAAGGTGTTGATGCTCAACGACGATTACACGCCGATGGAATTCGTCGTGCTGACGTTGCAGCGCTTTTTCAAGATGAGCATCGAGGATGCGACGCGGGTCATGCTGCACGTGCACCAGCGCGGCGTCGGCGTCTGCGGCATCTTCACCTATGAAGTCGCCGAAACCAAGGTCAACCAGGTCATCGACTTCGCCCGCCAGCACCAGCATCCGCTGCAGTGCACGATGGAGAAGGACTGAATTTCTCCCCTCCCGCTCGCGGGGAGGCGAAGACGGCGCGCAGCGCCAGCGGCTGGGGGTGGGAATTGCCGGGCGTAGGCGCTGCGTGACGACAAGGCGCATTGCCCCGCGCCGATAATCATCGCCACACCCCATGATGCTCGCCAGCTTCGCCCCCGCCGCTCACGCCGTCGTCATCGGCAGCCGCGGCGCCATCGGTGCCGCCTTCGCCGACGCCCTTGCCGCCAACCCCGGCTTCGCCCTGGTCACCCGCCTCGCCCGGCCCGAGCTCGACCTTACCGACGCCGCGTCGATCGCCGCCGCCGCCGCGGCGTTGCCGGCGCCCCCCGATCTCGTCATCGTCGCCACCGGCATCCTCCACGGCGACGGCCTCAAGCCCGAAAAATCGCTCCGCGACCTCGACGCCGCGGCGCTGGCACGCAGCTTCGCCATCAACGCCATTGGCCCGGCGCTGGTCGCGCAGGCCTTCCTGCCGCTGCTGCCGATAGGCCGAAAGACCGTCTTCGCCGCGCTGTCGGCGCGCGTCGGCTCGATCAGCGACAACCGGCTCGGTGGCTGGCACGCCTATCGCGCCGCGAAAGCCGCGCTCAACCAGCTGATCCGCACCCTTGCCATCGAGCAGACGCGCCGCAACCCCGACAGCATCGTGCTGGCGCTCCATCCCGGCACGGTCGATTCGCCGCTGTCGCTGCCCTTCCAGCGCGGCGTGGCGACGCTGTTTCCGCCTGCCGTTGCCGCCGGCCAGCTGCTCGCCGTCATCGACGCCGCGACCCCGGCGCAATCGGGGCGGCTGTTCGACTGGCGAGGCGACGAGATCGCCCCCTGAGGCCGCGTCGCTTGCCTTTCGCCGCCCGGTCCGCGACAGCCGCGGCATGACCGACGCCGATCTCGCCCGCCGCCTTGCCACCGATGCCGGGCACATCCTGATGGCGCTGCGCAGCGAAGGCGGCCGCGACGCCAGGGCGATGGGCGCCGAGGGTGATGCCCGCGCCAATGCCTTCCTCATGGCGGCGCTGCGCCGCGAGCGTCCCACCGACGCGATCCTGTCGGAAGAGGAAAAGAACGACACGGCGCGCTGTGCCGTGCGCCGCGTCTGGGTCATCGACCCGCTCGACGGCACGCGCGAATATGGCGAGGGCCGCGACGATTGGGCGGTGCATGTCGGCCTCGCCATCGATGGCGTTGCCGCCGAAGGCGCTGTGGCGTTGCCGGCGCATGACACTTGTTTCTGCACCGCCTTCCCGCCGGCGCTGCACCCCGAAGCGACGCCGCTGCGCATGCTGGTCAGCCGCACCCGCCCGGCGCCCGAAGCCGTCGCGGTCGCGGCGGCGCTCGGCGCGGTGCTGGTGCCGATGGGCAGCGCCGGGGCGAAGGCGATGGCGGTGCTGCGCGGCGAGGCCGACATCTATCTTCACACGGGCGGGCAATATGAATGGGATAACTGCGCGCCCGCCGCGGTGGCGCGCGCTGCCGGGCTGCACGTCAGCCGGGTCGATGGGTCGCCGCTTGTCTATAATTGCGCCGATCCGAGTTTGCCGGATCTGCTGATCTGCCATGCGGCGCGGGCGGCGGAGATTTTGCGGCTGGTGGCGGGCTGACCGCGGGGCGCATTGTCACCCAGAACGAGAACACGCTCATGCCGAGCGAAGTCGAGGCAGGCCCACGGCACGTGCCTCGACTTCGCTCGGCATGAGCGAATCCCGTGATCTCAAACTGAGAAACGCGGGCTAACGATCCCCCTGCCGCGCCATCTCTGCCCATAACCCCGCGCCACCCAGCGCCAGCGCGCGCTGCCCCAGCCGCGCCGCCCAGAATGCATCGCCGCCGAATTCCGAGCGCCAGCCGATCAACCGCCGCGTCAGCCGCTGCAGCGGATAGTCCATGGTGAAGCCGATCGCGCCATGCACCTGGTGAGCGATGCCGACGCCGCGCGCCACGGCGAGATTGGCGCGCAGCTTGGCCGCGGCAATCTCGAATCTGGCGTCCCGGCTCGCGTCGAGAGCGCGCGCCGCCGCGGCCGAGGCCATGCCGGCGGCGGCGACCTCGCCGGCCAACACGGCAAGCTGCTGCTGAATCGCCTGCTGCCGGGCCAACGGCTTGCCGAACTGGACGCGCGAATTGACATGATCGACCGCCAGCGCCAGCGCCGCTTCGAGCCCGCCGGCGATCTGCGCCACCCGCACGAACGCCCCCAGCTCCAATACATCGGCACGGCCCAGGACCAATGTCGGCGCGGCATCCAAGACGAGGCTATCGCGCGGCTCGCCGGCGGGGTTGGCGCCGGCGGTAGCCGCGTACGTCGAAATTAAAAGCGCCCTGCCGTGGTGCCCCGCCACCAGCCAATCGGCCGCCGCCCCCCAGGCGACCCCGCGCGCGCTGCCGTTGAAGCGCTGGACCGACTGCGTTGCCGTCAGCCATCCCGTCGCCACCGCCAACGTTCCCTGCCCTTGCTGCACCGACGCTCTAGCGCCGGCGACCAGCTTGCTCGCCACCATCGTCTCGCCGAGCGGTGCCGCCAGCGCGGCGCGGCCGGCCTCGCGCAGTACCGCCGCAGCATCGCCCCAATCGCCGCCGAAGCCACCGGAAGCCTCGGGCACCAGCAGCAGCGGCAGGCCGCTCGCCGCCAATGCGGGCCAGTCAGGGGCGCCGGCGAACAGCGCCGCCGCCGTCGCCACCAGTTGCGGGCGCATCTCGCTCATCGCAGTCCCAGCCCGCGGGCGATCATGCCGCGCATCACCTCGCGGGTGCCGCCGCGCAGCGAGAAGCTTGGCGAGACCAGCAGCAACTGCGCCAGACACCGCCCAAGGTCGTCGCCGCCATCGAGGTCGGCCGACACCACCGCTTGCACCGCCTGCGGCAGCCGCTGCTCGAAATCATTGCCTAGATCCTTGACCATCGCCGCCTCGACCACCGGATCGTCGCCGCCGGCAAGCTTGGCCGCCGTCGCCCAGGACAGTTGCCGCAGGGTCCATAGCTCGGCGACCAGGCTGCCGATCAGCGCCGTCACCGCCGGATCGGCGAGCCTCGCGTCGATCAGCGTCGCCAGCAGCGCATGGCTCGACAGATAGCGCTCGGGCCCCGAGCGTTCGAGCGCCAGTTCGGCGGTGACCTGGCGCCAGCCCTCGCCCTCGCCGCCGACCAGCGCGTCGTCGGCGACCAGGCAATCGTCGAAGAACACCTCGTTGAAGTCGTGCGCGCCGCTGAGATCGATTACCGGGCGGACGGTGATCCCGGGCGTGTCCATCGGGATCAGGAACTGGCTGAGCCCCGCCTGGCGTTCGCTGCCCGCCTCGCTGCGCAGCAGCGCCAGCATGACGTGCGAGCGATGCGCGCCGCTTGTCCACAGCTTCTGGCCATTGATCCGCCAACCGCCCGGAACCCTTTCGGCGCGCGACCGCACCGCGGCGAGATCCGACCCGGCCCCCGGCTCGCTGAGGCCGATACAGGCATAGATCTCCCCCGCCGCCATCCCCGGCAGCCAGCGCCGCCGCTGCGCCTCGCTGCCGTAGCGCAGCAGCAGCGGCCCGGTCTGGCGGTCGGCGATCCAGTGCGCCGCCACCGGCGCGCCGGCGGCGAGCAGCTCCTCAAGGACGATATAGCGTTCCATGGCCGGGCGCGCATGGCCGCCATAGGCGCACGGCCAGACCATGCCGATCAGCCCCGCCTGCCCGAGCGCGCGCGAGAAAGCTTCGTCGGCGACGGCCCAGCAATTGACGCGGCGGGCGGGGTCGGCCGGCGGCGGGTGCGCCGCCAGGAAGTCGCGGACCCGCGCCCGCACGGCGGCGGCGCCCGGAACGGCATCGGCCGGCGGCAGGGCGAAGACGCTGGCCATCGCCGCCGTCATCGCCCGCGCCGGCGGCCGGCAACACTGTCACTCCGGCCAGTCGCCGCCCGGCGCCCCAAAAAAAACGTCCGGCGCGCGAACGCACCGGACGCAAGGCGGGTACCAGGGTTGGTACGTCAGGCGGCGACGGCAGCGCCGCGACGGCGGCGCAGCGAGGCGCCGGTCATGCCGAAGCCGGCGATCAGCAGTGCCCAGGTGGCAGGCTCGGGAACAAAGCTGCCGTTGCCGCCATTGACGAGCGGCACTTCGACCTGGCCGACGCTGTCGATGAAGGTGCCGCGGCCGAGGCCTTCATTGTTGATCGTCTGCGCCGTGAAGCTGTCGAGCGCAAAGACCGCCGAGCGCGAGACGATGGTGAAGGGGCTGAAGGTGATCTCGGCGTTGTTGGCGCTGTTCATGTCGAAGTTCAGCGTCGGGCCGTTGTAGATGAAGGTGATGTTGGCGACCGCCGGGTCGTCGTTCGGCAGCACCGTCGGCGGCGTGATGCCAACCGGCTGCGTGGTGAACGAGAAGTTGGCGGGGGTCGCCGAGACGCTGACGAAATCGCCGAAGTCATAGATGGTGAAATAGTTGCCGGCCTGGAGCGCCGCCGCCGAGCTCAACGTCGCCTGATAGGTAAAGGCGAAATTGCCGCCGCCGAGGTTGGCCGGCCCGCCGACGAGGGCCGGCGTCAGGGTGGCGCTGGCCGCCGAAGCGCCGAACACGATCGCTGCCACCGCCGCAACAAAATAACTCTTCATTCCAATCTCCCAAATTTTACGCCGGCGTCCCGATCGAAAAAACAAGCGTTTCACGGTCGGATCGTTACGGCAATCATCGCGGCAATCTGAAACTTATGCCCCAATCCCAACCGAGATACTCATACTGTATATAAGGGTTGCGGGTTCAAAAGGCCTTTTGCGACGACCGGAGGCGGAACTTCTCATTGTAACGGTGGAATACTATCCTGCTGTGGTAAGTATTATTATCGTCCGATACGTATCGTTCGAAACGATGTCCGCGCTTAACGAGCGCAGCGCGGCGCGCTAAGGCAAGCCATGACAGCCTGCCCGCCCGCGCGTGTCCCACCGGCACTGCCGCCGCCGCCAGCGGCGATGCCGCTGCTCCTCGTGCCGCTCAACAGCTTCGCCCATGGCGGCGTCGAGCGCGTCGCGCTGCGACTGGCGCGTGCCTGGGCGGCCGATGGCGCGAGGGTGCGCGTGCTCGTTGCCGACGGCCGCGGCCCGCTCGCCGCCGAAGCTCCCGTCGATACCGAAATCCTCGGCCTCGGCACCGCCGAGCCGGCGCGCAGCCTCGGCCTCGCCGCCGCGGTGGCGCGGCTGGCGGCGCGCGAGGATTGCCGGCTGTTCGCCGCCGGCAACACCTATGCGCTTGTCGCCATGCTCGTCCACCTCCGCTTGGGCGCCAAGGCGCCGCCGATCTTCCTGAAGGTCTCGAACGATCTCGTCCGCGCCGATATGCCGCCGCTGCTGCGCTGGGGCTATCGGCGCTGGCTGGCGCTGCAGGGCCGCGCCTTCGATCACTTCATCGGCCTGGCGGCGCCGATGCATGGCGAAATCGTCGCCCATATGCACGTCGCCCCCGACCGGGTCTCGATCATCGACGATCCGGCGCTGACCACCGCCGACCTCGCGGCGCTTGCCACCCTCGCCGCCGCGCGGCGGCCAGCAAGCGCCGGCCGCCGCTATGTCGCCGTCGGGCGCCTCGTCGCGCAGAAGAACTTCGGCCGCGCCATCCAGGCCTTTGCCGCCAGCGCCGGCGCCGACGACCGCCTCGTCATCATCGGCGACGGCCCCGAGCGCCCGCGACTCGAAGCGCTCGTCGCCAGCCTCGGCCTCGGCGACCGTGTCCGCCTGCCCGGCGCCGGCCCGGCGGCGCCGGCGCTGGCGGCGGCCGATGTCTTTGTGCTGTCGTCCGACTATGAAGCACTGCCCGCTGTCGTCGTCGAGGCGCTGGCCAGCGGGCTTCCCGTCGTCGCCACCGATTGCTGCGTGTCGATGCGCGCGCTGGTCGGCGCATTCGGCACCGTCGTCGCCGCTGGCGACACCCTGGCGCTCGGCGCCGCGATGGCGGCGCAGCCGCCGCTGACCGCCGCCCAGGCGGACGCCGCCGCCGCGGCGATGGCGGCCTTCACCATCGAGCGCGCCGCGGCGCGCTATCTTTCGTTGCTGGGGGCGACGGTGGTGGCTGACACGGGTCGCGAAAATGCCATATTGACGGCCGAAACGGCGCCTCCCCTGCAGATCGGACCCGCACCCTCGTGTTGATTTCGTCGTGCTGAGTAGATTGTGTTGACCAGCCCCGCGGGGGAGGTGCCCGTCGCCGGGCCCAAAATCGGCGCGACCCCGGCGGTCGACCCGCCGCCGCTGCCGCGCCAGCGCGGCTGGGCGTGGTGGCTGGGCGCGGCGATCTCGCTCGCCGTGCTCGTCGCCGTCCTCTACCAGTTGCGCCAGGTCGATTGGGGCCGCGTCTGGGCGATCCTGCCGGTCAGCCCGGCCTTCTGGACGGTGTTCTTCATCAGCTATTTCGTCGGGCCGGCGGCCGACTGGCTGATCTACCGCCGCCTGTGGAACATGCCGGTCTCGGGCTTCGTCGCACTGCTCAGGAAGCTCGTCGGCAACGAACTCGTCTTCGGCTATGTCGGCGAACTCTATCTCTACACTTGGGCGCGGCGGCGCACCGGCATGACCTCGGCGCCTTTCGGCGCCATCAAGGATGTCGCGATCCTGTCCGCCATGGCGGCCAATGTCGTCACCCTGGCGCTTTTCGCGATCTGCTATCCGCTGCTCGATCAGCTCCACCTCGGCATCGACCGGTCGACCTTTGCCTGGTCGGTGGCGATCATCCTCGGGCCGTCGACCTTGATCCTGCTGTTCCGCCGCCAGCTGTTCAGCTCGCCGCGCCGCGACCTTTTCTACGTGACCGCCGTCCACATCGTCCGCATCCTCGTCCAGAACGGCCTGCTGGCGCTCGCCTGGCATCTGGCGCTGCCCGATGTCGCGCTCGACTGGTGGCTGGTGCTCGCCGCCATCCGCATGGTGCTGGCGCGGTTGCCGGCACTGCCCAACAAGGATCTCGTCTTCGCCGGTGTCGCCATCTTCCTGATCGGCCATGATGACGCCATCGGCACCTTGATGACGATGATGGCGAGCCTGATTCTCGCCACCCATCTCGGCCTTGGCCTTATTCTGGCCATTGGTGAAGCGTTGGAATGGCGACGCCGCCCCTGATGTTTCGAGTAGCCTGCCCGTGATCCTTCCCCGCTTTGCGCTGATCTGCCTGCTGGCGCTTGCCGGCGCGACCGCAGCGCCGGCCGCCGATCTGCCGCGCCCCGGGCAGCCGGGCTACATCCGCCCCAGCCCCGACCTCGGCAAGACCGACGCCCAGTGCCGCGCCGGCGAGGCTGGTCCGGCGATCGTCGTCACCGTCGACGGCTTCCGCGATCGCGTCGGCATGGCGCGCGTCGAAGTCTATCCGCCGACCGATGAAGATTTCCTCCAGGCCGACAACAAGCTCGTCATGGCCGGCAAGCTTTTCCGCCGCGTCGAAGTGCCGGTGACGCCATCGGGGCCGATGCAGCTGTGCATCCGCGTGCCAAGCCCGGGCAATTACACGCTCAGCGTGCTCCACGATCGCGACAGCAACCACAAATACGGGCTTTCGGTCGATGGCGTCGGCGTGCCGAACAACCCGCGCATCTGCTTCGGCAAGCCGCGCGCCGCCGCCGTGACCTTCCGTGCCGGGCCGGGCATCACCACGCTGCCGATCACCCTGCAATATCGTCGCAGCCTGTTCTGCCTCGGACCCCATAACCCTGGCTGAGCGTCCCGGCGTTGACGCCGGCACCACGAACGGCGCAAGGAAGGCGCGGTCATGAAGCTGGTCGATATCTCCGGGCTCTATTCGGTCACCGGCGGCGGCATCCGTACCTATGTCCGGCACAAGCTGATCGCCGCCGAGCGGCTGGGGCACGATACCACCGTCATCGTGCCGGGCTATGAGGACGAGATCAGCGAGGCCGGCCGCTACGCGCGGCTGGTGACGGTCAAATCCCCGCGCTTCCCGCTCGATCGCAACTATGGCTATTTCGAAAATGACGCGGTGATCACCGGGCTGCTCGAGGCCTGGCCGTCCGATTTCATCGAATGTTCGTCGCCGTGGTTCAGCGCCAATGCCGTCGCCGCCTGGCCGGGGCAGCAGCCGCGATCGCTGATCATGCACGCCGATCCCTTTGCCGCCTGGGCCTATCGCTGGTTCGAGGGGCTGGCGCGGCGCGAGACGATCGACCGCGGCTTCGACTGGTATTGGCGCCACCTGCGCCGGCTCGACCAGGTCTATTCGCTCGTCGTCTGCGCATCCGAAGGCCTGCGCGAGCGCCTCGCCGGCGGCGGCATCGGCCATGCCATCACCATCCCGATGGGGGTCGAGCCCGGCTTCTACTCCCCCGGCTATCGCGACCCGGCGCTGCGGGCGCGGCTGCTCGAGCGGATGGAGCTGCCTGAGGACGGCACACTGCTATTGGGCATAGGGCGCTTCTCGCCCGAAAAGCGCTGGCCTTTGGTCATCGAGGGGGTGCGGCTGGCGGGCTATCACGCCCCCATCGGTCTCGTCCTGCTCGGCGACGGCCATGCCCGGGCGAGCGTGCTGAAAGCCGCCGGCGAAAACCCCCATATCCTGCCGCTGACGCCGATCCGCGACCGCCAGCAGATGGCGGCGATGTTCGCCAGCGCCGATTTCCTGATCCATGGCGCGGCGTCGGAAACCTTCGGCATGGTGCAGGCCGAGGCGCTCGCTTCGGGGCTGCCGATCATCGTTCCCGACGAAGGCGCCGCCGTCGACCATGTCCGGCCCGGCGCCGGGCTGACCTATGCCACCGGCGACGCTGCCAGCTGCGCCGAGACCATTCTCGCCGCGATCGCCGACCGCCCCGCCATGCAGGCGACGGCGCGCGCCGAATCGGCGCGGGTGCGGACGATGGACGAACATTTCGACGATCTTTACGGCGCCTATCAGGCGATCCTCGAAAGCGGCGTCCGCGCCGTGGCGTAGCCAACTCCCCTCCCGCTTGCGGGGAGTCGTAGACGGCGCGCAGCGCCAGCGGTTGGGGGAGGGAAGGGCCGTGGGGTGGGACAGGCCGGTGCCATCGGAAGGTACCAGGCAAACAGATCCTCCCACCCGATTTGCCCCAAACCCGCTCATGCCGAGCGAAGTCGAGGCACCTGCCGGTCCTCGCGGCGTGCCTCGACTTCGCTCGGCATGAGCGGTTGGGGGTTCGGTGGCCGCGCCGGCCTCGGAGCCCCCGCTTGCCTCCGCTCCGCCGCGTGTTATATCCCTAGCACAGCAACCCGGAGCCCCAATGGCCTTCGATCCCGAACTCGCGACGCGCGCCTGGCTCGCCACCCTGTCAGGGCCGGCGCGCGCCCGTTCCGACGCCTATTTCGAAGGCGGCTATCTGCTGCTGTTCGTCGACGCGGCGATCACCATCGCCGTCACCTGGGCGACCCTGCGCTTCGGCTGGGCAGCGCGGCTGTCGGCCTGGGCCGGGCGGCGCCGCGACGGCAGCGCGCGCCGCCCGGCGGTCCACGCGCTGCGCTTCCTGCCCGCCTATATCCTGCTGACGACGCTGCTCACCCTGCCCTGGGCGATCTGGGAGCAATTCGTCCGCGAGCATGACTATGGCCTGTCGACGCAAAGCTTCCCCGCCTGGGCGGGCGAGGCGGCGATCGCCATCACCATCAACCTCGTCGCGGTAACGTTGCTGTTCACCGGCATCCATGCCGCGATCCGCCGCGCCCCGCGCGACTGGTGGCTCGGCGCCACCGGCATCACCATCGCCGGCCTCGCCTTCTTCATCCTGATCGCGCCGGTCGTCGTCGAGCCGCTGTTCAACCGCTACACGCCGCTGCCGGCAGGGCCGGTGCGCACCGCCGTGCTGTCGATGGCGCGCGCCAATGGCATTCCGGCGGAAAATGTCTTCGTCGTCGACGCCTCGCGCCAGACGACGCGCATCTCCGCCAATGTCGCGGGGCTGGGCGCGACGACGCGGATCGCCCTCAACGACAATCTGCTGAAGCAGCCGCCCGACGAGATCCGCGCCGTGATGGCGCATGAAATGGGCCATTATGTCCTTGGCCATGTGACGAAGCTGCTGGTGGCGCTGGCAATTCTGGCGGCGCTGCTGTTCCTGTTCGTGGCGCGGGCGCTGCCGGCGCTGCTGGCGCGTTTCGGAGCGGGCTGGGGGGTGGCGCGCCTCGACGACCCGGCGATCTTCGCGCCGGTGACGATCCTGCTGACCATCGCCTTCCTGGCGCTGACGCCGCTGTTCAACACGCTGATCCGCACCCAGGAAATCGAGGCCGATCGCTTCGGCCTCAATGTCGCACGGGCGCCCGAGGCCTTTGCCAGCATCGCCGTCAAGCTCGGCCAATATCGCAAGCTCGAACCCGGGCCGTGGGAGGAGGCGGTCTTCTACGACCACCCCTCGGGGCGCACGCGCGTGCTGACGGCGATGCGCTGGAAGGCCGAACATCTCGGGCAGAGCGACATTCGTTAGAGCGGCTTTCACGGCGGTTGAATCACCGTCATCGCTCTTCAGGCGACCGCTTCGCGGCGGGGCGCTTTTGCTCCGTGGCAGCGTCGCTCGTCGG
>LJHX01000059.1 GCA_001295935.1 alpha proteobacterium AAP81b
GGCGGCGGCAAAGCCCTGGCCGGCGAGCGCCGTCATCCGCGCCTGCTGGGCGCGGGCCTCGCCGGCATCGGCTTCGCAGGCGGCGTCGTCGGCCTGGGCGGCGGCGCTGCCGGCGGCGAGGCGCGCGACGGCGGCCCTGCCATAGGCACGAGCGTGCGCGCCGAGCTTCAAATCCATCGCGGCAAGTTCGCTGAGCTGCGCGCGGGCGAGATCGCGCGCCGCGGCGCGGGCGGCGGCTTCGCTTTCGAGCGCGCCGAGCGCCTCGCGGTCTATGGCGCGCGCCGTCACCAGCCGCAGCGCGCGGGCGGCGCCGAGATAGCTACCGGCCTCGGGCAGGTCGCCGACGGTGCCGGCGATCGGCGCGACGATGCGGGTCAGCGGCGCATTGACGTATGCCTCGCCACCGACGTCGCTCAGCGCATAGGGGGCAAAGGCCCAGGCGCCGCCGGCGGCGAGGCTGGCGGCGATAGCCACGCGGGCGCGGCGCGAACGGATCAGCGTTTCGAAGCGGCTCATGGTCGGGGTAACGACCACTACGCTTGGGTAATGAAATGCCGACTCAGCCGGTCAGCAACGCCTTCAATTCGGCCAGCAGGTCGAGCGCTTCGCGGGGGGACACGGCGTCGGGATCGATCGTTGCCAGCCGGTCGCGCAAGGGGTCGCTCGCCGGCGCGGCGGCGGTGAACAGCGGCAGGTCGGTCAGGCCGGCCGCGAGGCCGCCGGTCTTGTCGCGATTGGCTTCGAGGCGGGTGAGGACGCTCCTGGCGCGGGCGATGACCGGGGCGGGGACGCCGGCGAGACGCGCGACGGCGAGGCCGTAGCTGCGGTCGGCGGCGCCGGGGGCGACCTCGTGGAGGAAAACGAGCTCGCCCTGCCATTCGCGGACCTTGACGGTGACCGTGGCGAGCGAGCGCAGCCGCGCCTTCAGCGCAACGAGCTCGTGATAATGCGTCGCGAACAGGCAGCGGCATTTGAGATCGTCATGGACCGCCTCGAGCACCGCCCAGGCGATGGCGAGGCCGTCATAGGTCGAGGTGCCGCGGCCGACTTCGTCGAGGATGACCAGCGACCTGTCGGTGGCGCCGCTGAGGATCGCCGCCGTCTCGACCATTTCGACCATGAAGGTGCTGCGGCCCTGCGCCAGGTCGTCGGCGGCGCCGACGCGGCTGTAGAGGCGGTCGACGACGCCGATATGCGCGGCCCTGGCCGGCACGAAACTGCCGGCCTGGGCAAGGATGGCGATCAGCGCATTCTGGCGCAGGAAGGTCGATTTGCCGGCCATGTTGGGGCCGGTGACCAGCCACAGCCGGCAGTCGGCGGAGAGGTCGCAGTCGTTGGCGACGAAGCGGCCGCGGCCGGCCTTGACCGCGGCTTCGACGACGGGATGCCGCCCGGCCTCGATGCGGAAGGCGGCGGTGGTATCGACTTGCGGGCGCGCCCAGCCTTCGGTGGCGGCGAGTTCGGCGAGCGCTGCCGCGACATCGAGGCGGGCGAGCGCCGCGGCGGTTTCGGTGATCGCGGCGGCCTCGGCCATCGCCCGGTCACGCAATTCCTCGAGATGGGCGGCTTCGGCGGCAAGGGCATGGTCGCCGGCCTGGGCGATGCGCAGCGCCAGGTCGTTCAATTCCGGTGAGCCGAAGCGGACGACGCCGGCGAGCGTCTGGCGGTGGATAAGGCCGGCCTTGAGCAACGGGTCGGCGAAGCGTGCCGCGACTTCGATGTGATAGCCGAGCACGCCATTGTGGCGGATTTTCAAGGCTGCGACGCCGGTGTCGCTGCGCAGCCGGCTTTCGAGCGCGACGACGGCGCTGCGGCCGTCGCGGGCGGTTTCGCGCAGCGCGTCGAGCGCGGCGTCATGGCCGGGGGCGATGGCACCGCCGGCGCTGGCGTCAATCGGCGGTTCGGGCACCAGCGCGGCGCGCAGGGCTTCGACCAGGCCACCATGCGCGCCAATCCGCGCCAGCGTTGCGAGCAGCAGCGGCGGCGGCAGCGCCTGCGCGGCGAGCGCCGCCTTCAACTGCAGCGCCAGCGCCAGACCGTCGCGGAGTTGGCCGAGGTCGCGCGGGCTCCAGCGGCCGACCGCCAGCCGGCCGAGAGCGCGGGCGATGTCGGGCATCGCCGCCAGCGCGTCGCGGCTGCGGGCGCGGGTGACGCCGGCATCGGCGAACCAGGCGACGAGGTCGAGGCGGGCGTTGATCGCCGCGGCGTCGGTCAGCGGCGCGCCGAGATCGGCCCCCAGCAGCCGCGCCCCGGCGGCGGTGACGGTGCGGTCGATCGCGGCTTCGAGGCTGCCGGCGCGGCCGCCGCCCGGGCCACGGGCGATTTCGAGGCTGGCGCGGGTAGCGGCGTCGATCGCCATGCTGCTGCCCGGCAATTCGGGTGCCGGCGGGGCGAGCAGCGGCACCGCGCCCTTGGCGGTCGCCTCGACATAGGCGAGCAGCGCGCCGGCGGCGGCGATCTCGGCTTTGGTAAAGTTACCAAAGCCGTCGAGTGTCGCGACGCCGAAGCGCGCCTTCAGCCGCGCCTCGCCGCGCGCCTCGGCGAAGTCGAGGCTCGGGCGGGCGGTCGCCGGGACGCCCTTCCAGCCGTCGGGGGCGATCAGTTCGGCAGGCGCCAGCCGGGCGAGTTCGGCGGCGAGCTCGCCGGCGGGGAAGGCCTTGGTGGCGAAGGCGCCGGTCGACAGGTCGCACCAGGCGAGGCCGGTGATCGGCCCAGGCGCCACTGCCGCCAGCCAGTTCGCCCGGCGCGGTTCGAGCAGATTGGCCTCGGTGAGCGTCCCCGGCGTCACCACGCGAACGATGGCGCGCGCGACGATCGACTTGCCGCCACGGGCCTTGGCGGCGGCCGGGGCCTCGATCTGCTCGGCGATGGCGACGCGGTGGCCGGCCTTGATGAGGCGCGCGAGGTAGCCGTCGGCGGCATGGATCGGCACGCCGCACATCGGAATCGGCGCGCCGGCGTGCTCGCCGCGCCGCGTCAGCGCGATGTCGAGACAGGCGGCGGCAATGGCAGCATCGTCGAAGAACAGTTCGTAGAAGTCGCCCATGCGGAAGAACAACAGGCAATCGGGGGCTTCGTCCTTCAGCGCCAGATATTGCGCGATCATCGGCGAGGGCTGGGACGCGACGGTCATTGCCGCGGTTGTAACGCCCCGTCGCCGGCGCTCAAGCGTCGCCGTCACCGCCGCCGATCGCGATCGCCGAGTTTGGGTTTCGGCGACCTTGGCGCGCGGGAGGCTGCGATGGCCGACGCTGCAACGGCCCCCGGCGTCGCAGCCTGGTGCTAAAGGACGAAATCAGCAGCCGTCAGCACGACAGCGCCGCTGACGATGATGGCGAAATCGGCGATGCCATCGCCATTGATGTCGCCCTCGACGCGGCTCGCCGCGCCGCTGTCGATGACGCGGAGCTGGCCACGGATATGGGCGAAGCTTGCCGTGCCGATCCAGGAAAAGGCGCTGTCGCCGTTGCCGGGGCGACCATCGGCATCGATCGCGGCAAGCGAAATCCGATCGCCGTCGCCGGCGGCGCCCGAGAAATCGAGGATGACATCGGCAGCACCGATTTTGCTGTCGCCGGTCGCGGCGAGGACGAACAGGTCGGCACCGCTGCCGCCGGTAAGTCGGTCGGCGCCGGCCCCGCCAGTCAGCGTGTCGCTGCCCGCGCCGCCGTCAAGGTCGTTATCTCCGGCGTTGCCGGTCAGCGCATCGCCGAAAACCGAACCGATGATGCCTTCGATGCTGACCAGGCGGTCGCTGCCGGCGCCGCCCGTCGCCGTGCTGGTGGCCGGTCGCAGGTCGACGGTCACCGCGCCGGCGGCATCGGCATAGCTGGCGATATCGAAACCATTGCCGCCGTTGAGCAGGTCATCGCCGCTGCCGCCGAGCAGGGTGTCGTCACCGGCGCCGCCGACCAGCGTATCGTCGCCGGCGCCGCCGGCGAGCATATTGGCGCCGGCATTGCCGGTCAGCGTGTTGGCGAGGTCGTTGCCGGTTGCGGCGAGGTCGCTGCCGCCGAACAGCACGCCATTTTCGACATTGGCGGCGAGCCGCAGATCGACGACCGAACTGCGCATGGTGTCGCTGCCTTCGCCGGCGGCTTCGATGACGATATCGCCGGCACCGTCGATCGTGAAAATGTCGTCGCCGCGGCCGCCGATCAGCGTGTCGGCGCCGGCGCCGCCGTCGAGATTGTCGTTGCCATCAAGGCCGAGGATTTCGTCGGCATAGATTGTCGCGCGCGCCAGGCCGCGCGGCGCCTGTGTCGGCGAGATGATGTTGTTGCCGGCCGTGCCGATGATGCGCTGGCCCGCGGTCGCCAGCAGGTCGGCAGACGCGATGGTCGCGTCGCTGAAGCGGAGATATTCGACGCCGTCGAGGGTGTCGGTGCCATCCGGCGATCCGGCCCGCAGATCGCTGATGAACAGGCGGGCATTGGCGGCATCGTTGAGCAGACGATAATCGGCGCGGCGCCCCGTGTAGATCGCACTATCCCCGGCGATGCCGCCATAATAGGGGTCCGGTCCAGCTTCGCTGCCGCCGACGATGAGATCGTCGCCCGCACCGCCGTTGAAGAGATCGTTGCCGATGCTGCCGCGCAGCGTGTCGTTGCCAGTGTCGCCGAACAGCGTCTGGGTCGTCCCAAAGCTGTTCGCGGCGGCGATGATCTCGTCGTCGCCGGCGTCGCCATGGACGGCGCCGCCATAATAGGAGGCGTTGAGGACGATAAGGTCGTTGCCGTCGCCGCCCGAGATCGTGCCATTGCCGTAGATAGTGTCGTTGCCGTCGCCGCCGACCGCGGAGCCGATGGTTGCGGTCAGGTAGAGAACATCGTCGCCGTCGCCGCCATCGAGAAGGGACAGATATTGCGACCCGCGCCCATCGAGGGTGTCGTTGTCGGCGCCTCCGACCAGGCTTTAGGTATAGTAGCCGGCGACGAGGCGGTCGTTGCCGGCCATGCCGAATAGCGTGCTGAAGCCGGCATAACCATTGCCCGGGCCATCGATGATGACATCGTCGAAACCACTGCCTTCGGCCCAGCCGATCGCCTCGATGTTGGCGATACTGGTGGCGCCGACCTGCTGGCTGGCCAGGCGGAAGTCGACGGTGATCCCGGCGCTGGCGCCCTGGAAGCTGATGAAGAGCGTGTCGATCCCGACGCCGCCGTCGATCTGGTCGCCAAAGCCTGCCGAAATCGTGTCGTTGCCGGCGCCGCCACGCAGCGTATCGGCTACAGCATCGCGATCGAGATCGGGGGCGACCGGCGTGAACCCCGGATAGGGGGTGACGTAGGCGCCGAGAACCCCGTTCGACAGCAGCCGGTCGTCGCCGGTGCCGCCGTCGAGTTGATCGGCGCCGGCGCCGCCGACCAGGGTGTCGTTGCCGCCATTGCCCGACAGCGTGTCGTTGCCGCCATTGCCGATCGCGCTGTTGGCGTCTTCGTTGCCGACATAGATATCGTCGCCGTCGCCGCCGACGAGGTTTCCACCGCCGAGCCCGATGCCAGCGAGGACCTGGGCGGTCTGATAGGTGCCGTCGCTGAAGCGCAGGAATTCGATGCCGTCGATCCGGTCGGCGCCATCGGGGCTGTCGGCGCGACTGTCGGTGATGGTGATGATGCCGGTGGCGGCATCGCGGTCGAGCACGTAGTCGGTACTGCGCCCCGAATAGATCGCCGTGTCGCCGGCGGCGCCGCCATAATAGAGGTCGGGACCAGCTTCGCTGCCGCCGATAATGCGATCGTCGCCGGCGCCGCCGTTGAAGAGATCGTTGCCACCGCCGCCGCGCAGCGTGTCGTCGCCGGCGTCGCCGAACAGAATCGTGCTGCCCGTCGTCAAATCGGCGACAACGATTTCGTCATTGCCGGCATCACCATGAACCTCGGCGCTGTAATAGGTGTAGACAAGGAGGATGCGGTCGTTGCCGTCGCCGCCCGAGATCGCGCCGGTGCCGTTGATGACATCGTCGCCGTCGCCGCCGAAGCTGCGCGCGAAACCGTTCAAGGGTGTGAAGATCAGATCATCGCCGGTGCCGCCGTCGAGGGTCGACAGATATTGCGAGCCGCGGCCATCGAGGGTGTCGCCGCCATCGCCGCCGAATAGCGCGCCGGTATAGTAACCGGCGACGAGGCTGTCGTTGCCCGCCATGCCGAAAAGCACGCCGAATGAGCCATAGGGGCTGCCTGTGCCATCGATGATGACGTCGTCGAAAGCGCTGCCCTCGGCCCAGGCGACCGACTCGATGTTCTTGATGACGCCGCCGCCGATGCTTTGGCTGGCAAGGCGGAAATCGACACTGACGCCGTTGCTCGCCCCCTGGAAGCTGATGAAGAGCGTATCGCTACCGCCGCCGCCGTCGATCTGGTCGCCGAAGCCCGCCGAGATCAGGTCAACGTCGTTGCCGCCGCGCAGCGTGTCGACGTCGCTGCCGCGGTCGAGCATCGGGACGGCGAAACTATTGCCGTAGTAGGGGAAGGAGAAGCTGCCGAGCATTCCGGCGGCGTAAAGCTGGTTATAGCCGCTGCCGCCCTCGATCAGGTCGCCGCCGCCGCCGCCAATCAAGGTGTCGTTGCCGGCATCGCCGATCAGCGTATCATCATCGTTGCCGCCGACAAGGCTGTCGTCGCCCGTACCGCCAATCAAGATCGCCATGATGTTGTCCGCCCCCGGGGCTGGCCGCCGTGCGGTGCGCGGCACCTGACCAGCTTGTAATGATTCTGCCGCTTCAAGGTTTCGTTTTCAAGACGATCGCCGCGCCGTTCTTGCGGGGAATCAAGGACCCGACCGCGCCACCGCGCCGATTGGGCGTCGCGCCTTGCCGCGGCCGCGCCGATGCCATGCGAGATGACAGCCGCGGCCGGGGCCGCTATCGCTGGCGGCGCTAGGGAGACGACCGATGACCGCCGACAGCCCCGATGATTTCGGCGACCGCGAGGCGCTGGCGTTTCACCGCATGGGCGGCAAGCCGGGCAAGATCGAGATCATCGCGTCGAAGCCGATGGCGACGCAGCGCGACCTGAGCCTGGCCTATTCGCCTGGCGTCGCGGCGCCGGTGCGGGCGATCGCCGCCGATCCCGATGCCGCCTATGATTACACCATCAAGGGCAATCTGGTTGCGGTGATCTCCAACGGCACGGCGATCCTCGGGCTCGGCAATCTCGGCGCGCTGGCGTCGAAGCCGGTGATGGAAGGCAAGGCGGTGCTGTTCAAGCGCTTCGCCGACATCGATTCGATCGACATCGAGCTCGCCAGCGAGGATGTCGACAAGCTGATCGCCGCGATCGAGATTATGGAGCCGAGCTTCGGCGGCATCAACCTCGAGGACATCAAGGCGCCCGAGTGCTTCATCATCGAGACGACCCTGAAGGAGCGGATGAACATTCCGGTCTTTCATGACGACCAGCATGGCACCGCCATCGTCGCCGCCGCCGGCGTCATCAACGCGCTCCACCTGACCGGGCGCAAGCCCGAGGATGTCCGCATGGTCGTCAACGGCGCCGGCGCCTCGGCGATCGCCTGCACCGAGTTGATCAAGTCGCTCGGCGTCCGCAATGTCATCATGTGCGACACCAGCGGCGTCATTTACCAGGGCCGCGAGAAGGGCATGAACCAGTGGAAGTCGGCGCATGCCGCGGTCACCGATGCGCGGACGCTCGAGGAAGCGGTGGTCGGCGCCGATCTGCTGCTCGGCCTGTCGCAGAAGGGCGCGGTTTCCCCGGCGATGATCGCGTCGATGGCCAAGAACCCGATCATCTTCGCCATGGCCAACCCCGATCCCGAGATCACCCCCGAGGAAGTCGCCGCGGTGCGCAGCGACGCCATCATGGCGACGGGGCGCAGCGATTACCCCAACCAGGTCAACAACGTCCTGTGCTTCCCCTATCTCTTCCGCGGCGCCCTCGACGTACGCGCGACGGCGATCAACGAGACGATGAAGCAGGCCGCCGCCAAGGCCATCGCCGCGCTCGCCCGGATGCAGGTGCCCGACGAGGTGGCGGCGGCGTACGGCGGCCGGGCGCGGACCTTCGGGCCTGAGTACATCATCCCGGCGCCCTTCGACCCGCGGCTGATCGAGGAAATCCCCACAGCCGTCGCCAAGGCGGCGATGGAATCGGGGGTGGCGCGGAAGCCCTTCTTCGACGAGGCCGCCTATCGCCAGGAACTGCGCTCGCGGCTCAACCCGACGACGCAGATCCTGGCGGGCGCGGTCGAGGCGGCCAAGGCCCGGCCACGCCGCTGCGTCTTCGCCGAGGCCGAGCAGGAGGTGGTGCTGCGCGCCGCGGTCAACTGGCGCAATTCGGGCTATGGCGAGCCGGTGCTGGTCGGCCGCGAGGCGCCGGTGCGCGAGGGGCTGGCGCGGATCGGCGTTGCCGATGTCGAGAGCTATGAAATCCATAATTCGAGCGTCAGCCCGTTGGTACCGCGCATGGTCGAGCGGCTCTACGCGCGGCTGCAGCGCCGCGGCCATCTGCTCCGCGACGTCCAGCGCATGGTCAATCACGAACGCAACGTCTTCGGTGCGATGCTCGTCGAACTGGGCGAGGCCGATCTGATGCTGACCGGCGTCACCCGCAATTTCGCGACGACCTTTCGCCAGGTCCGCCAGGTCATCGACCCCGCCGAGGGCCATCGGCCGTTCGGCGTCCATATGCTCGTCGGCAAGTCGGAAACGATCTTCATCGCCGACACGACGGTGACCGAGCGCCCGACTGCCGAGCAATTGGCCGATATCGCCGAACAGACCGCGGCGGTGGCGCGGCGGCTGGGGCAGGAACCGCGGGTGGCGTTCGTCAGCTATTCGAACTTCGGCAACCCGCCGGGCGAATATGTCGGCAGTCTGCGCGATGCGGTGAAGCTGCTCGACGAACGCAATGTCGGCTTTGAATATGAGGGCGAAATGTCGGCCGATGTCGCGCTCAATTCGGACATGCGGTCGCTCTATCCCTTCAACCGGCTGTCGGGGCCGGCCAATGTGCTGATCATGCCGGGGCTGCATTCGGCCAACATCTCGGCCAAGCTGTTGAAGGAACTGGGCGGCAGCCGGGTGATCGGGCCGTGCCTCGTCAACATGAGCCGGCCGATCCAGATCGCGCCGATGACGGCGAGCGCGTCGGACATCGTCACCCTGGCGCTGCTCGCCGCGACCGGGGTGGTGGCTTGAGCGGCGAGGCGCCGGCCGCATTGCCGGCGCTGCCGCCCATCGTCTGTATCCATGGCATGTGGGGGACCCCGGCGGTGTTCGCGCGGGCCGTGCCGCAGCTGGAAGCCTTGGGCCATCAGGTGGTGACGGCGGTGCTGCCGCTGCACGATCGCGACCCGCGGCTGGCGCCGCCGGCGGAACTGGGACGGCTCGGCATTGCCGATTACATCGCCGCGGTGCGGCGGGTGGTCGAGGACCTGCCGGCGCCGCCGGTGCTGCTCGGCCATTCGATGGGGGGCAGCCTGGCGCAGCTCGTCGCGGCGCAGGTGCCGCACGCCGGGCTGGTGCTGGTGGCGCCAGGGCCGACCGCCGCGACCAACGCCCCGAGCCTGGCGGCGGTGCGGACGCTCGCCGGCGTCGTGACGCGCTGGGGCTGGTGGCGGTCGCCGACGCGGATCGGCTGGGAAGCGGCGCGCTGGGGCATCTACAATGGCGTTCCCGAGGCGATCGCCGAGGCCGATTGGCGCAGCCTCGTGTGGGATTCGGGCCGGGTGCTCGCCGAGATGGTAACCGGCGCCGCGGCGACGCGGATCGACCATGGCCGGCTGACGGCGCCGGCGCTGATCATCGTCGGCACCGCCGACCGCATCACCGGGCCGGGGATCGCGCGGGCGACGGCGCGGCGGCTTGGCGGCGAGGTCGACTATCACGAAATGCCGGGCATCGGCCATTGGCCGTGGTGGGGCGAGGTCGAGACGCGGGTGACGCGCGCCATCGCCGACTGGCTGGGGCGGTTGCCGCCGGCGTGAGCGCGCTGCGCGAGGCGCTCGCCGCCGAGGCGGCGCGGCTGGGCTTTGTCGCTTTCGGCATTGCGCCGGCCGATGCGGCGCCGGCGGCCGGCGCGCGGCTGCGGCAGTGGCTGGCGGAGGGCTGCCATGGCGACATGCTGTGGATGGCCGAGACCGAATCGCGGCGGGCGTCGCCGCGCGGGCTTTGGCCCGAGGTGCGGTCGGTGGTGATGCTCGGCATGAGCTATGCGTCGCCGCACGATCCGCGCCGGCTCGCCGAGCATCCCGACCGCGCGGCGATCTCGGTCTATGCCCAGGGCGAGGATTATCACGAGGTCGTCAAGAAGCGGCTGAAGACGCTCGCCCGCTGGCTGGTGGCGGCGGCGCCCGATGCCGGTGTGAAGGTGTTTGTCGATACGGCGCCGGTGATGGAGAAGCCGCTCGCCGAGGCAGCGGGGCTGGGGTGGCAGGGCAAGCACACCAACCTCGTCAGCCGGGCGCATGGCTCGTGGCTGTTCCTGGGGTCGATCATGACGACTCTCGAGCTTGGGCTCGATCTGGCGGCCGATGCGCCGCACGCCGATCGCTGTGGGTCGTGCGACCGCTGCCAGGTGGCGTGTCCGACGGCGGCGTTTCCGGCGCCCTATCGCCTCGATGCGCGGCGCTGCATTTCCTACCTGACGATCGAGCACAAGGGGCCGGTGCCGGACGAGTTTCGCGCGGCGCTGGGCAACCGCATCTATGGCTGCGACGATTGCCTCGCCGCCTGCCCATGGAACCGCTTCGCCGCGGTGGCCCAGGCTATGCAGGCCTTCCGTCCCCGCGCCGAACTCGCGGCGCCGCGATTGGCGGACCTGTTGGCGCTCGACGATGCGGCGTTTCGCGCGGTGTTCTCGGGCTCGCCGATCAAGCGTATCGGGCGCGACCGCTTCGTCCGCAACTGCCTCTACGCCGCCGGCAACAGCGGCGATGCGGCGTTGCGGCCGGCGGTGGCGGCGCTTGCCGGCGATCCCGACCCGGGGGTTGCCGATGCCGCCGCCTGGGCTCTGGCGCGGCTAGCGGAACGAACGGCCGCCAGCACGCATTGACCAGGGGCCAACTGCCCGAAAGTCCTGCCCATGCCCGCGCGTGCCTATTGGTCCGGCCAGCTCCGCCTGGCGCTCGTCTCGATCCCGGTCGAACTCTATTCGGCGACGAAGAGCAGCGCCGGCATCGCCCTCAACCAGATCCACAAGCCGAGCGGCAAGCGCATCAAATATGAAAAGACCGTACCGGGCCTCGGCGAGGTCGAGCCCGACGATATCGTCAAAGGTTATGAAGTCGAGAAGGGCGAATATGTCCTCCTGTCGGATGCGGAACTGGAAGATGTGAAGCTCGAAAGCCGCAAGACCTTCGAGCTGGTGCAGTTCGTCGATGCCGCCGAGATCGACCCGATTTATTTCGAAAAGCCCTATTATGTCGTGCCCAAGGACGAGCTGGCGGAGGAGGCCTTCGGCGTCATCCGCGACGCGCTGCGCTTGACGAAGAAGGTCGGGCTCGGCCAGCTGGCGATGCGCGGCCATGAATATCTGTGCAGCCTGAAGCCGTGCGGGCGCGGCATGGTGCTGGAAACGCTGCGCTATGCCGAGGAAGTCAACAAGGCCAACCAGTTCTTCCGCGGCCTGCCCGAGGGCGAGCCCCCCGAGGAGTTGCTCGACCTGGCGACGACCCTCATCACCAAACGCAGCGCGCCGTTCGATCCGGGGAAATATCACGACCGCTATGACGAGGCGCTGAAGGCGCTGATCGACACCAAGCGCGGCGTGAAGCCGGCGCCGGTCGAGGCGCCCGAGGTGCGGCCGTCGAATGTCATCGACCTGATGGCGGCGTTGAAGGCTTCGATCGAGAAGGGTGGGGATGAGAAGGCGGCGGCGAAGGCGCCCGCGAAGAAGCCTGCGGCGCGGAAGCGGGCGTGAGGGGGAAGAAACTTCTCCCCTCCCGCTTGCGGGGAGTCGGAGACGGCGCGAAGCGCCAGCGGTCGGGGGAGGGGAGTGCCGGCAAGGGTAGTTCTGAGGGCAAGGTCCTTCCCTCCCCCAGCCCCTCCCGCAAGCGGGAGGGGAGCGGAGCGGCCAGCCTCGACAGCTACAACGCCAAGCGCGACTTCGCGAAGACGCAGGAACCCCCCGGCGAGGTCGGCGAGCACCGTACCCATGATCTCGCCTTCGTCGTCCAGAAGCATGCCGCCACCCGCCTGCACTGGGATTTCCGCCTCGAATGGCATGGCGTGCTGGTCAGCTGGGCGGTGACGCGCGGCCCCAGTACCGACACCAAGGTGCGGCGGCTGGCGGTGCGCACCGAAGACCATCCGATGAACTATGGCGGCTTCGAGGGCATCATCCCGGCGGGCGAATATGGCGGCGGCACCGTCATGCTGTGGGATCGCGGCACCTGGGAGCCGATCGACGACCCCGAAGAGGGCCTCAAGGCGGGCAAGTTTCACTTCCTGCTGCACGGCGAGCGGATGCGCGGCGAACGGGTGCTGATCCGGTTGAAGCCCGACGACGAGGGCAGCCGCACCGCTCGCGCGCGCGAGAACTGGCTGTTGTTCAAGATCGCCGATGCCCATGCCAATGGCGACGATCTGGTGGCGGCACATCTGACCAGCGTCACGACCGGGCGAGGGATGGACGAGATCGCCGCCGGCAAGGACGTGTGGGCTAAGACCAAGCGGCCGAGTGCGGTCGCGGCGCCGACGGTGGGGCCGCCAACCTTGCCGGTCAAGCCGGGAGGGAAAGCCGCGACCAAGGCTGTCGCTTCCACGCAAAACGACGTCACCCCCGCGAACGCGGGGGCCCATCGCGCGGAAGGCGGCACCGGTGACGACGCGCAGGCGATCGGCCCCCGCGTGCGCGGGGGTGACGAGGTGGTGAGTGACGGTGGTGAGGCACTGCGCAAAGTGGCCGGCAAGCGCGAGGCCAATACCACCGGCAAAGCCTCCGCCAAATCCAAATCCACCCCGCCGCCTTTTCGCGAACCTCAGTTGGCGACGCTGGTCGACACGCCGCCCGAAGGCCGCGACTGGCTGCACGAGACCAAATACGACGGCTATCGCGCGTTGATCGCCGTCGGGGGCGGGGTGGCGCGCGCCTACGCGCGGTCAGGGCTCGACTGGAGCGACAAATTCGCGCCCATCGTCGCCGCCGCCGCCGGCCTGCCGTGCGACAGCGCGCTGATCGATGCCGAAATCTGTGCGCTCGATGCCGAGGGCCGGCCGAGCTTCGGGACGCTGCAGGCGGCGCTCAAGGATGGCGGGGCGCTGATCGCCTTCGCCTTTGACCTGCTCGAACGCGATGGTGAGGATTTGACGGCGAAACCGCTGCTCGATCGCAAGGCGGCGCTCGCCGACCTGCTCGATGGCGGCCCGGCGGCGCTGGTCTATTCGGAGCATGTCCGCGGCGGCGGCGAGCGGGTCTTTCACGCGCTGTGCGGTGCCGGGCACGAAGGCGTCATCAGCAAGCGCGCCGACGCCGCCTATCGCGGCGGACGGACCAGGAACTGGCTCAAGGCCAAATGCACCAAGCGCCAGGAATTCGTCATCGGCGGCTGGTCGACGTCCGACAAGGGACGAGGGTTCGCGTCGCTGCTGCTCGGCGTGCAGGAAGCGGGCGGGCTGCGCTATGCCGGGCGGGTCGGGACGGGGTTCAGCGATCGGCTGCTTGCCGACCTGACCGAGCGGCTGGCGGGGCTTGCCGCCGACAAG